>JABHDF010000028.1 GCA_018673175.1 Rhodobiaceae bacterium | reverse complement strand
TTTTGCACCGATAAGGTTTGTTCGAGCCATCTGAAATCAGATAGACCCCAAACTCGCCTTTGGGCGCTTCCACGGCAGAATAAACTTCGCCTTCGGGCACGTGATAGCCTTCGGTGTAAAGTTTAAAGTGGTGGATGAGCGCTTCCATCGATTGTTTCATCTCGCCGCGTTTGGGCGGAACAACTTTGCCATCTTGCGACGACACAGGCCCGCCTGGCATATTGGCCAAACACTGTTTCATAATGCGAATGGACTGGCGCATTTCTTCGACACGGCACAAATAGCGGTCGTAGCAATCGCCGTTTTTGCCCAAAGGCACGTCGAATTGCATATCGTTGTAAACTTCATAAGGCTGCGATCGGCGTAAGTCCCAAGCCAGCCCAGAGCCGCGCGCCATAACCCCCGACATGCCCCAATTTTGCACATCTTCTGGTGTTACAATGCCAATGTCGACATTGCGCTGTTTGAAAATACGGCTGTCCGTCAACAGGCCTTCAATGTCATCCAGCACTTTCAAGAACGGGTCACAAAACGCTTCAATATCGTTGAGCAAAGCTTGTGGCAAATCCTGATGCACGCCGCCCGGACGGAAATAAGCCGCATGAAGGCGCGCGCCACAGGCACGTTCATAAAAAATCATCAGCTTTTCGCGTTCTTCAAAGCCCCAGGTGATTGGGGTCAAGGCGCCCACGTCGAGGGCTTGCGTGCAGATGTTCATAATGTGGTTGAGAATGCGACCAATCTCGCAATAGAGAACCCGAATATATTGCCCCCGAGCCGGCACCGTCACGCCCATCATGCGCTCAACGGCCAGAGCATAGGCATGCTCTTGGTTCATCGGCGACACATAGTCGAGGCGGTCAAAATACGGCAGGCTTTGCAAATAGGTTTTATGCTCGATGAGCTTTTCTGTGCCGCGATGCAGCAGGCCAATATGCGGGTCAATGCGCTCGACGCGCTCGCCGTCCAAATCCATCACCAAGCGCAGCACGCCGTGCGCCGCTGGGTGTTGGGGGCCGAAGTTAATGGTAAACTTGCGGTCTTCTTGAGTGTTTTGTTCGATGGTCGCCGACATAATTAACCCTCCTGCCCTTCGGTAGAGGCTTTTTCATCGCCTGGTAAGCTATCGGGAATTAGATTGGCCGCGCGCGCGCCTTCCCATGGGCTTTCAAAATCAAAATCGCGGAACTCTTGCACCAGCGACACCGGCTCTTGGATGACTTTCTTGGCGTCATCATCATAGCGCACTTCGACGTGGCCACTGAGCGGGAAATCTTTGCGCAACGGATGACCTTCAAAACCATAGTCGGTCAGCAAGCGACGCAAATCAGGATGACCCGAGAACAAAATGCCATACATGTCGAAGGCTTCGCGCTCAAACCAATCGGCCACATCAAACAGGCCGGTGGCGCTTGGCACTTGGGTTTCTTCGCCCGCTTGCAGCTTCACGCGCACGCGTTGGTTTTGGGTCATGGACAGCAAGTGATAGACCACGTCAAAGCGCAAAGGACGCTCCGGATAATCGGCGCCACAAAGGTCAATCAATTGGGTGAAAGCGCAGTCGCTATCGTCGCGCAGGAATTTCAACACGGCCTCAATATGGCCCGGGTTTACTTCCAATGTCAGCTCGCCAAAGCTGACGTAATGGTTGGCCAATTTGTCGCCAAGCTGGCTTTGCAAATGCGCGATGAGGGTTTGCTGTTTCGACATCTCTCGTCCTAACGCTCAATCGTACCGGTGCGGCGGATTTTCTTTTGCAGCATCAAAATGCCGTAAAACAAAGCCTCTGCCGTTGGGGGGCAACCCGGTACGTAAATATCGACCGGAACCACACGGTCACAACCGCGAACCACCGAATAAGAATAATGGTAATAGCCACCGCCATTGGCGCAAGAGCCCATGGAAATCACATAGCGAGGCTCTGGCATTTGGTCATAAACTTTACGCAAAGCAGGCGCCATTTTATTGGTTAATGTGCCGGCCACAATCATCACATCCGACTGGCGCGGACTGGCGCGCGGCGCCACGCCATAACGCTCAATATCGAGGCGCGGCATTTGGATGTGCATCATCTCAACCGCGCAGCACGCCAAGCCAAACATCATCCAATGCAAGGAACCGGTGCGCGCCCAATTGACCAAATCTTCCGAGGATGCCAGCACAAAGCCTTTGTCGGCCAATTGATCCGACACCTGCTCGTAATACGGGTCGGCCATCGGTGCTGGCAGGGTTTTCTTCAACTCATTTACATCGTTTTTTGACATGTTTTTATCCCCTAGTCCCAATCCAGCGCGCCTTTGCGCCACTCATAGGCAAAGCCCACGGTCAACACAGACAAGAAGAACATCATGGACCAAAATCCGAACAGACCGACATCGCCAAAGGCCACCGCCCAAGGGAAAAGGAAGGCCACTTCCAGATCAAAAATAATAAACAAAATAGCGACGAGATAGAACTTCACATCGAACTTCATACGCGCATCATCAAACGCCTCAAAACCGCACTCATAGGGGGCGTTTTTCTCGGGGTCTGGATTATAGGGAGCGATTAACAGCGGCGCGAACAAGAGGGCTGCCGTGATAACAGCCGACAGGCCCATAAAAATTAAAATCGGATAATAATTGCTCAGCAAATCATGCATGTGACGCGCTCTTTCCGTCTTTTAAAGGACAAAAAATAAGGAAGGCAAACCAGCCTCTTTCGCGCGGAGTATAGTTGCCCTTTGTGGCTTTGCAACACCAATTTGCGCTACCTTTTGGCTCATATTTCATCGAGATTTTCTGGTCTTTCCCCAAGCCCTTAAAACTGCCATGTCACAGAGGCCGAACCCGTTGTTTTGCTGAAATCACTGTCGCTTGCGACATGCTTCACCGAGAAATTGAAAACCATGCCCGCATCTATGTAAATTTCGCCGCCCAAGGAGAGCGAGCTATCCGTCACCGCCGCCGCTTCATCCACCACCGAATAGGGGGTCGCGTCCACCGTATAATTTGCCTTTTCGCCGTCGAGCCATTCAGAAACGGAATGCGTCAGCTCGCCATAGGCGCGCCAAGGCAAACGAGAAAACGGGTTACGACCCTTATAATTAAAGCGCAGGCGCGCAAATTGCGCGAAAGACTGGATGTCACGCTTGCTGGTGCGGAGATAGGTGTCTTCTGCAAAACTATCTTGTTGCTCACCATGCAAACTGCCGCCCAAAGCCACTTCAAGGTTCATCTGATAAGGGGTGCGACGCGACAATTTGCGCTTGGCGCCCGCCAATCTAAAGTCTGCCAACATCTCGAAAACGACATCCAGGTGGGTGGCATCATAGGACGAGTGAACGTCAAAATAGCCGAGATTATTGGTGTTGGAATAAATCCGCCGCGTCGTCTCATTGTCCGAAACGCCGCCCATCACCATGGCCGACCCCGAAACCGGGCCGAACGGCAAAACATCCGTGAACCCCAAGCCAACGCCGGTATACGTGGTGTCGAACGAAAACACATTTGTGTTCAATTGATAGTCGCTGGAGCCCTGCATCAAAATTAGCTCCGCATCAAACAGCCCAAAAATACTTTGCTGAATGCTTTGCGCAAACCCCGCCCGCTTGCCCTCCATGGTAAAGCTGCGGCTTGAGCTGCCATCATCGTCTAGCGAACCGGAGAAGCCGACGCTCTTTAGTTTTTGCGTGCGCCCCAATTCAGACATCTCGCGCCAAATATCGCGCTGCTCGCTGCCGTGCTGCTGATGGATTAGCAGGCTCGAGGCATAATTGCTTGTGCCCGCCGAAAACCCGGACGCGCGCTCGGTTTCATCATCGCCGATGAAAAAGCGGAAATGGGCTTGCTCGAAGTCATAGTAATAACTGGCATTATCCGCCGCCGATAAAATCACCCGGTGCTTTTGTGCATCGTTCCAAGTATTGCTGCCATCCAGCGCAGAAATATCGCCAAGCAAACGGGCGCCATCGCTGAGCGTAATCTGACTGGCGGTGCCTTCCAGCGCGATCGCAATTGGCGAGCCGCCGGCGGCTTGAACCTTGCCCCCAATGGTCAGGGTGGAGCCTTGGCCTACCCGCATGGCGGTGGACCCAGCCGAAACAATGTTCCCGGTCGAGATTACCGTTGCGGGAAGGCCGGTTAAATCGACGGCCAAAGCGGTGCTGCTGGTGCTGATGGTGCCGCTGTTGACGAGGCGATAGGTGGGCGTGCCAACGGGCGCCCCTTCGGTGACCCGAAAGCTGACGCCAGCAGAAGAAATCGTGCCGCTATTGGTAAACACATGAGCGCCCTCGAGCACATCTTGAAAGAACACAGCCTCGGTACCGGTCGCTGAAATCATGGCGCTATTGTTAAAGCTAATATTATCGCCGCCAGTAATATGCACGCTATGGTCGCCGCCCGCCCTAATGGTCCCTGAATTGACAAAACTCACATCGCCATCAAAGCCATCCAGCTCGACAGCATTGGCGCCCGAGGCCGTAATCGACCCGCTATTGATCACTGTGAGGGCCGTGCCAGCCACCACCGTGCCGATGATGGCATTGCTGCCTGCCGAGGAAACGGTGCCGCTATTGGTAAGCTGCAAATGGGTTGCGAAATCTGAAAAATCCAACACATGGTCGGCGCTACTGGCGGTGCCGGAAATTGTGCCATCATTGGTAAAATTAATCGTCGGCGTCGGCGCTGAATTGGTGAACATGACAACGTCATCCGTGGCCGAGATTGCCGCGCCAGACGCATTGTTGAAGATCAACGCCCCTGCCCCCTCTAACTCAATAGCGCGCGTACCGGTTGCCCGAACACTGCCGCCCGATAGATTATCAAAACGCGCCGCAAAATTATTCAGACCCACCAACCGCAGCGCGTCATTGCTGGTGTGGCTCGCGTCGCCCGCCAGAATGGCACCGCTATTGTCAAAATCTAGCGTCCCATTGATGTCTTGCAAATAAATGGCGCTGCCGTCTTCGGCCGAAATGGTGCCGCTATTGTTCAGCGTCACACTGGCGCCTGGCGCGGCAATCGTGCCGGTAATTGCACCCGCACCTTGGGTCGACATTGTGCCGCTATTGGTCACGTTCAAAGTCGTCGTGATGCCCGTGGCGTCTAATAGCTGGCTGGCGCTATCGTCGGTGGCCGAGATTGTCCCTTGGTTGACGAAAATTAGCGTCGGGTTGTGCGAGCTCGTATCAAAATTCAACACGCGGTCTTCGGCTTCAATGCGCGCCGTTCCCAAATTGTTAAAAGTCAACGCCGAGGCGCCTTCAATGGACACCGCATATTCATGGGTCGCCGTAATGGCTCCAGACCCTTGGTTGGTGAAGGCAACTATATTATTGCCGACGTCTTCTAGTCGCACCGCATAGTCGCTCTGCGTTACGCCATCTCCGGCGCTGATAATGCCGTCATTGACCAGCGTCACGGTAGAGCCAATATTGGAGAGGTAAATCGCATTGCCCCCGACACTTGAAATCGTGCCGCTTGCCGCATTGGTAATTTCCACAGCCACACCGCCAGCGCCCAACGCGCCTCGAATGGCGCCCTGCGAAGAGCCAACGCTGCTCGCCCCGGCCAAAATAGACCCCGCATTGTCAATCGTCAGGCTGGTCAAAATGCCCGTCGCATCGACCGCCAAATCGCGCCCTGCCGATAAGATGGCGCCAGCGCCTTGGGTCAGGGTAACTTCGCGCGAGCCATTCAGGTCGAGCGCTTTATCGCGGCCAGCCGAAATTGTGCCCTCATTGGTAACCAACACAGTGTCATTGGCACTATCAAAAGCGCGAAGCCCGATGGCGCGATCTGAATTCGTGGTAATGGCACCCGTTGCCCGATTGGTAACGATGACATCCGCACTGGCGGTGCCGCCCCGCGAGGCGTCGATAGTAAAATTTAACTCAAGGCTGCTCTCCGCATCTGCCTGCGAATGCGTCGCCTCTATCGCGCCGCTATTGGTAATCGTAACGCTGCCCTCCGCATCTTTAAAATCCACGGTGCGGTTGTAGGCGCGCACGGCGCCCTCATTGGTCAGGCTCACACTTCCCTTGGCAGATGCCGCATAGAGCGCGTTGAAGGAGCCTGCCGATAGGCTAGACGAGCTGCCGCTATTGGTAATCGTAACCTCGCCCGCGCGTTCGAAGTCGACGGTGCGGCTAACCCCGGCTGAAATCGTGCCTTCATTGGTCAGCGTGGCGGTGGCAGCCGAAGCGGCAACAATCGCATTACTGGCCGTGACGGAAATAGAACTGCCCGCTTTATTGTTGACGGTCACATCCATAGAACTGGAGGCGCCCGTATCCGAAAATACCAGCGCGCTATCGCTGGTGGAGATGACCGCACTCGATGCGCCATTGCCATTGGTCAAAACAATTGCGCCCGCGACATCTTGCAAATATAACACCCGACTGTTGACGCTCGACATCGTGCCATTATTGGTAATCGCAAAACTACCGGCGCTGCCATCGCCGTTAATGACGCTGCGGGTCGAGGCGGTTATGCTGCCACTATTGGTCAGGGTCAACGAGCCCGTATAGTTGGTCACATCAATCGTGTCACTAGAGGCCGAGGACACCGCACCCGCATTGACGAAATCAATATTGGCCGAGTTGGACAACACAAGGGCCGATTGCGTGGGCGAAGAGACAACGCCCGTCGCCGTATTGGTAAAGGTAAATTGACCCACGCGGTCGGCGGTCAATAGCCCTAGGGAGCCAGAGTTGCTGACCGAGGTATTGACATCATCATCGCTGGTATTGGGTAAGCCATCGGCGTTCACCGGATCACTTTGCGAGTTCAGCAAAATACTATCAATCGAGGCACCCGCGGCATTGGTGATGCTTAAGATATTGGTGTTCGTGCCATCTATATGCGTAATCGAGCCGCCGACATCGTTCAAAATCGTCAGGCCCACGCCAACATTGGTGCCATCAATACCACTGCCAACGGCGGGGCTGCCAATCGCTCCCGTATTGGTCAGTTGCACATTGGAGGTATTGGACAAATCGACATTCTCGACCGAGCCGGCGTTGGCCAAAACAATTTCTTCGGCAGCCGCGGCGCCATCATGGAAAACCAGATCGCCATAAATTTCACTGTCCGCGCCAATCGTCATCGTAATGTCGCTATTGGTGCCGCCGTCGTCGAAGGTGATATCGCCGCCCACATCGGCGGTGAAAGTGAGAACCAAATCGCCTTCAAAGCCAAACCCGCCCATATCGCGCGAGGACACATCAATGAACGTGCCGCTCAGTAGGCTGCGTTCGGTTACATGCGTATCGGTGGTGTCATCTGCCGCGTCTGTATCGGTGCGCGAAGCCCCAATGGCGCAACGGTTGTCAATGTTGAAGCTTAAGTTCTGCCCGCCCGCAACCACGAAACTACTGTCGCCGGCCGCATCGGCGTCCGTGCCATCAAACGGGTTTACCAATAGACTATTGGGCGTGTTGGAAATCGTCAGCGTGGAAGAGTTTAACGCGCCACCAGACTGAATGGAGCGCGTATAGCTATATAAATCTTCGCTCTCGAAATCCGCACCAAAACTGGTCGGACGAGCTTTGCTGGTCAGCGGCAGATCTGAAAAATCGATGGCGCCATTGGCGCCCACATCATCGACGCAATAGCCGATGGAAAAATCGGTTGAGACTTGAGCATAGCTGGTCTTTGGCCCGGCACTCAAAAGGACTGCAAATGTCACCAAGGGGACAAAAACGCGCGTACAAAATCTCACAACTACCTCAACCCAACTAGGCTACGAAGGTAAGCTGATTCTTAGCAAGCCTGCCCTCGCGAGGGGGCACTTAATTATAACGATGTGTGATAAAAATGGCGGGAGTGACGGGACTCGAACCCGCGACCTCCGGCGTGACAGGCCGGCGCTCTAACCAACTGAGCTACACCCCCTAAGGTGTGATATTCCTTACGGCGCGTCTCAAACACTGTCAAGCCTCTGGCCAGATAATGTTTGCTTCGCCTAAGGCAAACCAAAATTGGCTTCCCTCAAGGAAATGGTGGGCGGTGACGGGATCGAACCGCCGACCCTCTCGGTGTAAACGAGATGCTCTCCCAGCTGAGCTAACCGCCCCACGGTTGAAGGCTTTACCGCATAGTTCGCAAGAATGCAAAAAAAAACATCGGCTGTTCAAAAAAAAGAACAGCCGATGCTTCATTAGGTAGAAAGAATGCCTAGTTAACGGCGTCTTTCAGAGCTTTACCAGCTTTGAATTTAGGCTGGTTGGAAGCTTTAATTTGAATGGCTTCACCCGTACGTGGGTTGCGGCCAGTTGTTGCTTTGCGGTGCGATACAGAAAATGTACCAAAACCGACGAGACGAACTTCGCCGCCGTTGCCCAAGGCACCCGCGATATTGTCCAGCACGCTATCTACGGCTTTGGTTGCATCTACTTTTGACAGGCCGCTGTCTTCAGCTACTTGACTAATAAGATCATTCTTGTTCATGGCTAAATCTCCAAAATAAGTTGTTTAAACATCCACAAACACAGCCTATGCGCCGATTCCAGTTCCCGTCAAAGCAAATTACGCAGCGTTCTTTGAGCACCAGCTAAAATCCTTAATGGGTTTGCGACGCCCCTCTGCCATTTTCAGCCGCCAATTTTTGGCTGGCATAATAAGCGTCCTCATCCCACTCGATGGCTTTGGGCGCTTTTTGCAAAGCGTGATGCAAAACTTCGTCCATAGTTTCAACTGGAATAATCTCGAGCCCCTCTTTGATATTATCTGGAACTTCCGCAATGTCTTTCTCATTTTCCTTTGGAATCAATACCTTAGTGATACCCCCACGAAGCGCAGCCAGAAGTTTTTCTTTCAAGCCACCGATCGGCAAGACACGACCGCGAAGCGTCACTTCGCCCGTCATCGCAATTTCCTTGCGCACGGGAATGCCCGTCATCACCGACACGATGGCGGTTGCCATCGCTGTGCCAGCCGAAGGACCGTCCTTGGGCGTGGCCCCTTCGGGCACATGAACGTGGATATCTTTTCTTTCAAATAAAGGCGGCTCAATGCCAAAAACAGTCGCTCGCGAGCGCACATAGGACGAAGCGGCGTTGATTGATTCTTTCATCACATCGCCCAATTTACCCGTCGTCGTCATGCGTCCTTTGCCGGGTAGCATGACCCCTTCGATGGTCAGCAGCTCGCCGCCGACTTCCGTCCACGCCAAACCAGTTACGACCCCGACTTGATCTTCCGTTTCGGCCAGTCCAAACCGGAACCGCTCGACACCTGCATAATCAGACAGATTGCCCGCATCGATGGCCACGGTTTCTTGCTCGCCTTTAACGATTTTGGTAATCGCTTTGCGCGCCAAAGAGGCCAGCTCGCGCTTCAGCCCCCGCACCCCAGCTTCGCGGGTGTAGGTCTGCACAATCTTGCGAATGGCACTCTCGTCCAAATCTAACTCGCCCGCACGCAGCCCGTGTTCTTCGATGACTTGCGGCACCAAATGCGCTTTGGCGATTTCCACTTTCTCATCTTCGGTATAGCCAGCGATGCGAATGATTTCCATCCGATCCAGCAACGGCCCTGGAATGTTTAACGAGTTGGCCGTGGTGACAAACATCACATTCGACAGGTCATAATCGACTTCCATATAGTGGTCGCCAAAAGTACTGTTTTGTTCCGGATCCAAAACCTCCAACAAAGCTGACGAGGGATCGCCCCGATAATCGGCGCCCAATTTGTCGATCTCATCCAACAGAATAAGCGGATTGGTGGTTTTCATTTTCTTCATCGACTGCATCACCTTACCTGGCATGGAGCCAATGTAGGTGCGGCGGTGACCGCGGATTTCGCTCTCATCGCGCACGCCACCCAAAGACATACGAGCAAACTCGCGTCCAGTGGCTTTGGCAATCGATTTGCCGAGCGAGGTCTTCCCAACGCCTGGGGGCCCCACAAGGCACAGAATAGGCCCTTTGAGCTTCTTGGAGCGTTGTTGCACCGCTAAATACTCTAGGATGCGTTCTTTCACCTTATCGAGCCCATAATGGTCGACGTTCAGAACGGTTTCGGCGTGACCCAAATCTTTTTTGATGCGGCTCTTTTTGCCCCATGGCACAGCCAGCAGCCAATCGAGATAATTGCGAACCACAGTGGCTTCTGCCGACATTGGGCTCATGTTGCGCAATTTCTTCAGCTCGGCATCGGCTTTTTCGCGTGCCTCTTTCGAAAGCTTGGTCTTGGCAATGCTCTCTTCGAGTTCGGCCAGCTCATCGCCGCCATCTTCGCCCTCGCCGAGTTCTTTTTGAATGGCTTTCATTTGCTCATTCAAATAATACTCGCGCTGGGTTTTCTCCATCTGGCGCTTCACGCGACCGCGGATTTTCTTCTCGACCTGCAAGACCCCGACTTCGCCTTCCATATGGCCCAAAATCGCCTCGAGGCGTTTGTCGACCGAGAGGATTTCTAGCAAAGCCTGCTTCTCATCCAGCGTGATGTTCAAGTGACCGGCAATCGTATCGGCCAGTTTTACCGGATCGTCGATTTGGCTTACGTTGGATTGAACTTCGGGTGGAATTTTGCGGTTTAATTTCACATAGCCATCAAATTGGCTGACGGCTGTGCGCATCAGGGCGCGAATTTCTTCGCCATCTTCGCCGTCTTCCATCAGCGGCAAAGCGCTGGCCTGGAAGAAATTATCATTGGGGAGATACTCGAGCATTTGCACGCGGGCTTGGCCTTCGACCAAAACCTTCACCGTGCCATCTGGCAATTTGAGCATCTGCAAGACGGTACCAATGGTGCCAATCTCGTGCATGTCTTCGGGTTGAGGGTCGTCTTGGTCGCCATCTTTTTGGCTGACCAGCAACATTTCCTTATCGTCGGCCATCACATCTTCCAGCGCGCGAATAGATTTTTCGCGGCCGACAAATAGCGGCACAATCATGCCTGGGAACACAACAATGTTGCGCAACGGCAGAACAGGTAGAACTACAGGGATTTCGGTTTGTTTTTCGCTTAGGTCGCTCATATGCCTACTTTCCTATTATCTCGTTATGAAATCATTAACTGTCGATTCCGCAACGGAGGTCAAAAATCTTCTCTTAAGATGTGGGGTTCATCCACATGGTTTTCAATAGCGGGGCCTCAAAATCTTTGCGCGACATTTTGGCTCCACCCCAAAATAGAGGGGAGAAAAGAGGCGAAAGCTGAGCCCAAAGCAGCGGCGAAAGCAGATCCTAAAGCAGAGACCCAAAACAAAAGCCCGCAGCTAAAAGCTACGGGCTCGTGAAAATAAATTTTTTAAAAAGCCGGCGTTTGTTACGAGGCCGAAGGCGCGCTCGCGGCTTCTTCGCCTTTTTCAGCGTAAATATAAAGCGGCTTGGCCGAGCCCTCGACGACCTCTTTGCTGATAACCACTTCTTGCACGCCATCCAGACCTGGCAGCTCAAACATCGTATCCAGCAAAATGCCCTCAATCACGGAGCGCAAACCCCGCGCGCCCGTTTTGCGCGCAATCGCCTTGCGAGCCACGGCAACCAAAGCGTCATCTTGGAAGTTCAAATTGCACTCTTCCATGCTGAACAAGCGCTGATATTGTTTCACCAGAGCATTTTTCGGCTGGCTCAAAATCGTCACTAGCGCGTTCTCATCCAAATCTTCCAAAGTGGCCAAGACAGGCAAACGACCCACAAATTCTGGAATGAGACCGACTTTAACCAAGTCATCTGGTTCCAGCTCCTGCAAAAGCTCGCCCGTATTGCGCTCTTCTGGCATATCCACTTTGGCGTTAAAGCCAATAGAGGTTTCGCTACCGCGCTTCGAGATAATCCGCTCCAGCCCCGCAAAGGCACCGCCGCAGATAAATAGGATGTTGGTGGTGTCGACCTGCAAAAACTCTTGCTGAGGGTGCTTACGGCCCCCTTGTGGCGGCACAGAGGCAACCGTGCCTTCCATGATTTTCAACAAAGCCTGCTGCACCCCTTCGCCCGATACATCGCGGGTGATGGATGGATTGTCCGCCTTGCGGCTAATTTTATCGACCTCATCAATATAGACGATACCGCGCTCGGCCCGCTCGACGTTATAGTCAGCCGCCTGCAGCAATTTCAAAATAATGTTCTCCACGTCTTCGCCCACGTAGCCTGCCTCGGTCAGCGTGGTAGCGTCGGCCATGGTGAACGGCACATCGAGAATGCGCGCCAGCGTTTGTGCCAGCAAAGTTTTACCGCAACCCGTTGGACCAACCAGCAGAATATTCGACTTGGACAGCTCGACGTCCGAGCCTTTTTGATCGTGGTTCAAGCGCTTATAGTGATTGTGCACCGCCACAGACAGCACGCGTTTGGCGTGCGGCTGACCAATGACATAATCGTCTAAGACTTCCAAAATTTCAGTTGGCGTTGGCACGCCGTCTTGCGTTTTAAGGGTCGAGGATTTGCTCTCTTCACGGATGATATCCATGCATAGCTCGACGCATTCATCGCAAATGAAAACCGTTGGGCCCGCGATGAGCTTGCGCACTTCGTGCTGGCTCTTGCCGCAGAACGAACAATACAGAGTGCTTTTGCTATCGCCGCCGTCTTTACCGCCAGACCCGCCCGTTGGGCTACCGCCTGCACTGCTTCCGCTACCTACTTTGCTCATCTTCTCGTCCTCTTATCAGGTCTAACTGATGGTTTTGCCTTTGCCGCATAAGATACCCCATGCGCTTCATCAAAAGGTTAATCGCTACCGCCAGATTTTTTGTCGCTCTCATCGGCGCGTTTATAAGACACTTCATCGATGAGGCCGAAGTCTTTCGCTTGTTCGGCCGTCATGAACGTGTCGCGCTCTAACGCGTCTTCAATTTTGCGTAAGGTCTGCCCGGTATGCTCAACATAAATTTTATTGAGGCGCGAGCGCATATCCAAAATCTCTTGCGCGTGGCGCTCGATGTCGGAGGCTTGGCCCTGAAAACCGCCCGATGGCTGATGCACCATGACGCGCGCATTCGGCAAAGCAAACCGCATGCCCTTTTCGCCAGCCGTGAGCAACAGCGAGCCCATAGAGGCCGCTTGGCCGATGCACAAAGTGGCTACCGGCGCGCGGATATATTGCATGGTGTCATAAATCGCCATGCCAGATGTCACCACCCCGCCGGGCGAGTTGATGTACATGGAAATTTCTTTTTTCGGGTTTTCCGCTTCCAGAAACAAAAGCTGCGCCGTGATGAGGCTGGCCATATGATCTTCGACACCGCCGGTGACAAAAATCACCCGTTCTTTCAGCAAACGCGAATAAATGTCGTAGGCGCGCTCCCCGCGGCTGGATTGCTCCACCACCATCGGGACTAGCGAGTTCGTTAGGTTATCAACCAAATCGTGCATTCTTCTCTCCTATAAGCTCCCCATAATGTGGGGTGCTTTGCAGCAATTTCCAAGGGAAATAGCTCAGGAAAGTGAACCGCCGATACGATTACTCTTTATCTGCGGCTTTCTTGGCTGGCTTTTTCGCCGCTGGCTTCTTGGCAGCAGGCTTTTTAGCGGCTGGTTTTTTCGCTGGCGCTTTTTTCGCGGCTGGCTTTTTGGCCGCTGCTTTTTTCGCCTTCGGCTTGTCTTCGTCTTCCGCACCCGGCTCGACCATCAGGTCTTCTAGCGACACTTTTTTGTCGGTGACGGTGGCCATTTCACAAATAAAGTCGACTACTTTTTCTTCAAAAAGCGGCGCGCGAATTTGCGACATAGCGTCTGGGTTTTGCTGGAAATACTCAAACACTTGCTGCTCTTGCCCAGGGAATTGTTGTACCCGTTGCATGAGGCCTTGGTTCAATTCTTCTTGGCTCACTTCGATGGAATTATTATTGCCCACTTCGGCCAATACCAAGCCTGTGCGCACGCGGCGAACGGCGATGTTGCGATATTCGGCGCGCATCTCATCTTCGCTCTCATCCAGGTCTTCGATTTTCTTCTCTTGGGTTGCCAGCTCTTGTTGGAATTGGCCCCAGATTTGTTCGAATTCCATATCCACCATGCTCGGTGGCAAATCGAAATCATGCGTCTCGGCCAGTTGGTCGAGCAGGTCTTTTTTCAGATGGCCGCGCGACATTTGGCTGTAATCGGCACCAATTTGCTCGCGCATGGCTTCTTTCAATTTCTCGAGGCTTTCCATGCCCAAAGAGCTTGCAAAGTCTTCGTTAATTTCGGCGTCTTTGGCTTCGCTTACTTCATGCACGGTGCACTCAAACACGGCCGCTTTGCCGGCCAAATCGGCGGAGCCATAATCGGCTGGGAAATCAACCGCGACGTCTATTTTGTCGCCGGCTTTCGTGCCAACCAATTGCTCTTCAAAGCCCGGAATAAACTGGCCTGAGCCCAACTCAAGGTCAAAGCCTTCGCCAGCGCCGCCATCAAAGGCTTCGCCATCGACGCGTCCGAGGAAGTCGATTTTCACGCGGTCGCCGTTTTGGGCTTTCGCGGTTTTGGCGCGGGCCACAAAATCTTTGCGGCTCGAGGCCAAACGTTCCAGCGCTTCATCGACGCGGGCTTCGTCGATTTCAACGGTTGGTTTTTCTAGTTTCAGTTTCGAGAAATCCGTCAGCGTAATCGGCGGGATAACTTCATAAGTAATGTCATAAACCAAATCTGCGGTGCCAGCGATGATGGCATCGACTTCGCCGACCAGTTTAATTTCTGGTTGCATGGCAGGACGCTCGTCGCGGTCTGAGAGCATTTTTTGGCTGCTGGTGTTGACGGTCTCTTGAACAATCTCGCCCATCAATTGCTCACCGAAGGTTTTGCGCACATGAGCGGCCGGCACTTTACCTGGGCGGAAGCCTTTGATTTGCACTTGGCCTTTAACGCTTTCGATTTTCTCGTCGAGTTGTTTGGCAAGATCGGTCGCTGCGATGGTGATTTGCACTTCGCGCGCCAGGCCTTCGACGTTGATTTCTTTGATATCCATTTTATCCTCTTTCGGCTGTATTCAGCCTTTAAAAATTGTGTTGGGTGGTGATTACACCCCTATTTGTATGGTGCGGGCGAAGGGACTTGAACCCCCACACCTCTCGGTACTAGAACCTAAATCTAGCGCGTCTACCAATTCCGCCACGCCCGCAAAAACAACTTTGTGCGCGCTTCATAGCAGGAGATGCGCCAGATGACTAGCCCCGAAACATGGCTTTTACACGGGCCAAGGTTAAGGAAGCGTGTGCGCTGGGGCGAATGCGGCGGAATTTCGCTTCGGGCAATAAATTCACTGCAAGCCAGTAACAAAAAATAGCCGCGTTGAGCGCCTTGTTGAATTGCAGGTAACTTACGGGCATCTTAGCGGCCAAATCCCACACTAATTGTGGTAAAACAATTTGGCGGCAAGGGATAAAAGGATTAAATCGCGACGCACATATAGTATTGATGTAGCAATCCGTTATCGATGCTCGGCATTTCTGCATAAACATTCAGCTCAGACGCTTTTTTACGGCAAACTTCGATCTCTGAAAAACGCTGGTTTGTTTTCACATACTCAACATCGCTCGGTTTCCCGGATGTTCCGGCTATCAAAACAAAAACAATGACCCAATTCATATTTCAAAACCTTTCGCCTAAAAATCTGTGCCGTCAAAAAGTGCTGCAAATTTTGGGTTTTGTGTCACTCGATCACTGTAAACTTCATCACAGAGCCGCTTATTATGCATCAGCCAATTCACATCTGGCGTTTTACCAAGAGATAACATAGCCATACCATCCCCCATTCGAGATTGAATTACCCTCCGAAGGAACATCCTGTCGATACCCGTAATTGTATATTTACGAGCCATAACCTCGGCATCAAAACCCTTGCCCTCGCTGTGACGTTGGTAATACTTGCTGAGCCAAAAATAAACCGCACCACATTCTTGTAAATCGAATTCAGCCTTTAAGGTTTCGAGGTTTTTTTGGCGGCGCAAACGCAGCTTATCGGCTCGCACTTTTTCGTAATATTCTTCAGCCAACTGAGCCGGGTTTTGGGCAAGTTTAATGCCATTCCTTAAGTAGTTAGAAACAAGCAATTCGCCACAAGACGCCAAGAGCAAACTCAAAGAAAAAGCTATAATAACCCGCACTTAAATCTCACAATACAAATTTCTTTTTATGAACAAGACTAAGTGTAAATATAGTATGAATAAACGTCATGTAAACATGAATTTTCATCAAATCGCTGGCGTGAAGGTTATCAGCCAACCTCAAATCCTGAATATCGTCTGGCTCCGTTTTTGTATTTGTTACTTCTTGGCGCCACCTAAGCCAGGGGGGAAGGCAGACTAAAGCTTACTGCGTAAGCTAAGCCTTTTTACCCAGCGCAATCTTCATATCATCGGTTTCTTCGCCCTGCTGCACCAGCGTCAGGGTTTGGCCGTCGGTTTCGAAAATATTCAGCGAGCAGTTTTGCGGCGCAAACGAAATCACATCTTGCGCGCCCCACTCCGCCGGCGGCGATGTCGCCGCGCAATAGGCCACGTTCAGCGCGATGAAATGCGAGAACACAACCACATGCTCGCCCTGCGCCGCCATCGCGTTTAGCGCGCGCGGCACGGCGTCGAACCAGCCTTTGAAATCTAGCCCACTGGCTTGGCTCACGGGGTCGTCGTAGAGGCCTTGCCACGTGCCTGCCATCACGCGGCGCAACCAATCGGTGCGCTGAGTTAAATCTTCGATGGGCGGCGGAATTTCCGAAACACCCAGCTCAATCGACGGGCTCGCGCCCCAAGCTTGCGCCAGCGGAATGGCCGTCTCTTGGCAGCGCTTTAACGGGCTGGTGTAAAGCGGCGCAGGCGCGCCAACCAGCGCTTGCACCGCCTCGGAAACCGCCGCGCTTTGGCTGCGACCTAAGTCGTTGAGGCCCGGGTCGGCATCGCCATCCCAGCCCGCCGCCGCCTTGCCGTGGCGGATCATATAGATACGTGTCATCTCGGCTCCTTAGAATTAAGCGGCGGGGGTGAACGTATTGATGCCGTCCGCGCTGGTCAGCGTGCCGCGCATGCCGATGGCGTCTTGGCGCATCAGCTCCTGCACGTGCTCGCCCTCGTGGCTCATGTAAGCGCAGAACCGATGGCCTGTGTCTTCCATGCGGCCAATGAGAATGCCTTCGGGCGGTTTGCCCGCCACATGCGACACCGTATAGCTCTCAATTGTGCCAAAGCCTTCGGGCGTTTCTTCGACGGTCATTTTGTCCATGGCGTCGATTTTGCCTTGCAGCACGCTTGGCGCTTCGCGTTGCCAATCGCCCTCAAACGGCTCGGTGGAGTAAAGCCCCAATGAGTGTTTGGTCAGGAACCAGCCATTGCCGTTGCAAAACCCTTTGCTGCCCGGATTGGCGCGTAATTTTTGCGCCATTTGCGCGACCGACAAAAGCGTATAGGCATTGCCCGCGCCGCCGAAATACGGCAAGCCGCCGGTGATGGTGAACGGGCGTTCGTCGTCATCGGCAATGTTCATCTCGCGGCAGGCCACTTCTACGGCTACGGGGAAGCAGGAGTAGAGATCGAAATAATCGATGTCGGCCACGCGCCAACCCGCCATATCCAGCGCCAATTCGGCCATGCCTTTCATGGCGTGGCTGCGGTGCAGCTCGGGGCGCTCAATTGGGTTCCAAATGTCGTTGGCCTCGGCGCAACCGTGCAAGTAAACCCAGTTGCTCTCCTCGATGCCCATCTCGCGGGCTTTGCCGACAGAAGTGAGCACCACGGCCGCCGCTTGGTCGACGCGAATGACCGAGTTCATATATTTGGGATACGGATAGCCGACCAACCGATTGGTGTCGGTGACGGTCGAAATTTCTTCGGCCGAGCGCGCCACCGGAAACCAGCTATACGGATTTTGCGCCGCAATTTCGGTGAAGGGCTGCATCATCTCGCCGAGCTTTTGCATATGCGTGGGCATATCGCGGCCCAAATGATGGCGCAGCGCGTTTTCAAATATCGGATAATAATTCACCGGATAATACAGCCCATGGCGCCGCTCGACCGGCAGGCAGCCATTTTTCTCGACGCCCACTTCTTCGCGCGGGCCGTCGATTTGGTCGTTCCAGCCAGGCTTATCGGAGAAATCAAGCCCCTGCCCCAACACGCGCATAATCGAGCCAAGCCCCTCGCCGCCGACCAGCAGAGCCGTGGCGACCGCGCCTTTGGAAATACGTTCGGCCAATTCATTGATCATCATTTGCGGGGAATTACCCCCCGTTGCCGCGACCAAGGATTGCGTGGGCGATAAATCCAAATCGCGCGCCACGCTGAGGCCTATGTTATTATAGCGCCCGATGGGCAAGTTCGCGCCCTCGGGCGAGTCCGTTACAAAGCGAATGCCCGCCACGGTGTCGATGTTTTGCTTGGCCGTGCCGCCAGCATCGGCCAGCGCGGCCTCGGCTGCTTGTGTGAGCAGCGCCAAGGGCGACTTCAGCTTTTCAGCATCTTTTTCTTTTTGCAGCGTCAGGCCTGTACCAATTAAAATCGGGGTATTGTCGTTCACCATAATAACTCTCTCTTTTGTAATCGGCTCATAGTGAGCTTGAAGTCAGCTTGAAGTCAGCTGGGGTTGGCGAGAGTGTAAGGCGGCTTTGTTCGGGTTCAAGCGAATAATGCAAATCTTGGCTATCGCCACTAGGTTTGGCTAATTTTTGAGCATCTGCCTATTTTTTCACCATATAGGCGGTGGGCCGCCAAAGGCGACGTGTTTCTGGGGTTGCCTCCTAACTTGGCACGAATATTGCATATAAACGACAGATATCGCGCAGGAGACAGGCCATGAAAAAAATTGAAGCTATTATTAAGCCGTTCAAATTGGACGAAGTAAAAGACTCGCTGCAAGAAGCTGGCGTGCAAGGCATCACCGTGGTGGAAGCCAAAGGCTTTGGCCGCCAGAAGGGTCACACAGAGTTGTATCGTGGCGCCGAGTATGTTGTCGACTTTTTGCCAAAGGTAAAACTCGAAGTGGTGGTCGCCGATGACCAACTCGAGGCCGCCATTGAAGCCATTAAAACCGCCGCTGAAACAGGGCGGATTGGCGATGGCAAAATTTTTGTCTCGGAAATTTCGCAAGCCATCCGCATACGGACTGGCGAAACTGGCGACGAGGCCCTATAAGACGCTTAACAAGTATTTAGATTCACTGACTAGATTTTTGGAGATTACACATGTCAGACGCAGCTACCGTTCAAAAAATGATCAAGGACAATGACGTCCAATATGTCGACGTTCGCTTTACCGACCCGCGCGGTAAAATGCAGCATTTGACCCTCGACATCGACCTTGTCGATGATGATTTCTTCGCTGAAGGCACCATGTTCGACGGTTCGTCGATTGCGGGCTGGAAAGCCATTAACGAGTCCGACATGGTGTTGATGCCAGATTGCTCAACCGCTCGCCTCGACCCGTTCTATGCGCAGCAAACTCTGACTTTGTTCTGCGATGTGCTCGAGCCAAATTCGCGCTCGGCTTATAACCGCGACCCACGCTCCACATCGCTGCGCGCGGAAGAATATTTGAAATCAACTGGCATTGGCGACACAATTTACTTCGGCCCAGAAGCTGAGTTCTTTGTATTCGACGACGTTCGTTTCTCGAACGAGCCATACAACACAGGCTATGCCCTCGACAGCGTTGAGCTACCAGACAACTCCGGCACAGAATATGAAGCCGGCAACATGGGTCACCGTCCCCGCACAAAGGGTGGCTATTTCCCAGTCAACCCAATCGATAGCGGCCAAGATCTTCGCGGCGAAATGCTCGGCGTCATGAAAGACATGGGGCTTAAAGTTGAAAAGCATCACCACGAAGTGGCTGCCGCTCAGCACGAATTGGGCCTGAAATTCGGCACGATGACCAGCATCGCCGATGACCTACAATTGTACAAATACGTGGTTCACAATGTGGCGCATGCTTATGGCAAATCCGCTACCTTTATGCCAAAGCCAGTTGCTGGCGATAACGGCACAGGCATGCACTGTCACCAGTCGATTTGGAAAGACGGCAAGCCGCTTTTCGCTGGCGACAAATATGCTGATTTGAGCCAAGACTGCTTGTATTACATCGGCGGCATCATCAAACATGCGCGCGCCCTGAACGCCCTGACCAACCCGTCAACCAACTCCTACAAGCGCCTCATCCCCGGTTTTGAAGCGCCGGTTCTATTGGCCTATTCGGCGCGTAACCGCTCGGCATCTTGCCGCATTCCATTTGCCACGTCGGCACCTGGCAAGCGCGTTGAAATTCGTTTCCCAGATCCAACCGCCAACCCATACCTCGCCTTCACCGCGATGTTGATGGCGGGCCTTGACGGCATCGAAAACAAAATCGATCCGGGCGAAGCGATGGATAAAGATTTGTACGAATTGCCACCTGAAGAGCTGGCCAATGTCCCACAAGTTTGTGGTTCCTTGCGCGAAGCTCTGGTTGCCCTCGACCAAGACCGTGACTTCCTGAAAAAAGGCAATGTCATGGACGACGACCAAATCGACGCTTATCTGGAACTGAAGTGGGAAGAAGTCTATCGCTTCGAACATGCCCCTCATCCAGTTGAGTTCGACATGTATTACAGCGTCTAAGTAGACGACAGAAATGGAGGTGCGTTCCACGACGCACCAACATGGCGGCTCCTCAGCAATGAGGGGCCGTTTGTCGTTTGGGCGCCCCCTAGCTGATAAAAATCAGGCTTACTGATAAAAATCAGGTGCTTTTTTCAGCGTGCGAGCCAGTTCCATATCATGCTCAATCCACAAAGTGGCACCGGTCTCTTTAATCAGTGCCTCCACTTTATCCATTGCTTCCAGCGTATTGCCCGCGCTGTGATTAAACAGGGGCACGGATTTCAATACGCGTGATTTTTGAAAATGGTAAAGATCGCCAGATAAAACCAGCTTGCCTGTTTGCTTCATATCCAACGCCAACACCATATGCCCCGGGGTATGGCCGGGGGCGGAGATAAGCTTTACTTTGCCGTCCCCAAACACGTCGTAATCGCCATCGAGCAATTTGGTTTGTGCGGTTTGAAGCGCGCTATAAAACTCGGGCCGAAAGGCGGCAAAAGCTGTCTCTCCAAACGCCGCCTCATGTTCGCTGCGCTGCACCAGCCACGTCGAGCCGGCAAACAGATTTGCCGCGCCCACGTGATCAAAATGCAAATGCGAAAGAGCGATATAATCCACCTGCTCCGGTGTTATTCCAATCGCGGCCAATTGGTCTATCAACGAAACATCATATTGCAGATAGGCGCCTGCCATTGTGTCAATTTTCACCTTGCCAGCGCCCACCATCGCAAGTGGCAGCCCCGCATCCCACAACATTGATTTACCTTTATGTTGAATGAGATAGCACGGCACAAACATTTCCCGCACCGACGTATCCTCATTGCTCAGGCCAAAGCCAGAGACATCGGATAAATTGACGTAGCCACAATCCATAACATAAAGCCGAGGGCTCGAGTTTTGCGGACTGCAGGAACCCACGAAAGCTGCCAAAGCAACCGATAGGATAGCCCGAATTGTTTTTATTTTTATTCTTGAAGGCATTTTAACCTCTCCCGTTTATTTGCCCTGCCAATAAGCATTATAGGCAGCGGCGGCTTTTTTCTCTTCCGACTGATAGCTGGTGAAAGCCTTGAACACGCCAAGGTCTAGGTTCGGCTCTTCGCCGCGTCCCATTCTTAGCAGTTGAATGCACCACCAGCCCTGCTGTCCCCAGCCGTTTAGCGCAGCAAACAGACGGAACGGCGAGTTGAGACCCAGAATGGGGCGCAAGAATTTTGGCCCAATTTCCATGCTTTTTTCAAAGATGGTGGTTGTATCGACTTCGCCCGACATCAGTTTATTGACCACATTTGTGTCGACACAAAGCGGGCGACCCATGCCGACCATATCGCAAGCATTGGAGCCCAAAGCGGCATCCATGCCGGCGCGCGAGCGGAAGCCACCGGTTACCATCATCGGGCCTTTAAACACCGCG
Organism: Rhodobiaceae bacterium; assembly: GCA_018673175.1. GTDB lineage: Bacteria > Pseudomonadota > Alphaproteobacteria > RS24 > RS24 > UBA8337. The sequence goes on along the minus strand of JABHDF010000028.1, from coordinate 28,752 downwards.
CGGATGTCTTTGGCATAATCGAGGAAATAGGCTTCACGTGCCACCGTGCTTTCGCGCAAGGCTTCGGCGCGGTCTGGGTTGAGGGTCAAATTGTCTAGGCCGACCAATTTAGGCTGCTCATAAGTGCCGCCCGAAACTTCCAATAGATCCAGCCCTTCGTCGTTCAACCATTTCGCGACTTGAACAGACTCCTTATGCGTGAAACCACCCTTTTGGAAATCGGCCGAGTTGAGCTTCAAAGATACCGGGAATTTTTTACCAACAGCCTTACGAACCGCGCGCAGCGTTTCGAGCAATAGACGCGCGCGGTTTTCGAGACTGCCGCCCCATTTGTCGTCGCGCGTATTAATGTCTGGAGATAGGAACTCGGAAATCAAATAGCCGTGCGCGCCGTGAATTTGCACGCCCGTGAAACCCGTTTCCTTGGCGGTTTTGGCCGCATGCGCAAACCGCTTAATGACATCGAGAATTTCTTCATGCGTGAGCGGACGCGGTTTACCAAAAGCCGCCCCTGGCATTTGCAATTGAACATCACTCGGCCCAACAGGTGTGGGCGCCACGGCAGCAGGCGTTTGCCGGCCTGCATGCGAGATTTGCATCCAAAGATGCGTGTTGTTCTTTGTGCCGGCCTTGGCAAACGCCTTCAGGCTGGCCAATTGCGCTTTGGTTTGCTTGCCTTCGATAACGACATTGCCCGGGCGCTCGAGATAGCGATGGTCGATTTGCACATTACCTGTCAGCAAAATGCCCGAGCCGCCTTCGGCCCAACGGCCATATAGGGTTTTATGTTTTTTGGTGGCGCGATTGCGCTCATCGGCCAGACCTTCGGTCATGGCTGCTTTGCAAATGCGATTTTTAATTTCGACGCCGCAAGGCAGCTTCAAAGTCGTTTCAATGTTTACCGATACCATTTAGTTTCTCCAAAATTTTGACTGTGGGCTACACTAACCACTGATTCGAATGTTTCAAGTGTGGAGTGCCCTATGGCATCGGAAGATTTATTCAGCAACGAACCCGTTCCTGAAGCAAAAAAAGCCAGCCCAAAAGCTGCCAAAAAAGTAGCCAGCAAAACACCAAAGACGGAAAAAGGCTATTCCGCTGCCGACATTGAAGTACTGGAAGGGCTCGAGCCCGTTCGGCGTCGCCCAGGCATGTATATTGGCGGCACCGATAGCCGCGCAATGCATCATTTGTTTGCCGAGGTTATTGATAACTCCATGGATGAAGCGGTGGCGGGCTATGCCAGCTTTATCGAGGTCGAAGTCATGCCCGACAATCGCTTGTCGATCCGCGACAATGGCCGTGGCATCCCCGTAGACGCGCACCCTAAGTTTAAAAACAAATCGGCGCTCGAAGTGATTATGACAACTTTGCACGCCGGCGGTAAATTCGGTGGCGATGCCTATGACACCTCCGGCGGCCTGCACGGCGTCGGCGTCTCGGTGGTCAATGCGCTTTCCTCTGAGCTGATTGTCGATGTCGCGCGCGACCAGGTTTTGCACCAACAAAAGTTTTCGCGCGGCGCGCCCTTGGGCCAGATTGAAGCCCTCGGCGAAGCCAAAAACAAACGCGGCACCACGGTAACTTTCACGCCGGACACAGAGATTTTCGGCAAAATTAGTTTCGACCCTGCCCGTCTTTACGCCATGGCAAAAGCCAAAGCCTATTTGTTTGGCGGCGTGGAAATTCGCTGGAAGTGTGACCCTGCCCTCATTAAAGACGAAGCCAAATGCCCGCCCGAAGACGTGCTGAAATTCCCCAATGGCTTGCAAGATTATTTGGCCGAGCAAATCGGTGGGCGCACGGTTGTGACGCCTTTGCCATTTGCGGGAAAAGTTAAAAAAGAAGGCGGCCATGGCAGCGTGGAATGGGCCGTCACTTGGGTGGCAGCAGGTATCGGCGATGCCGATGGCATGTCGGCCAGCTATTGCAACACCGTGCCAACGCCGGAAGGTGGCACCCACGAACAAGGCATGCGCGCCGCACTCACCAAAGGGTTGAAAGCCTATGGCGAACGCATCAACAATAAAAAAGCCGCCATTCTAACCGCCGAAGATGTCATCGGAACGGCGGCCGCCTTTGTGTCCGTTTTTGTTCGCGAGCCAGAGTTTCAAGGCCAGACCAAAGATAAATTGGCAACGCCCGAAGCCGCCAAGATTGTCGAAACCACGATGCGCGACCATTTCGAGCATTACCTCACTTCGGCCCCTGCCGATGCCGATAAATTGCTCGGCTGGGTTATCGACCGCGCTGAAGAACGCGTGCGTCGCCGCCAAGAGCGCGATGTTAATCGCAAGACTGCGGTTCGCAAATTGCGCTTGCCCGGCAAGCTGGCCGACTGCTCGCAAAAATCTTCAGACGGCTCTGAGATTTTTATCGTCGAGGGCGATAGCGCGGGCGGCAGTGCCAAACAAGGGCGCAATCGGCGCAACCAAGCGGTGCTGCCTTTGCGCGGCAAAATTTTAAACGTGGCCAATGCCACCAATGCCAAAATGCAGCAAAGCCAACAAATTGGCGATTTGGTTTTGGCACTGGGGTGCGGCATGGGCGCGTCTTACGACAATTCGCGCCTGCGCTACGAGAAGGTTATTATCATGACCGATGCGGACGTCGACGGCGCGCATATTGCAGCGCTGCTGGTGACGTTTTTCCACGAGCAAATGAGTGAGCTCATTCAAAACGGCCATCTTTATATTGCCGTGCCGCCGCTCTATCGTTTGGCGCAAGGGGCAAAAACATTCTATGCCCGCGACGATGAACACCGCGAAGAATTGCTAAAATCTGAGTTTCGCTCCAACGCCAAAGTCGACATCAGCCGCTTTAAGGGCTTGGGCGAAATGCTGCCCGCGCAATTAAAAGAGACCACGATGATGCCCGGCTCGCGCACGCTTTTGCAGGTGCATATTCCAGACGATGAAGTTAAAGCGACGGCGCAAACCGTGTCTGATTTAATGGGCAGCAAACCCGAATTGCGCTTCAAATTCATTCAAGAAAACGCCGCCTTTGCCAGCGATGAAATGTTGGACATTTAAGCTCATCTGCCCCGACCTCGGGGCCTCGATGCGAGCCTCGGGTAGAGCTAAGGCTTTACATAGCGCTAAATCCCTCTATGTTCGCGTCATTAAGTCAGGTCAGGCCGTGGTGGCCTGAGCTTTGAGGGTGTCCCCAAAAGATCCCTCAAGTGCTGCGCATGTCGCGCAAAAGCTAACGCTTCAACGGAAGCGTAGATTGCCAGCCCGCTATGTGCAGGGCCAACACGGAAGACACATAAATGAGTTTTGATAGCCTCGGCCTTGCGCCAGAAATCATGAAAGCCATCAACGAAGTTGGCTATACCGAGCCGACCCCTATTCAGGCAGAAGCCATCCCGCAAGTTTTGGCGGGTCGTGACGTTTTGGGCATTGCCCAAACGGGCACAGGTAAAACCGCCAGTTTTACTTTGCCGATGATCCACCGCTTGATGAAAGGCCGCGCCAAAGCGCGTATGCCGCGCACGCTGATTTTAGAGCCGACGCGCGAATTGGCCGCTCAAGTTGCGGAAAACTTTGACCTCTATGGCAAGAACACAAAGCTGAGCAAAGCTCTGCTGATCGGTGGCGTAAGTTTTAAAGACCAAGAGCAAGCTATTTTGCGCGGCGCCGATGTGTTGATCGCCACGCCAGGCCGCCTACTCGACCACGTAGAGCGCGGCGGGGTTTTGCTGCGCGGTGTAGAAGCTTTGGTTATCGATGAAGCCGACCGCATGTTGGATATGGGCTTTATTCCCGATATCGAACGGATTGTTTCGCTGGTGCCATTTACGCGCCAGACGCTGTTTTTCTCGGCCACGATGCCGCCCGAAATCACGCGCCTTTCGGAGCAATTCTTGTCTGCGCCTGTGCGCGTCGAAGTGGCTCGCCCGTCTTCGACCAATGACAATGTTAGCCAGCAGTTGTTGGAAGTGGCACCTGCGAAAAAACGCGACGCCCTTCGCTCGTTGTTTGAATCAGAAAATGTGGCCAATGGCATTATTTTTTGCAACCGCAAACGCGACATTGCCGACCTGCTGAAATATTTACAGCAGAATGATTACAAAGCCGTCTCGCTGCATGGCGATATGGATCAGCATATGCGCCTGCGGATGCTCGACCAGTTTAAAAATGGCGATGCGACGTATCTCATCGCCTCGGATGTCGCGGCGCGGGGTCTAGACATTCCGGCCGTGAGCCATGTGTTTAACTTCGATGTGCCAACGCATGCAGAAGATTATGTTCACCGCATCGGCCGTACCGGTCGGGCGGGACGCTCGGGTGCTGCCTTTACTTTGGGCACGCGCAATGACGCAAAATATGTCGACGCCATTGAAAAACTGATTGAGCAGCCCATTCCGCGCGCCAGTTTTGAAGGCGGTAGCGGCTCAGAAGAAAATGGCTCAGACGACAAAAAACCGCGCAGCCGCAATCGTCGCTCCCGCAATGAAAAGGGTCATGACAAGAAACACGAAGCCCGCGAAGAGACATCAGAAGCGAGAGAACCGGCCAAGCCACGCGAAGGCGGAAAACGCCGTGGCCTTTTGGGCCGGGGACGCCGCGATGACAAGCCTCAAGCGAGGGAAACGGTTTCTGAAGCGCCGGTAGACGCTCAGCCTGAGGTCACAGCAGAACCAAAGGTTGAAGCAAAGCCGAAGGCCGAAGCAAAGCCGAAGGCTGAAACGAAGCCAAAAGCGAAAGCCGCGCCAAAGGCCGCCGACAAAAGCCAATCCTCCAACAAAGGATCCGATGCTTTTGAAGGCAATATGCCTGATTTTCTAAAGTAGGCTTTTCAAAACCCTATCGACGCTGGTCGAACCGTCGCCCAACCATGGCGGCGGAAATATTGGTTTTTTGAATATCAATCGCGCCACCCGCAATGCCCCAACCCCAAGCGTCGCGCATGCGCCGCTCCATCGGGTAGGCTTTCGAATAGCCGTAGCCGCCCATCAGCTGCAGGGCCGCGCCGGTGACTTCGCGACAAATTTCATTGGAAAAACATTTGGCGACCGAGCTGTCGATGACGCTTGGTAGCCCGTCTTGCGCGTTGACGGCCGCACGATGGATCAACAGACGGGCTGCTTCGACGCGCATTTGCATCTCGGCTAATTTAATTTGCACACCTTGGAACTCAACCAATTCTTTGCCGAACTGCCGGCGCTCTTGCACATATTCCAACACATCTTCCAAAGCCCCCGAGGCTTGCCCCAAGGCCATGGTCGCATTGCCACAGCGCTCTAGGTCAAAGGCTTCCATCAATTTGCGAAAGCCGCCGGCGGGAACGACGATGTTATCTTCGGGCACGGTGACATTATCGAGAAAAATATCGGCCGAGGGCACGCCGCGAAAGCCCATCAGCTCTTCTTGCGCGCCAAAGCTTAAGCCTGGCGTATCTTTATCGACGAACACCGCGCCAATGCCCTTGGCCCCTGGGTCATCGGAGAGGCGCGTGTATACCAAATAGCCATCCGAATGGCCGCCGCCGGAACACCAGCGTTTCTGGCCGTTCAAAATAACCTGACCATTTTTCATCTCGCCGCGCGTCGTCAAATCGGTCAGCGCGCTGCCCGCTTGCGGCTCCGACATAGAGACCGCCAAAACCATTTCGCCACGACAGACTTTCGGCACCACCTCCTGCTTCAACCGATCGGAAGCAAAATGCACCAGCGCATGCACTGGCCCGACATTGGCCTCGAACAAAGGAAAGGCCGACGCCGAGGAGATTTTGGCAAATTCTTCCAGCACCAAAAGCGCTTCCAAATTGCCCAGACCGAGACCGCCAAGGGATTCTGGAATGTTAATGCCAAGAAAGCCCATATCACCCAATTTCTTGAGCATATCGGGGCCTGGTGGATGGCCTGTTTTTTCGCAAGCTTCAGCTATTTTGGGCATTTCTGCGCGGGCGAATTTGCGAGCTGTGGCTTGTAATTCGCGCTGCTGGTCACTGAGCTGAAAATCCATATTATCATTCCTTACTGTGGGCCTTACTGTGGGCCTTACTGTGGGCCTTACTGTGGGCCTTACTGCGGGCCTTACTGCGGGCCCTATCGCGGGGCTAAACCGAAACTGTGAAGCGGCGAGTATAAGAGCAAGCGAACGCGGGCGTCCACAGTTTGCTTGCGGAAACTTTGCGCACGCCCGCTTTATGGCGCTTGATTTAGCCGCCGTTTCGGGACACTGTATCGCCAGAAATTAAATTTACCTTTAGGGAGTTACTGATGACTGAAGCATATATTATTGATGCCTGCCGCACACCGCGTGGCGTTGGCAAGCCGGGCAAAGGCGCCCTCGCCGATATCCACCCACAACAACTGGGAGCCACGGTTCTCAAAGCGCTGGCGGAGCGCAATAAAATCAACACCAGCGAAGTCGATGATATCATTTGGGGCACCAGCTCCCAGCGCGGCACACAAGCCGGCGATTTGGGCCGTATGGCCGCTTTGGATGCGGGCTATGATGTGCGCTCCAGCGCCATGACCCTCGACCGCTTTTGCGGCTCCGGCATTACCTCGGTCAATATTGCCGCGACCAATATCATGTCGGGCATGGAAGATATGACCATTGCCGGCGGCACAGAAATGATGTCTCGCTTCGGCACAGATGCCGCCGCCAGCTCGCCCTTCCTCGACAATGGCAATGAACGTTTGCGCGAAGCGCATCCGCAGCCGCACCAAGGCGTGTGTGCCGATGCGATTGCCACCCTCGAAGGCATCGATCGCGAAGCCTTAGATGCGCTGGCTTATGTCAGCCAACAACGTGCCCAACATGCGATTGAAAATGGTCACTTCGATAAGTCGCTCATCGCCGTGCATCGCGAAGACGGCACATTGGCACTCGACAAAGAAGAATTCCCACGCCCGCAAACCACGCTCGAAAGCCTTGCCGCTCTCGATCCATCGTTTGCGAAACTGGCTGATATTCCGCTCGACGAACAAGGCACGACGTTCCGCAAGCTGGTGGCGCAAGCCTATCCAGATTTGGAAATCAACCATGTGCACCATGCGGGTAATTCTTCCGGTGTTGTGGATGGCGCAGCTGCCCTTCTTTTGGCGTCAAAACCCTATGCCGATGCCAATGGCCTGAAACCTCGCGCGCGCATTCGCGCATTGGCCAATATGGGCGACAACCCAACCTTGATGCTGAACGCCCCCGTGCCAGCGGCCAAAAAGGTTTTGGCCAAAGCCGGTCTGTCGATTGGCGACATTGATTTGTTCGAAATCAACGAAGCGTTTTCGGTGGTTGCCGAGAAGTTCATTCGTGACCTCGACCTCGACCGTGACATCGTCAACGTCAATGGCGGCGCGATGGCTCTGGGTCACCCAATTGGCGCAACGGGCTCTATTCTCGTTGGCACCATGTTGGATGAGCTGGAACGCCAAGACAAACAGTTCGGTCTGGTAACCATGTGCGCAGCTGGCGGCATGGCACCTGCGGTCATTATTGAACGCGTTTAAGACTTTTCATACTTATCAAAGGCGTTGCGCGGTTTCGCGTAACGCCTTTTTTGTATCCGCGCCCCATCGCTTGACCTCTCGTCAGGATTTAGACAAACTCTAACCATAAATTCAGGGAGCTTTTCATGCGCGCACATTATAACCATCTCGACCCATTTCTAGCTGCAGACGATGCCGACACAATGTTGCGGCTGGCAGAGAATTTTGGCAGCTTTGGCCCCTATGCCAATGAAGCCGAAAACCAAGGCATTGGCGAAAACCTGCCACAGCGGTTTGATGCCGCCTATAATTATATCGCCAATGGCATCGACGGTGGCGGCAATGAAGAAGACTTTAAAACCGCCGCTTCGCGCACCAATTATTTCCGCGAAACCTATGCCTATGGCGAAGACGTGCAAGCCCCAGGCGTTGAGCCTTTCATGAACCACCCGGCGCTGAAAGAAACCGCGCGCAAAATTTCCGGCGTCGAGCGCATTGTGCCCGCCATTATTTTTGCCAATCTTCTCGTGCCTGGCCAAGAGCTGGCCGTGCATACAGATGTGCCCGAGTTTCGCGGCGCCAACCGCAAGGTGACGCCGCAATGGCTGCTGGTCACCATGTTGCATTCTGGCCTATTCAACGAATGGCGCATTCCCATCACGACGTGCGTCTCTTGGTTCGGCAAATCCACAGGCGGTGCGTTTACCTTCTATCCAGAAGGCAGCACCGGCACGCGCGAGGCCATTGCCTCGCAACATAATTCCGCCATTCTAATCGATACAGACGAAGTGTTTCATGGCGTTGAGCGGGTCACGCAAAAGCGCCCTGAAATTCCGATTATCGAAAAGTCGACGCGGCTACATTTCATGGGCAACGACCAGTGGCAAATGCGCGAAGGCGATAACGTCTTGGGCGATTATGACTGGTCCGATTTGCGCTACTCGATTTCTTGGAAAGCCTATTGCTTCAAAGATGAAGCCGAAGAAGTGTTATGGCGCACAGGCAGCGACGATCTAAGCATTGAGTTTATCCTCGACCGCTTAGAAGCTGATTTGCGCAAAACCGGTGGGCTCACAGGCCCTCGCCCGGAGCCCACGGAGTTTGCCACCCTCATGGTCGGTCATTATATTCGTTTCCCGCGCCAACAAATGGCAGCTGAATAAGTTACCTAGCCAACAAAGCCTTGTAGCTGAGCCGCTTCATCGCGCACGGCCTGTGGCCCGCCGAGCAGTTGACGGTTGGCGCCAATGCGTTTGAACCAATAGTGCAAGCCCAGCAAATCAGTGAAGCCCATGCCCCCATGCACCTCGGTGGAAGTGCGGGCAACAAACTTACCGACTTCGGAAACATGCGACTTGGCCAAACGCGACGTCAACGCCGCCTCCTCTGGCACATTGTCTTGCGCATAAGCGGCATACCAAACCAGCGACCGACACGGCTCTAATTTGGCTGCCATCTCCGCGCACATATGTTTGACCGCCTGAAACGAGCCGATAGGACGATTGAACTGCTCGCGCTCTTTTGAATAAGCCACTGCTTTTTCCAACATCATAGAGGCCGCGCCCAAAGTATCGGCGGCCAACAAAACACGGCCCGCATCGATCATTTTATTTTGCGCTTCCACATGATTGTTTCCCGCCAGAAGATGCGCCGAGGCGCCGTCCAAATCTAGGTTCACCACATGGCGGGTTTTATCGATGGTGGTCAAAGCGACTTCCTCGATGCCTGCGCCGCCGCGTTCCACAATCAGCAATTGCTCGCCTGTGGTCAGCAAAAAATGCGTCGCCGCTTCCGCGCCCATAACAAAACTGGCGCGACCCGAAACCTTGTCGCCACTCAGCGTCAGGCCTGCGCCTTCGCGCGCGCCAATCGCCTCGGTAGCGCCCACGCCCATCACCACTTCGCCAGAGGCAATGCGGCCCAGCCATTCGTCACTTTTGCAGGCACGCAAGGCCACGACAGCCATGCCATAGGCGGCCGTAAATGGCGAAGGCGATACATTGCGACCCAGCGCTTCTTGGATGAGCGCAGCTTCCAAAACGCCCATGCCCAAGCCACCGTGTTCGGCAGGTATGAGCACCAGCGGCACGCCCAAGTCCATCAAGCCGGTTTGTAGGTCACCGGCCAGCGCGGGCTCCCCATCGACAAAACCTCTTACCAGAGCCAATTCGGAGGCGCCCTCTAAATAGCGGCCCACCGAGTCTTGCAACATGGTTTGGTCTTCGTTTAATCCAAAATGCATGTCTCTAACTCCTAATTAGTTGCTTGCGCGGCGGGTTTGGCCGGCTTGGGTTCGCGCGGCATACCGAGGCCCCGCTCGCTGATAATATTTTTCTGAATTTGCGCCGAGCCGCCACCGATAATCAAACCGAGGTCGAACATATAGTGGGTTTGCCACATGCCGCGGTCGCGAATGAACGGGCTTTTTTCATACAGCATGCCATATTCACCCATCACATCAATCGCCAGTTCAGCCATTTGGTGGTTCAGCTCGCAGCCCTGCAATTTGACCAAAAGCCCCGCCATACCCGAAGATTTTTTCTGGCTCGACAAAGTCGTCAGCCGCATACCGTTCATTTTCATCGCATAGGCTTCGCCCTGCAATTGCATCAGACGGTCACGGTAGACGTCATTGTCCATAAGGGAGGTGCCATGAAGCTGCTCTTGTTTCATAATATCGGCAATCGCGTTTAGCCGCGAAAGCGCCGCATCGGGGTCTCCCAACATGCCGCGTTCATGGGTCAGCGTCGCATTGGCCACCATCCACCCTTCGCCGCGATTGCCCACCATGGAATGGGTCGGCACACGCACATCGGTGAAAAACACTTCATTGAACTCAGCATGGCCCGTCATCGTCATCAGCGGGCGCACTTCAATGCCAGGAGTTTTCATATCCAGCAAAATATAGCTAATGCCTTGGTGTTTTTTGGCATCGGGCTCGGTGCGCACGAGGCAGAACATCATGTCGGCATATTGCGCCGTACTGGTCCAGATTTTTTGCCCATTGATAATAAAGTCATCGCCGTCGACCACAGCCGAGGTTTTGACCGCCGCCAAATCCGAGCCTGCACCCGGTTCCGAATAGCCTTGGCACCAAACCATCGTGCCGTCCAATGTCGGCTTTATATAGGCGTCTTTTTGCTCTTGCGTGCCGAGCTCCAACAAAGTCGGCACCAGCATATTAATGCCTTGTCCAGACATGCCACCTGGCATTTTTGCGCGGGAGAATTCCTCGGCGATAATACGAGACTTCAAAGCGTCCTGTTCGGCGCCATAGCCGCCATATTCTTTCGGGTGGGTGCGGGCTGCATAGCCATGCGCCAACAATATTTGCTGCCAAGCCAAACGCTTTTCACTGCGTACGGAGCGATCGTTGCGATTGGGGGCAACGTCTTTATGCGCTTGCAAAAAGCTTGCCACTTCGGCACGAAAATCGACATATTCTTGCGTTAAATTCAGATCCATAACACTCTCCTGAGGATTGTACTTTGGCCAGAGCTTAAGCAAAGCTTGCTCGGTGCGCAACGCAAAGCTGGGCTTATTTGGGCACGTATTGCCTATAGGCGAGAAGCCAAAGCACTGGTATGTTTGTCCATGCTCGATCGTTACTTATTCATTCGTTTGCTCAAAGGCCAATTGGCGCTGACCCTTGTGTTGGCCGTGGTTATATGGCTGGTGCAAGCGCTGGATCTATTCGATAAAACTCTCAGTGCCGGCGCCTCGCCGCTGACCACTTTGGGCATTAGCCTGCTGATTTTGCCGCGGGTGATTACTTTTACTTTGGGGCCCGCTTTGCTGATTACCGTTTTGTCGCAAATGGTGCGGCTGCTGCAAGAATATGAATATTTTGCGCTTACCGCGGCTGGGCTCAGCCCGTTGCGCATTTTGCGGCCCATCGCCGTGCTCGCGGGCTTAACCATGCTGGCGCAAGGCGCCCTGGCTTTTTATGTGTCCCCGATCGCCATGAAAAGTTTGAAAACCCAAACCGAAAGCACCGGCACCAAATTAGCTTTGGGCGATTTGCAAGCTGGCGCTTTCAAGGATGTGGCGAAAAACTTAACCATTTATACCAGCGGGCGCGGCGAGGACGGCAACTGGCGCGACATTATGATTTACGACGCATCGGCCTCGAAACAGCCGACGCTCTATACCGCCCAAAAAGGCGACATTGTCACCACGCCAAGCCAAAGTTATTTCGTCTTGCAACACGGCACCCAGCAAATAACCAATGCGGCGGGACAGCGTTCTTTGGTGCATTTCTCGCGCTATCTTGTGCCGTTGAGCACCACCAATACCGCGATAAAAGCGCGCCATGATTTGAACCGAAACCAAATGATGATCCACCAATTGCTAAACCCTAGCGCCTATGGCATTACCCATCCGCCGCGCATCGCCAGAATGCAAGCGCGCGGGCTTGAGCTCATCGCAAATTTAGCCGCGCCTTTTATCTTCACCCTGATTAGCTTTGCCGTGGTAACCGCAGGTGGGCTTAATCGGCATGGCTATGGGCGGCGTATTTTAATGGCCGTCACGCTGGCGATTATCTTTCAAATTGGCGTGATCGCCATGTCCTCTATGGCGGTGGAACGCGACCAAGCCGGCTTGGTTTTCATCTGGCCATTTGGCTTTTTCAGCGCCCTTTGCGGCATCATTATGGTGCAAACCAATCCGACGATTTTATCCACTTGGAACCCGCTCAAACGACTAAGAGGCGCCGCATGAAAGCGCTAAACAAATATCTCATCAGCCGGTTCGCCATTTGGTTGTTTATTGTGCTGGCAGGGTTTGGCGCGGTAGCCATTTTAGGCGACTTCCTAGAAATGCTGCGCTTTTCCAATCGGTTCGACCTCGGCACCGGAGCGGCTCTTGGGTTTACCTTGCAGCGATTGCCGCTCATCTTGCTAGACTTCCTCCCCTTCATCTTTTTGTTCGGCACGGTGTTTTGCTTGCTGCGGCTGTCGCAAGACCAAGAGCTTGCGGTCATTCGCGCCGCTGGCCTATCGGTTTGGCAATTCCTGAAGCCGCTGCTTGTGTTTACCTTTCTCATCGCCAGTCTCATCGTCGCCATTTTAGAGCCGATTGGCGCGCGCAGCATGGCCAGTTTCGCCGCCAAACAGGCCGAGATTACTGGCATTCGAGCGAAACTTAGTTTCTCCACGGGCGGCATTTGGTTTCGCGAACAAAACGACCAAAGCAATTACATTATACGCGCCGAAAAACTCGACCCGGAAAACGCCGCGCATCTGCAAAATATTGAAGTGACTTTACTCGATGAATCGGGGCGCTTCTCGCGTCACCTAGAAGCCCGCTCGGCGCACTTGGGCAGCGGTATATTTGTGTTGCAAGATGTCAAAATATTCACCGGTGCTGACTTGCCCCAAACCCAAGAGCAATTCATTTTGCCCACACAACTGACGTTAGCCAGCATCGAGAATAGTTTTAAGCCGCCCCAAACAATCGGCCTGTGGAAACTGCCCGGCTATATTGCACAAGCGCGCGCAACCGGCATGGATGTGTCGCGCCATGAAGCCCGCTTCCAATCGCTTTTGGCTTTGCCCATTTTATTATTGTCGATGGTGATGGTGGCCGCTTGTTTCTCTTTGCCGACGGGTCGAACTTTCTCGACTTCGCAGACTTTGGGCTTTTCAGTTTTATGCGGATTTTTAGTTTTTCTATTCAATGACTTCATTGGCCTGATGGGAGAGCTGAACATTCTGCCTTCCATAATGGCCAGCTGGACGCCCGCGCTTATTGCCTTGTTACTATCGGTGAGCTATCTACTAACCACTGAAGACGGCTAGACAAATTTAGGAATTTTTATGACTGACTTGAAACTTGGATCCAATTTTGGAAGCCCGTCGCAAGACGATTGGCTAGCAGCTGTCGAGACCGCCCTGCGCGGCAAAGCGGCCGAAAGTTTGGTGTCGCAAGACCTAGCTGGCTTCACGCGCCAACCGCTTTACACAAATGCCAATGCCCCCAGCGAAACTTCTGGCATGCCAGGTTTTGCGCCCTTCACGCGCGGCCCCCAAGCGGTCAATAACACCTATCTGCCTTGGCATATTGCCCAACGTGCCGTTATCGGCCGCAAAGGCGTTGATAATGCGGCCCTTTTGACCGATCTCCAGGGCGGCGTCACAGCGCTTTGGCTCGACTTCAGCCAAGGCGCGCCCGAGGCTGGCACTGTGAAAACTCTGCTCAAGGGCGTGCGCCTAGATTTGGCGCCGCTTTGTTTGGTGCCGCACGCGCATGGCATGGCCGCCGTGCAGCCCGTGCTGGATTATTATGACCAACAAGACGCAGCGCCCGAGACCGTGGGCTATCTCAACCTCGACCCCTTGGCCGCCAGCCTAGAGCACGGCGAGATAGACGCCCTCGACTATGCGGCTTTGCCAAATCTGTCGACCTCGCGCCCTGGCCTTCGCTGGATGACCAGTTCTGGTGCCGCCTATCACGCGCATGGCGCCAGTGTACCCCAAGAATTGGGCTGGATGCTCGCGGGGCTGACCGACTATATGCGCGAGCTGGAAACCGTAGGGGTCTCGCCTGGGGAAGCCTTATCGAAAATCACCTTAACGGTGGCGGCCGATGTCGATTTTTTTGCGACCCTGGCGAAAATTCGCGCCGCGCGATTGCTGTTTGCCAATATTGCCGAAGCCGTGGGCGCGCCAGATACGCCGCCCCAAATTCATGCCGAAAGCAGCCTGCGCGCCTTTGCCGATGTCGACCCTTGGGTCAATATTTTGCGCGCCACCGCCGCCACTATGGGCGCTGGCATTGCTGGCGTCGATGTTATGTGCGTGGCGCCTTGCACCGCCACCAGCGCCAACGACAGCACGCTTACGCGGCGCATTGCCCGCAATACGCAAGTTATTTTGCAAGAAGAAAGCCATATCGGCCAAGTCACCGATGCCGCGGGCGGAAGTTTTTATGTCGAGCAATTAACCCATGATTTGGCGACATCGGCTTGGCAGGTTTTCCAAGACATCGAAGCTACGGGCGGGCTTTGTGCGGCCCTCGCCGAAGACAGCATTGGCGATGCGATACGCCACCAGCGCGCGGCCTTCGATGCCGCCATCGATACCCGCACCCATGCCATGGTGGGGGTCAGCGAATTTCCAAACCTAGACGAAGCGCCGCTGGAAACCTCCGCGTCTGACCAATATCGTCTGTCGCACCAATTTGAAGCTTTGCGAAAGGCGGCCCAGAAAAGCAAACCGAAGGTTTTCTTGGCCTGTGTCGGCGACATGGCGAGCTATACGCCGCGCGCCAACTTCGCCACCAATCTCTATGCTGCCGGTGGCCTCCACGCGGTAGCTGGCGACGGTGGCACAGACTTCGACGCGATTGCCGAAGCGTTTAAAAAGTCCAATGCCAAGATTGCCGTCCTGTGCGGTTCGGATGCCGATTATGAAACCCACGCATCCGCCTTAGCGGCCGCCTTAAAAGGGGCTGGCGTGGTGCATTTGGCCTTGGCGGGAAACCCGCGCGACCTTCCAGAGGTCGATGATTACTGCTTCGCAGGCTGCAAGGCGTTTAGCTATCTTGCAAATATTCACATGAAACTAGGTCTATAGGGGAGACATAAAATGAGCCAATTACCTGATTTTTCAAAACACCCCCTGTCGCTTACCGCCCAAGACGATATGTCAAAATGGCAATCGGCGGCTAAAGACGCGCAAACCAATCGTAGTGGCGCAAGCGGACGCAAAACGCCCGAAGGCATTGATATCAAAGCGCTTTATACCGCTCACGATAGAGACGCCCTGCCCTATCTGAATAGCTTCCCAGGCATTGCGCCCTACATTCGCGGACCTTACGCGACCATGTATGTCAATAAACCTTGGACCGTGCGCCAATATGCTGGCTTCTCGACGGCCGAGAAATCCAATGCTTTTTATCGCCGCAATTTGAAGGCTGGCCAAAAAGGCCTATCGGTGGCGTTTGATTTAGCTACCCACCGTGGCTATGACAGCGACCACCCGCGCGTGGCTGGCGATGTCGGCATGGCCGGCGTAGCCATTGATAGCATTCTCGATATGCGCACGCTTTTCGATGGCATTCCCCTCGACACCATGTCGGTTTCCATGACCATGAATGGCGCAGTTTTGCCTATCATGGCGCTGTATATTGTGGCCGCCGAAGAGCAAGGCGTCAGCCCCGATAAGCTGGCTGGAACCATTCAGAACGATATTTTGAAAGAGTTCATGGTTCGCAATACCTATATTTATCCGCCCAAGCAAAGCATGCGTATCATTTCGGATATTTTTGCCTATACGTCGCAAAATATGCCGAAGTTTAACTCCATCTCCATCTCCGGCTATCACATTCAAGAAGCCGGCGCGACCGCCGACCTAGAGCTGGCCTACACGCTGGCCGATGGCGTGGAATATGCGCGCGCAGGCATGGAGACGGGTTTGGACATTGATGCCTTTGCCCCGCGCTTGTCGTTCTTCTGGGCGATTGGCATGGATTTCTTTATGGAGATTGCCAAAATGCGCGCCGCACGTTTGCTTTGGGCGCAATTGATGCAAGGGCTTGGCGCCAAGAACCCGAAGTCTCTGGCTTTGCGCACGCATAGCCAAACCTCGGGTTGGAGCCTGACGGCGCAGGATATTTACAATAATTCCGTGCGCACCTGCATCGAAGCCATGGCCTCCACCCAAGGCCATACGCAGTCTTTGCATACCAATAGTTTTGATGAGGCGCTGGCCTTGCCGACCGACTTCTCGGCTCGTATTGCGCGCAATACGCAGCTGATGCTGCAAATGGAAAGCAATACCACCAAAGTCATCGACCCTTGGGGCGGCAGCTATTTTGTCGAAAAACTGACCCATGACTTGGCGGCCAAAGCGCTTGGCCATATTCAAGAAGTTGAAAAACTGGGCGGCATGGCAGCGGCCATCGAGCAAGGCATTCCCAAAATGCGCATCGAAGAAGCCGCTGCGCGCACACAAGCGCGCATTGATAGCGGTCGCCAAACGGTGGTTGGCGTGAATAAATTCCGCCTAGAAAACGAAGATCCGGTCGATGTTTTAAAAGTCGATAACTCAGCGGTTCGCACCGCCCAAATCGAGCGTTTGAAAGAGCTAAAAGCCTCGCGCGATGAGGCGGCTGTGCAAGCCGCGCTCGCCGCGCTTACGGCCAGCGCACAAGACGCACAGGCCAGCAGCATGGAAAACAATCTGCTGAGCTTAGCGGTCAATGCGGCGCGAGCCAAAGCCACCGTGGGGGAAATTTCATTGGCTCTCGAAGTGGTCTACAACCGCCATGAAGCCAAGCCGCAAGTCATCTCAGATGTCTATGGCAAAGACTTCGGCGATACCGACCCGAGCATTTTAAAAGTCCGCGATATGGTTGCCCGCTTTAGCGAACGCGAAGGCCAAGCGCCGTCTATCTATCTTGCGAAAATGGGCCAAGACGGCCATGACCGCGGGCAAAAAGTGGTTGCCACGGCTTTGGCTGATTTGGGCTTTAAAGTCGTCGCAGGTGCCTTGTTTCAAACGCCAGAAGAAGCCGCCAAAGATGCCATTGCGGCCGGTGCGCAAATTGTCGGCGTAAGCTCGCTCGCTGCTGGCCACTTAACGTTGGTGCCTGAATTACGCGATGCTTTGGCCGCTCTGGGTCATAGCGATATGATGGTGACCGTGGGTGGGGTTATTCCGCCGCAAGATTTCGATGCGCTAAGAGATGCAGGCGCCAAGGCTATTTTCCCGCCCGGTACCGTGATACCCGATGCGGCGGCCGAGATGATTTCGACGCTGACCGCCCATCTAGGCCACAATGAAACCGCTTAATCGCGAACCCGAATAAGGCCTTCTTGCGCGGCCGTGGCAATTAGCTTGCCGTCACGGGTAAAGAAATGACCGAAGTTCATGCCGCGCCCGCCTGCCGAGGCTGGGCTTTCTTGCACATAAAGCAGCCAGTCATTGGCTTCAAACTCGTGGTAAAACCACATGGCGTGGTCGAGACTGGCCGATTGTAATTTCGGATTGATATAGCTCAAAGCATGCGGCCGCATGCAGGTGTCGAGCAAAGAGGTATCGGATATATAGGCAAGCATCGCTTGGTTGGTCGCAAAATCTTTCGGCATGCCAGGGTCGACTTTCACCCAAACAATATTGCGCGGCTCGGCTGGCTCTGGATTGAACATATCTTTTGGACTGACAGGGCGAATTTCAAACGGGCGACGACGCAGCCAGCTTTCGCGAAAAGCCTCGGGAATTTTATCGGCATTCTCGGCGCGCATTTCATGTTCGCTTTTCAGCGTCTCTGGATCGGGCGCATAGGGCATTTGCATTTGATGCTCGCGCCCTTCTTCTTTGCGCTGGAAACTCGCCGACATATTGAAAATCTGCTTGCCGTGCTGAATGGCTACGATGCGCCGCGAGGCAAAACTGCGGCCATCGCGAGCGGTATCGACTTCATAAATAATCGGCGTTTCTGGGTCGCCTGGGCGTAGAAAATAGCTGTGAAAACTATGGCAGAACATATCGTCTACCGTATAGCAGGCCGACATCAGGGCTTGGCCCAACACTTGACCCCCGAACACGCGTTGGCGTTTCTCGTTCGGGCTTTGGCCGCGAAATAGGTTCTTTTCTAGCTGCTCAAGTTTCAGCAGCTCCAAAATCATCTCTAAGGACTGGTCCATATTTTTTCCTAGTTTTATCGTGTCTTACTTAAGAGACAGACCGCTTGGCTGGCACAATCGTAACACTCTCGCCGCAACCGCAGGCATCCGTTTGGTTTGGATTGTTGAACACGAAACCGGCAGACATTTTGCCCTCTTCGTAATCCATCTGTGTGCCGAGCAAAAACAAAATTGCCTTTGGGTCGATGAGAACGGTCACGCCTTGGTCGACAACGACTTCGTCGAGGGCGCCCTTTTCTTCGGCATATTCCATCGTGTATTCCATGCCTGCGCAGCCAGCGTTTTTCACGCCCACTCGAATGCCAATTTGGGCCGTTTCGGCGCGCGCCATAATATCCTTCACGCGCGTTGCGGCGCGTTCGGTTAGCGTAATCGCTTTCGGCATTTCAAAAACTTGGCTCATCGGTCTCTTCTGTTCGAATTAAAAGGCAAAATCACTTAAAACATATTCAACGCGACGCGGGCTTCATCCGACATGCGGCTTGGATCCCAAGGCGGCTCGAATGTCATCTCTACCACAACATCGCCGACCCCGTCCACCGAACGCACGGCGTCTTCTACCCAGCGCGGCATATGTTCGGCCACCGGGCACCCCGGAGCCGTAAGCGTCATATCAATGGTGATGTCGCGATCGTCGGAAATATCAACGCGGTAAATCAACCCGAGCTCATACACATCGACCGGAATTTCTGGGTCATAGACACTTTTCAGCGCCCCAATGACATTATCCGTCAGCGCCGCCATTTCGGGCGATAGCGCCTCTATTGGCACAGGCTCCTCGCTGGCGCTTTGCGGCGCGGAGGTGTCAATTACGGGCATTTCTTTATCTTCGCTCATCACAGGGTCTATCCAAAAAATTCTATCGCTTTATGCAAGGCTTTGGCCAAAGCGTCTACCTCTTCGTGCGTATTATATATGGTAAAGGACGCGCGTGCCGTCGCGGGCACGTTAAATCTTTTCATCAACGGTTGCGCACAATGGTGCCCGGCTCGCACCGCCACGCCAGATCGGTCCATGACTGTCGCCAAATCATGCGGGTGAATGCCATCGACACCAAAGGAGACAATCGCCCCTTTGTTTTTCGCAGTGCCATAAATCTTCACGCGGTTGATACTGCCCACGGCTTCCATGGCATGGTCGCGCAAAGCATTCTCATGCGTCTCGAAAGCGTCGATGCCAATATTCATCATATATTTCAACGCTTCCCCCAGACCGATAACCTCGATAATCGGCGGCGTGCCGGCCTCAAAACGGTGCGGCGCGTCACCATAGGTAATCACATCTTTGGAGACTTCGCGGATCATCTCGCCGCCACCCCGGAACGGGCGCATGGCCGCCAGAGCCTCGGCCTTGCCGTATAAAACGCCAATGCCCGTGGGGCCAAAAACCTTATGGCCGGAAAACACATAGAAGTCGGCATCCAGCGCTTGCATATCATTTTTCAAATGCACCGCGCCTTGGCAGCCATCGAGCAATATCGGCACGCCGTTTTTATGCGCGATATCGACCAATTGCTTGGACGGCGTAATCGTGCCCAGCGCATTCGACATTTGCGTCAGCGCCACAAATTTGGTGCGCGAGCTAAACGCCGCTTCATAGGCTTGCATATCCAGCTCGCCTTCATCTGTCACCGGCACCCATTTCAGCACCGCGCCATGGCGCTCGCGCATAAAGTGCCAAGGTACGATGTTGGAATGATGCTCCATCTCCGACAGAATAATCTCATCGCCTTCTTGGATTTGCGGCTCGAGGAAACCATAGGCGACCAAATTAATCGCATCCGTGGCGCCACCGGTAAAAATAATCTGCTCGCTCGTCGCCGCATTCAAAAAACGACGCGTGGTTTCGCGCGCGGCCTCAAAGGCATTGGTCGCCTGGTTGGAAAGATAATGTAACCCGCGATGCACATTGGCATATTCATAGGTCGAGAAATGACTCATCCGCTCGATGACCTGCAAGGGCTTTTGCGCCGAGGCTGCATTATCTAGATAAACCAATGGTTTACCGTAGACTTCCGAGCCCAGAACAGGGAAGTCTTTGCGAATCTCGTGTACGTCAAACGCCATGTTTACACCTTCCTTTGCCGAGGAACTCATGAGCTGACCTCGCCACTCAAATTGCCCAAGAGCGTGTTGATTTTTGTATCGACCAGCTGGCGCATAATCTCGCTCAAGCCTTCGTCGTCAATATGCGTTGTCACTTGCTCCAGAAACGCCGCGACCAACAGCTGGCGCGCGGTGGCTTCATCGAGCCCACGCGAGCGCAAGAAAAACAGCGCATCGCGATCCAATTCGCCAATCGCCGAACCATGCGCACAGACCACGTCATCTGCATAGATTTCCAGCTCCGGCTTGGCATCCATCTCGGCGCCTTCGGATAACATCATGGCGCGTGTTTGCATTTGTGCGTCGACGCGCTGCGCATCGGGGCGAACAATAATCTTGCCCTGAAACACGCCGCGCGCGTTGCCATCTAATACATTATAGGCAGAGGTGTTGCTCGACGTATCCGCCGCCTGATGCTCAATGACGTAAGTGAAATCGGCATGGGTAGCGGCTTTGGATAGGCCGTGCCCGAGAACCGCTGAATGCAATTCAGCATGGGCTTGCGCCGCTTTTAACGTCACATGCGCCTCATGGCGCGCCAGTGTGCCGCCGCTAATCATCGCGACCGATTTATAGCGCGCGTCTTGCTCTAGCGTCACACGGCTCAGGCCCACTTGATGGCCCGCCTGTTGCGAGCGCAATAGCGTCAACTCGGCACCTTCGCCCAAGTGGATATCGAACACCACATTGGCATAACCAGTGGCCATATGGTCGTCTACCAGCACCGCTTTGGCGCCCGCCGCGAGGCTGATTTTATGCGCCAAATGCACCGGCTGTGTGCCGCTGGTGCGAATAACCAATGGCTGCGCCAGAGTGCCAGACACTTCCGCCGTGAGACCATTTTGCGCCAAGGCATGATTGTAGCTAGCCATCACCGTATCTGGTGACGGCGCCTCTGTGTGCGCTATCGTATTCGAAAAAGGCGCAACGCTCAGCCCCTCGGCTTGCGGCTCGCCGTGCAAAAGGCCGTTTTCAAAATGCGCTTCCAAAGCCTTCACGCCGGCAAAATCAACCGTGCGGACACCCGTCGCCTCGCCTGATTTTAACAGCCGTGCCAAATCGGTATAATGCCAACTCTCCACCCGACGCGTCGGCAGCCCCACGGCCTCGGCGGCTGCCAAAGTGGCGGCGCGCGCCTGCCCGTCGCCGGGCAGCGTGTCGCGGATTTGCTCGAAATGGGATTGCGCATCAAGCATGGGCTGGGCTTCCCTCGCTGGCGGTTTCGGCGCCACCAACATATTCGGCATAGCCAGATTTTTCTAACTCTAACGCCAATTCTGGCCCGCCCGATTTTACAATCTGACCTTTGGCCATAACATGCACCACATCGGGTTTAATGAAGTCTAGCAAACGCTGATAATGGGTAATCACCAACATGCCATGCTCTGGTGAGCGCAACGCATTGACGCCTTCGGCCACAGTTTTCAGCGCATCAATATCCAGGCCACTGTCGGTTTCATCGAGGATGGCGAGCTTGGGTTCCAGTATCGCCATTTGCAAAATCTCATTGCGCTTTTTCTCGCCGCCCGAGAAGCCGACGTTCAATTGGCGCCGTAGCATATCGTCATCCATGCCCAGCGCTCGCGATTTTTCGCGCGCCAAACGCAAGAAGCTGGCCGCATCCATCTCGTCTTCCCCGCGACCGCGCCGAATGGCGTTCAGCGAAGTTTTCAAAAACGTCATATTGGTGACACCCGGAATTTCTAACGGATATTGAAACGCCAAAAACAGCCCCGCAATGGCGCGTGCTTCTGGGCTCATCTGCGCCAATTCTTGGCCGTCAAACACCATTTCCCCGCCGTTAACCTCATAGCCTTCTTTGCCCGACAAAACATAAGACAAGGTCGACTTGCCAGACCCATTTGGGCCCATAATGGCATGCACTTCGCCGGGGTTAATGCTTAGCGATAGGCCATTGATAATCGGCTTATCGGGTATTCCCGCATGCAAGTCTTTGATATCCAGCAAACTACTCATCCAACGCTTCCTTCTAGGGAGATGCCGACGAGTTTTTGCGCTTCCACGGCAAACTCCATCGGCAGGTTTTGTAAAACATCACGGCAAAAGCCGTTCACAATTAGGGCCACTGCTTCTTCGGCATCGAGGCCGCGTTGCTGGCAGAAGAACAATTGATCCTCGCTAATTTTCGACGTCGTCGCCTCGTGCTCTAGCACCGCCGAAAGGTTTTTCGCCTCAATATACGGCACCGTATGGGCGGCGCATTTATCGCCGATGAGCAGACTATCGCACTGCGTAAAATTACGTGCATTAGTGGCTTTGGGATGCACACTCACTTGCCCGCGATAGCAATTCGACGACCGCCCTGCCGAGATGCCTTTCGAGATAATTTTACTCGAGGTGTTCTTGCCCAAATGAATCATCTTGGTGCCGCTATCGACTTGTTGCAGATTGTTGGAAATGGCAATCGAGTAAAACTCGCCCGAGCTACCATCGCCGCGCAAAATGCAGCTTGGGTATTTCCAGGTGACAGCCGAACCGGTTTCGACTTGCGTCCAGCTAATGCGGGCGCGGTCTTCGCGGCAATCGCCCCGTTTGGTTACGAAATTATAAATCCCGCCCTTGCCATCCACATCGCCTGGATACCAGTTTTGCACCGTTGAATATTTAATCTCGGCGTCTTCCAGCGCCACCAATTCCACCACTGCGGCGTGCAATTGGTTTTCGTCGCGCATCGGCGCCGTGCAGCCTTCTAAATAGCTGACATAAGAGCCTTTGTCGGCAATCACCAAAGTGCGCTCAAATTGGCCGGTATTGGCCTCATTGATGCGAAAGTAAGTCGACAGTTCCATCGGGCACCGAACGCCCGGCGGAATGTAAACAAACGAGCCATCTGAGAACACAGCCGAGTTCAATGCGGTGAAATAATTGTCCGATTTCGGCACAACGGAGCCGAGGTATTTCTGCACCAAATCGGGATGCTCTTTTACGGCTTCCGAGAACGAGCAGAAAATTACGCCCTCTTTGGCCAATTCATCGCGAAATGTCGTGCCAACCGACACGCTATCAAACACCGCATCGACGGCGACTTTGCGCACGCCAGCCAGCATCTCTTGTTCAATTAGTGGAATGCCCAGCTTCTCATAGGTTTTTAACAGCTCAGGATCGACTTCATCGAGGCTTTTAGGGCCATCTTCCATCGACTTAGGCGCCGCGTAATAGCACAGGTCTTGATAATCGATTTTAGGGTAATCGACATGCGCCCACTCGGGCTCGTCCATGGTCAGCCAGCGCTCATAGGCGTCTAGGCGCCAGTCGAGCAGCCATTGTGGCTCGTCTTTTTTGGCCGAAATAAAGCGAATGATATCTTCGCTCAAGCCGTTCTCGACGCGGTCCATATCAATTTCTGTGGTGAAGCCATATTTATAATGCTCCCCACCAAATTGGGCGACCTGCTCAACGGTTTCTTTGTCTATCGATGCTTTCGCTTCGCTCATGATTTACTCCGCCGCCTTGGTTAAATTTACATCACGCTTTTTCGGGTCGAGCCGTGCGGCCAATTTGGCCCAAGCTGTTACCAATTTATCTGTGTCTTCTGCGTGGCTTTGCCAGCCTAAGCTGACGCGCACCACGGCCTTACTGATATGGGGTGAAACCCCCATGGCTTCCAGCACATGACTGCGCGACACCTTGCCGCTGGAGCAAGCCGAACCGGCACTGACCGACAGGCCGTCCAAGTCCAACGCCATCACCAAGGCCTCGCTGCTCAAGCCCGCCAGCGCAAAACAACTGGTATTGGCCAAGCGCTCTACGTCACGCCCAAAAATATGCACCTCTGGTTGCGCCGCCAGCAGCGCCGCTTCCATCGCATCGCGTTGAGCGGCAAACCCTTGAAACGCTTCCAAGCCTGCCTTGGCGGCACGCGCGGCCGCCGCAAAAGCGGCAATGCCAGAAATATTCTCCGAGCCCGCGCGGCGTCCAAGTTCTTGTCCGCCGCCGATAAGTTGCGGCGGCACCACAACACCCGGGCGCGTGACCAAAGCCCCAACGCCCATCGGGGCGCCAAGTTTATGGCCCGACAAACTTAAGGCATCAATGCCCATGGCAATCATGTTGATGGGCGTTTTTCCGGCCGCTTGCACGCCATCGCAAAACAACAGGCTGCCGTGGGCTTTTACCAAGGCGCCAATTTGGGCGATGGGCTGAAGCACGCCCGTCTCATTATTGGCCAGCATCACGCAAACCAAGGCCGGCGTCTCATCTTGCAAGCTGGCTTCCAAAGCCTGCATGTCCACTAGGCCATCGCCCGTGACGGGCAAAGTTTCGACCGGCAAGCCAGAAGGCTTGGTGGCTTCCAAAACAGCCGAGTGCTCAATCGCACTGACCAGAATACGGCCAATCTTACCCTTCGGGGCTTGGCGCAAATTCAGCGCCAGATTGCACGCTTCCGTGCCGCCCGAAGTAAAAATAACGGTCTCTGGATGGGCCACCACCAGCTCGGCGATATCTTGGCGCGCGGTTTCCACCAAGGCGCGCGCTTGGCGCCCTTCAAAGTGCACCGAAGACGGATTGCCAATATCTAGCGCCGCCAGCAAAGCCTCGCGCGCTTCGGGGCGCAACGGCGCGGTGGCATTATAGTCAAGGTACGTCCGGCTCATTCGCCTGCCTCCCCCAGCAATTCCACCAAAGAGGTCGGCTGCGCCAAATGCGGCAGCGTCGAGAGGTCTTTGCCGCTGACCACATCGGCCAGCGAAATCGAGTTTAAAAATTGATAAATCGTTTGGCCCAATTGCGCCCAAAGATCATGCGTTAGGCATCGCGCCTGTTTGGCCAAACAGCCTGAAGACGAGCCACAACGCGTTACTTCCACGGGCTCATCAACAGCCTGAATGACATCGCCAATGCGAATGCTCTCGGGCGCCGCCGCCAGCGTATAGCCGCCATGCGCGCCGCGATGGCTGGTGACTAATTTGGCGCGGCGTAAATCGCCAAAAATCTGTTCCAAATAGTTGAGCGAAATCTCCTGCCGCAGACCAATATCTGCCAGTTTCATAGGGCCTATTTTCCCATCCGAAGCGCTGAGCGCGGCTTGCTGCGCGATATCTGCCATCGCCATAACGGCATAACGGCCTCGCGTGGAGAGTTTCATTTCATTCTATCCTATTGCTTTACTTGAGGTTTTACGAAAAACCTTGCAATTGCTATGGGCTTTTCGCTATCACTTGGCTCAACTGAGTAGAGATATAGTAAATCCGACTAAATTAGTCAAGTTTACACATCCAAGCGTCGTGGGAGCGTCAGACAATGCCAGAAGTAATTTTCAACGGCCCCGAAGGCCGCCTAGAAGGCCGCTTTACCCAAAACAAAGAACCGGGGGCGCCGATTGCCATGATCTTGCATCCGCTGCCTCAATTGGGCGGCAGTATGAACAATCCTGTGGCCTATCAATTGTATCATCAATTCGCCAGCCGAGGCTTTTCCGTGCTGCGGTTTAACTTCCGCGGCGTTGGCCGAAGCCAAGGCGAATTTGACGATGGCATTGGCGAATTATCCGATGCCGCCGCCGCACTTGATTGGCTGCAAGCTTTAAGCGTCGATGCGCGCCAGTGCTGGGTTGCTGGGTATAGTTTTGGCGCTTGGATTGGCATGCAATTGCTGATGCGTCGACCAGAAATTTCTGGTTTTGTGTCGGTGGCCCCGCCTGCCAATTTTTACGATTTCACCTTTTTGGCGCCCTGCCCCGCCAGCGGTCTGATTACCCATGGCGATGCCGACCGCATTGTGCCGAAAGACGATATCGAAAAATTGGTCGAACGCCTGCAAGCGCAAAAAGGCATCACCATTGATTATCAAAACATCAAAGGCGGCAATCATTTCTTTGAAAAAGATATGGATACGCTCGACGGCGTGGTCAGCAAATATCTCGACAAACGCATCACCGAAATTGCCAATAAATAAACTGAAATAGGCGGGCCTTAGCGCGCGCTATAGATCTCGCCGCCTGTCGTCGGCGCGCTAACCCCCGTTGTCTTCGGGTGGCTTAGCGGCAAGCCTTTTTGGCTGCGCAAGGCCAGCCAAGCAAAGGCTTGCGCCTCCAGCGCATCGCCGCGCCATCCCAAACCATCGCAATCCACCACTGGCACATGCGTGCGCGCCTCGAGCGCTTGGCACAGGGTTTTATTATGCCGACCGCCGCCGCATAAAATCAATCGGCTTGGCTTTTCAGGGCATAAGCGCAGACCTGCCGCCACGCTGGCGGCGGTAAAAGCGGTCAATGTGGCGGCACCATCTTCGGCCGAAAGCGCCTGTATCGGCGTCGCATCGAAGGCCAATCGATCGAGAGATTTGGGCGGCGGCGCGGTAAAAAACGGATGCGCCATCAAAGCGGCAAGCGCCGTCTCATCGACCTGCCCCCGCGCCGCCAAAGCCCCGTTTTCATCATAGGCTTGGGCGGTTTTCTGCTGCACCCAATCATCCAGCAGAGCATTGGCGGGGCCGGTATCAAAAGCCAGCAAATCCCCTTGCGAGCCAAGCCAAGTCACATTGGCAATGCCGCCGAGGTTTAACACCGCTTGCGGGCGCGCCTCGCCCAGCAAAGCCGCATGATATAAAGGCGCAAGCGGCGCGCCTTGTCCGCCAGCCGCCATATCCGCACGGCGAAATTGGCCGATGACATCGACGCCCAAAGCTTGCGCCAAAGCCTGCCCGTCGCCAATTTGCAGCGTGAACCCATCCTCGGGACGATGCACAAGGGTTTGGCCATGAAAGCCAATCAGCGAAAAGGTTTCGCCAGCAGAGCCAGAAGAGGAGAGAAAATTTTGCACCGCCTCAATATGCGCCTGCGTCACCAAAGCATCGGCGCTGATTAATTCCGACGGCCAGAGAGCCAAATCAGCCAGCACCGGCGTTGGCAGAGCGGCGGCACTATCAAGCGCCTCGCGCAAAGCCGCGCGCGTGGCGCCATCATAGGCCGCAAACCCATCGCGCAAGGCCACGATATACGCCTCGCCATCGGTTTCCAGAAGCGCTAAATCAATGCCATCCAAAGAGGTGCCGCTCATCAGCCCGAGGCAAGTTTTTATCGCACTCATGGCGCGCAGACCCCGGCAGATATCCCTAACTTCAGGGCTGGCTTATCGGCTGGCCAATATGGCCTCTTGATTTTCAAAGGCGGTTTGCTTAACAGTTTCATTCATGACTTATACATCAGATTTTCTAAAAACGCTCGACGAACGCGGCTTTATCGCCCAATGCACCGATGACACGGCGCTGGATAAAGCGCTGGGAACCGATGGCGATGGCGTGGTGACGGGCTATATCGGCTATGATTGCACGGCGCCGTCTTTGCATGTCGGTAATTTAATCTCGATATTAATGCTGCGCCGGCTGCAACAAGCGGGCCATCGCCCTATTGTGGTAATCGGCGGCGGCACCACCAAAGTGGGCGACCCGTCCGGCAAAGACGAAAGCCGTCAATTGTTGACACAAGAAAAAATCGACGAGAACAAAAAAACCATTCGCGCCACTTTCGAGCGCTTTCTGACTTTTGGCGAAGGCCCCACCGACGCCATTATGGTGGATAATGACGATTGGCTTTCGCAGTTGAATTACATCGAATTTTTGCGCGATTATGGCCGCCATTTTTCGGTCAATCGGATGATGAGTTTCGACAGCGTGAAACTGCGGCTAGAGCGCGAGCAACCGCTTAGTTTCCTCGAATTTAATTATATGATTTTGCAAGCCTATGATTTTCTCGAGCTCAACCGACGCTATGATTGCACCCTGCAAATGGGCGGCTCGGACCAATGGGGCAATATCGTCAATGGCATTGATTTAACCCGCCGCACCGACCAGAAATCAGCCTATGGCCTGACCACCAATCTACTGACCACCGCGTCGGGGGCCAAAATGGGCAAAACCGCGCAAGGGGCCGTTTGGCTCAACCAAGACCTTTTGTCGGTCTATGATTACTGGCAGTTTTGGCGCAATACAGAAGATGCCGATATTGGCCGTTTCTTAAAATTATTCACCGAGTTGCCGCTGGCGGAAATCGCGCGCCTTGAAGCCCTCGAAGGGGCCGAGTTAAATGAGGCGAAGAAAATCCTCGCCACCCAAGCCACGGCCATGTGCCACGGTTTAGAGGCGGCTCAAAAAGCCGAGGCCACAGCCCTCGAGACTTTCGAAGGCGGTGGCACCAGCGACGACTTGCCCAGCGTCGATATGGACGCAGCGCTTTTGGAAGACGGCTTAGGCCTATTGCAAGCCTTTGTTCTGGCCGGGCTGGCCAGCTCTAACGGGGAAGCGCGCCGCCTTGTGCAAGGCGGTGGCGCGAAAGTAAATGACACGCCGCAAAAAGACATTGCCGCTCATTTAACCAAAGACGATGTTGTGGCGGGCGCGATAAAACTATCGGCGGGCAAAAAGCGCCACGTCCTATTGCGGACGCGCTAGGCAGCCCCTATTCGGTTAGCTCTTCCGTCGGCGGCTCGGGAACTTTCGTGTCGTCGTCTGGCAGACCAATGCCAAATTCGAAAATTCGCCGAAACACGCCGGGCGTTAACACCGAAAGCGGGTTAACCAAAACATCATAATCATCG
>JABHDF010000024.1 GCA_018673175.1 Rhodobiaceae bacterium | reverse complement strand
CTTTGGTGGGGCCATCAAATTCCAGCTTGGTATGACTCAGACGGCAATGTTTTCGTTGGAGAAGATGAAGCCGCAGCGCAAGCCCAAGCGGGCGAGGGCGTGGCGCTGACGCGCGATGAAGATGTGTTGGACACGTGGTTCTCTTCGGCGCTATGGCCGTTCTCAACTTTGGGCTGGCCCGAGGAAACAACCGAGCTGGATCGCCATTATAAAACCGATGTTCTGGTGACCGGGTTCGACATTATCTTTTTCTGGGTCGCGCGCATGATGATGAGCGGCCTGCATTTCATGGATGGCGAAGTGCCGTTTCATACGGTCTATGTTCACGCGCTGGTGCGCGATGAAAAAGGCGCAAAAATGTCGAAGTCCAAAGGCAATGTCGTCGACCCGCTCGAGCTTATCGACCGCTATGGCGCCGATGCTTTGCGGTTCACTTTGTCGGCCATGGCCGCCATGGGGCGCGACATTAAATTGTCCGAAAGCCGTGTGGAAGGCTATCGCAATTTCGCCACCAAGCTTTGGAACGCCGCTCGCTTTTGCGATATGAACGGCTGTTTTGAGGCGGAAGACTTCGACCCCGCCAGTGCCAGCCTGCCGCTGACCCAATGGTTGGTCGGCGAAGTGGTGCGTACGCAAAACAACGTGACGCAGGCGCTAGAGGCCTATCGCTTTAACGATGCGGCCAATGGTGTCTATCAATTTATCTGGAATAGTTTTTGCGATTGGTATGTCGAGCTGGCCAAACCGGCTTTACAAAACGACGACACCAGCGCCGAAGCGCAAAGCCAAAAAGCGCAAGTGCAAGCGGCCACCAAATGGGCGTTGGAAAATGCGCTGCGCCTGCTGCACCCGTTCATGCCTTTCGTGACAGAAGAGCTATGGGCCAAAACGGGCGCGCGCGACAATCACCTCATGCTCGATGTCTGGCCGAGTTTGCCCGATAGTTTGGTAAACGCAAAAGCCGATGTGGAAGTAACCTGGATGATTGACGCAATCAGCGAAATTCGTTCGGTGCGCTCCGAGATGAATGTGCCCGCAGGGGCCCGCGTGCCGCTGGTGGTCATTGGGGCCAATGCGGAAACGCAAGGCCGATTGAACGAGACCGGCGCGGTGCTGCAACGTCTGGCCCGTTTGGAAAGCATAACGCTGGCCGAGGCGGTTCCCGAAGGCGCCGTGCAAGCGGTGCTGGGCGAAGCGGTTCTGGCTTTGCCGTTAACCGATGTGATTGATGTCGATGCGGAGCGCGCGCGATTGCAAAAAGATATCGGCAAAGTGGAGATTGAGATTAAGAAAATCTCTGGCAAGCTGAACAATCAAGGTTTCTTAGACAAAGCCCCGGCCGCGGTCATCGACGAGAACAAAGCCCGTCTCGCAGAAGAACAAGCGCGGCGTGACAAATTAGGCGAAGCGCTGAAACGGCTCGGCTAAGTCTCCACGATAAGCTTTCAGTATAAGTTCTAACTATAAGCTCTAACTATAAGCGATGAAAAATGCGTAGCCCGTCACCAAAAGGCAGACGCCGATACTGGCGCGTTTGACGGTGGTGTCGGACACATAATTGGTCAATCGCGCGGCGCCATAGCTGCCGATGCCAATACCGACCATAACGGCCAGTCCGCCGACATAATCAATCTTGCCTTCCAGCGCAAACAAAAGCAGCGCCGCGATAGAGGATATGGTGGCAAACACCAGTTTCAAACCATTCATGGCGCGCACGGCCGTATAGCCCGATAGCGATAAAGCGGCGAGGGTAAGAATGCCAAACCCGCCTTGGAAATAACCGCCATAGATGCAGGTCAAAAACAAAGCTAGCGCGCCAGCTACTTGCACGCGGCGCCCGCCAAAGTGCGCGGCCAAACGCTCCAATTGCGGCCCGGCCATAAACAACGCCGTGGCGAACAATAACAACCAAGGCACGGCAGCCGCAAACACTTGGGCATCGGTTTGCAGCAAAGCATAGCCGCCCAATAGCCCGCCGATAAACACCAGAGGTGCTTGCCAAAGCAGGTCTTTGCCCATGCCGCTCATGTGCTGTCGATAGCCCAAAACGCCGGTGATATAGCCAAAGGTAGCCGCAAATGTATTGGTCGCATTGGCAACGATGGGGGGCATGCCGGTGAACACCAAAGCGGCAAACGTAATGCCGCTGCCGCCGCCCGCAAGCGCGTTCATGGTGCCGCCAATCAAGCCGGCCAAAAAGAGAAGGGCTGTTTCCATGCAAAGAAGTGTAGATGATTTTAGGCGGCGCGTGAGAAAAAGCTCGCGCGTAACAACAAACGCCTAAGCGTCGACCTCGATTACCACGGGCACGTGGTCGGAGGGTTTTTCCCAGTCGCGGGTATGGCTATGAATGTCAAAACTAGCGAGCAGGTCTGCGGCCAAGGGCGACATCAGATGATGATCAATACGAATGCCATTATTTTTCGGCCAAGCGCCGGCCTGATAATCCCAAAACGTATAGGTGTCGTCGCCCGTCTGCGCCAGCGAGGCCACGGCTTCTGTTAGCCCTAGGTTTACAATGGCGCGAAACGCAGCATGGGTTTCGGGGCGATATAGCGCATCGCCTTCCCAGCCTTCGGGGTTGTAGCAATCTTCGGGCTGCTGGATGACGTTATAATCGCCCGACAGAATGAACGCTTCTTCATAAGACAAAAGCGTTTTCGTATGCGCTTGCAGCGCCTTCATCCAGTTTAATTTGTACAAGTATTTTTCGTGCAAGCCATCGTCGCCCACCGGATTGCCATTGGGCAAATATAGCGAAGCCACGCGCAAAGCGCCTTTTTCGGTCGAGACCACAGCTTCGATATAGCGCGATTGCTCGTCTTCAAAATCGGGCAGGCCCCGCGACACATCTTCGAGCGGGAGTTTGGAAAGCAGAGCCACGCCATTATAGGTTTTTTGCCCATGCGTTTCGACGTTATAGCCCAGCGCTTCAATGTCGGCGCGCGGGAAGGCTTCATCGACGCATTTTAATTCTTGTAAGCCCACAATGTCGGGTTGTTCTTCGCTCAGCCAGCGCAGCACATTGGGCAGGCGCGCCTTAATTGAGTTCACATTCCAGCTAGCAATTTTCATCAGACGTCGAAGCTCGTGCCGCAGCCGCAATTGGCGGTCGCATTTGGGTTTTTAATTTGAAAGCTGGCGCCGATGAGATCGTCGACCCAATCAATCTCGCTGCCTTGCATATATTGCAACGACATATCATCGACCAAAACCGTGACGCCATCGCGCGAGACCACAAGGTCTTCGGCCGTCTGTTTGGCATCAATGGAGAAGACATAAGAAAAGCCAGAACAGCCGCCACCTTGCACAGCCACGCGCAAGCACGCGCCGTCTGCCTCGGTGGCGAGAATTTTTCCGATTTGTACCGCAGCACTTTCGGAGATGCCGAATTGGTTTTCTTCCATAGCTATTAAATAGGGCGGATTTCATAACGATTCAAGATATTGTGCGCTTATGGACGTGATTAAACATGAGATAGAGCATGAAGCCGAGCTAAGCCGCGCCCATTGGGACTTGCTGCTCGACGCCGACCCATGGTTGGAGGCGGTGCTCGATTACCTGCCGCCTACCCAAGCGGAGGCAGAGATGTTTCGCATCGGCAAGCCCAAAAACCCTTATGCGATTTGCGTCATCGTGCCGATTGCCGATGGCTATGAAATTAAGAATATCGCCACACGCACCATCATGCGCCGCCAAGGCATGGCCAGCGCCCTGATCACCCATGTGCTGGAGTTGGCCAAAATGCGCGGCGTCAAAGCCGTGGAAATTGGCACGGGCGAAACGCCTGGGGTTATGGGCAACGCGCAAATTCGCCTCTATGAAAAACTCGGCTTCAAACGCGACGGCGTGTTGAAAGGTTTCTTCAGCCGCTATCCCATCCCGATTATCGACAACGGCCATCTGCTGCGCGACATGGTGATGTTGCGCCAAGAGTTTTGAGGTTGTTTCTCTTAAGTTAACTTATTGAAAATAGCCTGGTTCTTCTTGGGGGCTGCGCGTGCCACCTTGTTTGAAACGAAGGTGGACTATGAAACATAAAAATAACAAGAAGCGGCTATCGAAGGCGACGACCTCCACAATGACGACGACGACCAGGGCGAGAGCAGGGCTGTTTCAAGGTTTGGTTTTACCCTTAATCTTACCCTTGGTCTTACCCGTGGTTTTAGCGGGCTGTGCGCAGGTAACGATTACCCCGCCAAAGATTCAGCTGGCGCCGCCATCGGCGCGCATTTTGCAGGTCGATTATCCCACCGCTTGGTCGCGCACGATTGGCTGGTTCGATGCGCATGAGTTGGAAATCACCGATATTGATGAGGGCTTCGGCCTGATTGTTGGCCGGCTTGCTTTACCCGATGACGATAGACAAGTGGACTGTGGCGATTTCAACATTCGCGCGGCCGTCTCGCCGCCTCAGTTGAAAAAACATGCCAAAGTTCGAGTGCATCTCAGCCGAGGGTTTGGCGCTACTTCGCAAGTGCTCATCGCCGTTACAGGGCAATACCGCCTCGACGTGATGAACACTTACGCGGCGCGGATGATTACCCATACGGGGCCTTGCGTCTCGCGCGGCGGCATCGAAAAACAGATTTTCGCCTTCCTGAAGGGTGCCGCCAAATAGGGCCGGTTATTCGGGGCTTCTCATTGGATGGAAAGCCCCGTAAAAGGGAAGCATGACACATGACATTTATCACGCGCCCTATGCCTGCCAGCCAATCTCCGGAGTTGAGAACGGTGGCTCACGCGGGCGCCTGTATCCGGAAAGCGAAAGCCAAACCCGCACGCCCTATCAGCGCGACCGTGACCGCGTGTTGCACTGCGGCGCCTTTCGTCGGCTGAAGCATAAGACGCAAGTTTTCCTCGCCCATGTGGGAGATTATTATCGCACTCGCCTGACGCACTCCCTTGAGGTGGCGCAAATTGGCCGCTCTATCGCCCGCGAATTGGGCTTGGATGAAGAGCTAACAGAAACCTTGGCCTTGTCGCATGACCTGGGTCATACGGCTTTTGGCCACGCTGGCGAAGACGCGCTAAATGCCGCCATGCAGCCGTTTGGTGGGTTTGACCATAATGCCCAAACTTTGCGTATCGTGACGCAGCTAGAGAAGCGTTACATCCCGTTCGATGGCCTCAACCTGACGTGGGAAGCGCTGGAGGGTTTGGTAAAACACAATGGCCCGCTTTTGGTGGGCGAACAAAAGCTGACCGATTTGCCATTTGCCATTCAGCAGCATGCCAAACAACAAGACCTGCATTTGCACACATGGCCATCGGCGGAGGCCCAAGTCGCGGCCTTGTCAGACGATATTGCCTATAATAATCACGATATTGACGATGCGTTGCGCGCCAATCTCATTACGCTGGATGATTTGCGCGATCTGCCGATGACGGGGGGTATCTTGCGCGCCATCGATGCCGAGCATGGCAAAATTGATGAGCAACTCATCCGCCATGAATTGGTGCGGGAGATGATTTCGTTGATGATCGGCGATTTGGTCGGCGTGGTTCGCCATCGTTTGGCCGAGCATCGCATTGAGAGCGCCGACGATGTGCGCAATCTAGGCGGCGCTTTGGCTGAGTTTTCGCCAGAGATGGATGAGAAACACAGAACGATAAAATCGTTTCTATACGAGCGGGTCTATCGTCATCACACCGTCAATGGCTCGATGAGCAAGGCGCGCCGGGTGATGCGCGATTTATTCGATTTGCAATTTGCCGAGCCAGAGCTGTTGCCCGAAGACTGGCGCCGCTCAGCGATATCTGGCGATGAAACCCATAAGGCGCGAATTATTTGCGACTACCTAGCTGGCATGACCGACCGTTTTGCGATGGAAGAGCACCGCCGTTTGTTCGATATTTCGGATTCGATGGCCTAAAGCCCCTTTTTATTTGAGTGAAGTAGATGAATTTATTTTCCGAGATTGAAGCCCTGGTTCGCGATAGCTTAAAAGCCCTGCAAGCGCGTGGGGCGCTGCCTGAACAGCTGTCCCTAGACCGAGTGGGCGTAGAGCCACCCCGCGACGCCAGCCACGGCGATATGGCAACCAATGCCGCCATGGTGTTGGCCAAGCCCGCGGGGCTGAATCCGCGCGATGTGGCTGCACTTTTGGTCGAGGAATTGCTGAAATCAGACGCGATTGAAACGGCAGAGATTGCGGGGCCGGGGTTTGTGAACTTGCGTCTGGCGCCTGCGCTTTGGCTTGGCCTGTTGCCAACCATTTTAGAGCAGGGCACGGGGTTCGGGGACCAAACGGGTGCCGGCAAGCTGAATATTGAATATGTCTCCGCCAATCCAACAGGCCCGATGCACGTAGGCCACGCGCGCGGCGCGGTATTCGGCGATGCTTTGGCGCGATTGCTAGAGAAAACCGGCCATGAAGTTTTGCGCGAGTATTATATCAATGACGCAGGCTCGCAGGTCGATGTGCTGGCGCGCTCGGCTTTATTGCGGATGCGCGAGACTCTGGGCGAGGATATCGGCAGCATCCCAGAGGGGCTATATCCCGGAGATTATCTCATTCCGGTGGGGCAGGAATTGGCGAAAAATCACCCCGATTTGGGCAGCCAAGACGAGGCGACGCAGGTGCAAGTGGCAAAATCCGTCGCTTTGCCGATGATGATGGAGCGCATTCGCGAAGACCTCGCCGCTTTGGGTGTGGCGCATGATTTTTTCCTATCCGAGCAAAGCTTGCATGCCGATGGGTCTGTTGATAAATCACTTGATGTTTTAGATACTAAGGGGCTGATATATAAGGGTGTGTTGGAACCGCCAAAAGGCAAAACCCCGCCACCAGATTGGGAACCACAAGAACAAACCCTGTTCCGTTCGTCTGATTTTGGCGACGATAGTGACCGCGCCTTGAAAAAATCGGACGGCAGTTGGACCTATTTCGCGCCTGATATTGCGTGTCATTTTAACAAAGTAACACGCGGCTATACGCAGATGATTGACGTCTGGGGGGCCGACCATATTGGCTATATCAAACGCATGCAGTCGGCGGTGACGGCGATCAGCGAAGGCGAAGCGTCTTTGGAAGTCAAAGTTTGCAATTTGGTCAAGCTGATGCGCGGCGGCGAGCCAGTAAAAATGTCGAAACGCTCGGGTAGTTTCATTACGCTTCGCGAAGTCGTCGATGAAGTTGGCAAAGACGCTGTGCGTTTTATGATGCTAACGCGCAAAAACGATGCGCCTTTGGATTTCGATTTCGATGTGGTGAAAGATAAAAGCCGTGATAATCCGGTGTTTTATGTGCAATACGCCCATGCCCGAATTTGTTCGGTGCTGCGCAATGCGCGCCAAGCTGGATTTAGCGAAGCAGACGTTACGGATGCTAATTTGGCGAGCCAAAATCTCGACCCCCTAAAAGACCCTGCCGAGTTCGCCTTGATTCGAAATCTGGCCAATTATCCTCGCATGTTGGCGTCGGCGGCCGAAGCGCGCGAGCCGCATCGTGTGGCGTTTTATCTGATGGAGTTGGCGGCTGATTTTCACGCCTTATGGAATTTAGGCAAGGAACGCCTAGAGTTGCGCTTCCTTCAAGACGACGACAGGGCTGGAAATTTGGCTCGACTGGCGCTGCTTCGCGCCGCCGCTACCGTGCTGGCCTCGGGTTTAGACGTTATCGGCGTGACACCAGAAGACGAAATGCGCTAACCTAATCGCAGAAGGGCATCAAGCCCCAGACGGAGACAGCATGTCGCAAAATGACCCAGGTGGATTTGAACGTAACTTCCTCGACAGCGATGTCGATTTGGAAATCGGGCACCCATCGCCTGGCGCCGAGATTTACTCGCGCAGCTCCTCGTTCAGCTTGCCATCGGCGCGCAGCATAGGCTTCTTTCTCATTTTCACCGGCATGGCTGTTGCCAGCACTTATTACTATGCGTTCCAAGAAGGTTTGGCCGAAGGTCAGCGCAGCTTGCCTCCGGTGGTCTTGGCGCAAAACACCCCCATTAAGGTGCCGGCCGAGCAGGTGCCAGGCGGCGTTGCCCCCAAGGCAGATGACTTGAATATTTACGGCGTGATGCGCGGCGAACCCAAAGCGACCCAAGTGCCCGCACGCCAATCGCCAGCCGATAATGCACCCGGCACGATTGAGAGCCTGATCGCGCAAAGCGACCCATTCGGCGAGGCTTTATCTGGCCGTGGCGCGGACGAGACCGCAAACAACAACCTGCCAGCGGGTAATTCGATACAAGTTTTGCAAGAGAATGCGCGGGTGAAAGTTACCCCGCCGCGCCCCGATTTAAACCGCGCCCCGCGCGCGGCCGTGACGTCTGCAGCTAAGCCAATATCCAAGCCAGTATCCAAGCCAGCCAAAAAAGTCGCAGCCAAAGCCCCAGCGCCAACGCTGCGCGCGGCGCGTCAAGATTACATGGTGCAATTGGCGGCAGCCCGCTCGCGCGCTTTGGCCCGTGGGCTGTATTCGCGATTGCAGAAAAGCAACAATGATATGCTGGGTCGTCGAGACCCGCTGATTTTGCGGGTTGATTTGGGCGATAAGGGTATTTTCTATCGGGTCAATGTGCCGGGCTTTCAAAATCAAAATGGCGCCAAACAATTTTGCGCCAATTTGAAAAAGCGGGGGCAGGACTGCCTTGTCAGAAAACAACCCTAACCCAACCGACGCTAGCCCAACCGACGTTAAGCCAGCTGCCGCTCCGGTAATTTATGGTCTGCAAGGGCTCGAGTTCACCCAAGAGGAGGGCGCGTTTTTTCATGCGGCGCGGCCTTGGGGCGTTATTTTATTTGCCCGCAATATCGAGAGCCGCCAGCAAGTGCGCGCGCTAACAGATAATTTGCGCGAGATGTCCGGCAATCCGCATCTGCCGATTTTCATCGACCAAGAAGGCGGCCGAGTGGCGCGCCTCAAGCCGCCCCTTGTGCCAGCCTATCCGCCGATGGGCGCCTATGGCGAAATTTACCAAACCGATAAAGCCCGTGCCGTGGAAGCGGCGCGTTTGGGCGCTGCGCTTCTGGCGCAAGATTTGCACGAGCTGGGAATACCCATCACGTGCGCGCCTTGCCTAGATTTAGCCTTTCCAGACATGAGTGATGTCATCGGCGACCGCGCCTTTGGCGATGACGTCGAGCGCGTTGTGGTTTTGGGGCAGGCGGTGCTGGAAGGCTTGCAAATGGGCGGCGTTTTGCCCGTTCTCAAACATATTCCCGGCCATGGCCGATCGCGCGTCGATAGCCACCATGATTTGCCAATGATCGATACCGATATAGCGACCTTAAAGGCCACTGACTTCGAAGTGTTTCGCCGAACCTGTGCACCGCAAATGGCTCCCTTAATGGCGATGACGGGGCATTTGCGCTTCAACGCGATTGACGCCAGCGAGACCAGCACGTTTTCCAAACCGCTTATTGAAGAAGTTATTCGCAACTACATCGGCTTTGATGGCTTGCTGATGAGCGATGATATTTCGATGGGGGCTTTGTCGGGCGATATTAGCTCTCGGGTGCATAAAACGCTCAAGGCGGGCTGTGATGTCGTGCTGCATTGTAATGGGGATGCGCAGGAAATGAATGAGATACAAGACGCCCTGAAAGAGGCCCCCAATCGATTGCTGCCCAAAGCGCAAGCCAGATTGAGCGCCGTGGAGCAAGCCATTGGCGAGTTGTCGTGCGATGTGCCTTCGGGCGCGCGTAAAGTCTGGGGAGAACTGGTGGCGGATATTTTCCCCGAGGCGCAGAACGCGCTATAAGTCTGTCATGAAAGACACCCAAACTGATTCTACCGAGCCGAAGGCTGCCACAGACCCATCTGGCGAGTTCAGCGAAGGCTTGGCCTATGATCCGGCGGCCATGCAGGCTCTTGGGCGCGACGCGGCGGCGCAAGAGGGCGAGGGCGCCTTAGATGTTGCGCTGGAGGGCTATGAAGGCCCGTTGCATATTTTGCTATCTCTGGCGCGGACGCAAAAAGTGGACCTCAAGCAAATTTCTATTT
The DNA here is from genome assembly GCA_018673175.1 of Rhodobiaceae bacterium. Classification (GTDB taxonomy): domain Bacteria; phylum Pseudomonadota; class Alphaproteobacteria; order RS24; family RS24; genus UBA8337. Next base: position 98,865 of record JABHDF010000024.1, on the reverse strand, counting down.
TGCAATTGGCCGAGCAATATCTCGATTTTATTCGCCAAGCCCAAGACTTACGCATTGAACTGGCGGCTGACTATTTGGTGATGGCGTCTTGGCTGGCCTATTTGAAATCACGGCTACTGCTGCCACCGCCGCATGATGACGATGAAATGGACCCCGAATCCATGGCGGCGCATTTGGTGTTTCGTTTGCAATGTCTGGAATCGATGCGCGATGCGGCAGGGCAATTAATGGGCCGCGATTTGCTGGGCCGCGATTTCTTTGTTCATGGTCAGCCTGAGGGCATTCGTATCAAACGCGAAAGCACTTATGACGCGAGCCTTTATGAAGTGCTGGCCGCTTACTCGACGCAGCGATTGCGCAATCACTATGAAAGCTGGTCGCCGCCGAAGATGGATGTCTTGTCGATTGAGCGGGCGCGGATGCGTTTGGAACGCTTGTTGGGCAAATTAGACGATTGGCAAAAAATGGATGCTTTGGTGGCGAGCGATATTCGCGACCCACAAAAGCGGCGCACAACTCTGGCCAGTTCGTTCAGCGCGGTTTTGGAATATGCTCGCGATGGCAAATTGGAAGTGCAACAAAGCCGTAATTTTGAAGCCCTTTTGGTGCGCCGCTCGCGCCCGAAAGCGGCACCAACCTCTAACGATAAAGGTGAGACGTGATGTCGAATGAAACGCCCTTAGAAGCGCCACAAGAAGTCGCTTTATTGCCCGTCGATGCGACGCAAATTCGGATGGTGGAGGCGGTTTTATTTGCCGCCGAGGAACCGCTCGACATCGCCAATATTAAAGACAAATTGCCCGAGGGCGCCGATGTGCCAGCCCTCTTGGCCACGATTGGCGAAACCTATGCGACGGCTGGTTTTAACTTGCAAAAAGTGGGCCATAAATATGCCTTCCGCTCGGCGCCAGACTTGGCCCATGTGCTGCAAAAACATATCGTGCAACAGCGCCGCCTGTCGCGTGCCGCTCTCGAAACCTTGGCCATTGTGGCGTATCACCAGCCGGTGACGCGCGCCGAGATTGAAGACATTCGCGGCGTTTCGGTTTCGAAAGGCACGTTGGATGTTTTGCTGGAAAGCGCTTGGGTGAAAATTCGCGGTCGCCGCCGCGTGCCAGGTCGTCCGGTCACTTACGGTACAACGGATGGATTTCTACTGCATTTCGGACTGGAGACCTTGAAAGATCTGCCGGGTCTGGATGAATTGAAAGCGGCTGGCCTGCTAGATGATCGTCTGCCGCCTGGCTTTGCCGTGCCCGCACCCGACCCCGACAGCGACCCCAATGAGGACGCTTTGGCGCAAGGCGATGATGGTTCGGATGAATTAGAACCGTTGGAAATGGATTTGACCGAGGGCGCACCCACCGAAACAGAAGACGCGCCCACCGAAACAGACGAAGAGGGTGGAGCGACGCCATGACGCCAGCTTTAAGTTTTCGCAATGTTTCGTGCCGTTTTGACGGAGCCGATGTTGTGGATGACGTGAGCTTTGATATTCACGCCGGCGAAGTGGTTTGCCTATTGGGCCCATCGGGGTGTGGCAAAACCACCAGTTTGCGTCTGGCGGCGGGCATGGAAGTGCCAAGCCTTGGCGAGATTTATTTAAATGGCGCTTGCGTATCTTCGGCCAAACAAATGACGCCACCTGAGGCGCGCGGCATTGGCTTTTTGTTTCAAGACTTCGCTTTGTTTCCCCATCTCTCGGTATATGAAAATGTTACTTTTGGGCTTGGGGCGTTATCTGGAGAAGAGCAAAAACGCCGAGCGTTAGAGTTGCTCAATGCTGTCGGGCTGTCTGGTTTTGCCAATAAATACCCCGACACATTGTCAGGTGGCGAGCAACAACGCGCGGCGCTGGCCCGCGCCATGGCGGCCAAGCCGAAACTGGTTTTAATGGATGAGCCGTTTTCCAATCTCGACCCACAATTGCGCGATCAGATGCGCGATTTAACCCTGCGGCTATTGCGAGAAAATGACGCTGCGGGGCTGATTGTCACCCATGATGCGGCCGATGCTTTGCGCATGGCAGACCGCATTGCGGTGCAAAACAAAGGTCGTATTTTGCAAATCGACACGCCCGAAGCAATATATCAAAACCCACTGGATTTGCATGTCGCGGCGATGTTTGGCCCGTTGAATATTATGGCCGACAAAGAAACTGGCGATCAAATTGGCGTGCGGCCTAGCGATATGGCTTTGGCCGGTAAGGCGAAAGATTTTAGCGTGCAAGGCGATGTGCAAAATGTGCGCGCCATTGGTCCCGATTGGCTCTGCGATATTACGCTTTCGGAAGGCTTGTTTTGGCAAGCTTTGGTGCGCGGCGGCGAGCGCCCTGAAATGGGGACAAACAAATTCTTTGTGCCACGGGCACGCCTCATGCTATTCAAAACACAATAGAAAAAGGGGTTTTCTTATGGGCATTAGCTGGGTTCAAATTGTCGTTGTTGCCGTCTTATTGATTTTACTGTTTGGTCGCGGACGCATCTCATCGTTGATGGGCGATGTCGCACGCGGCATTACAAGCTTTCGTCAGGGCTTGCGCGAAGGCGTTGAAGCTGAAGACGACGAAGACAAGGGTAAAACCATCGAAGGCGAAGCGGTTAAACCTAAATCTAAAAAGAAATAGCGGAGCCTGTCGTGTTTGACATTGGCTGGACCGAAATGCTGGTTCTTGGCATTGTGACGTTGCTGGTGGTAGGCCCGCGCGAACTGCCAGGCCTGCTGCGAAGCCTTGGCCAATACACCGCCAAAGCGCGCGATATCGCGGCGGAATTTCGCGGCCAAGTAAAAGATATGTCGCAAGAGTTGGACGCACGCGCAGAAATAGAGCGGCTTTCCAAACATGATTTTGTCGAAGATGTCGGCACACCCGATTTATTCACATCCCCCGAAGCGGAGCCAAAAGCTGCGGCTAAAAAACCGAACCAGAAGAAATCTAAAAATCCAAAACCCAAAGATGAGGCTTAATGTGGCCAAATCGAAACCCAAACCACAATCAGAAGACGCCTTAGACGCAGGCGAGATGACGCTGTTTTCTCATTTGGTGGAATTGCGCAATCGGTTGCTGTGGGCCTTGGCTGCCTTTGGTTTGGCTTTTGGGGTTTGTATGTTTTTTGCCAGCGAGATTTTCGCATTTTTATTATGGCCATTCGAGCAAGCGGCGGGGCCGCAAGGCGGTTTGGAATTAATCTATACCGCGCCGCATGAGTTTTTCTTCACGCAAATCAAACTGTCGATGTTTGCGGGTCTGTTCTTGGCGTTTCCTTTGGTGGCTTTCCAGCTCTACCGTTTCATCGCTCCGGGCTTGTATCAAAACGAGCGCGGTGCGTTTTTGCCTTATCTTATCGCGTCGCCAATATTGTTCGCGCTCGGGGCATCTTTGGTTTTCTTCTTGGTCATGCCTATGGCCTTTGAGTTTTTTCTCTCGATGCAGATTACCGGACAAATTACCGGGCAAGCAGCAGGCGAGGCGCAAAGCCTGCAGGTGAAAATGGTCAATCGGGTGAGCGAATATTTGTCGTTTACCATGGTGCTTATGCTGGCCTTTGGTCTGTGTTTTCAACTGCCCGTTATCCTCACGCTTTTGGGGCGCATTGGGGTGGTTAGCGCGCAAGGTCTGCGCGACAAACGCCGCTATGCCATCGTGCTGGTGTTTGCGGTGGCGGCAATTTTAACGCCGCCAGATTTGATAAGCCAAATTGGGTTGGGCGTGCCGACGCTGCTGCTGTATGAAATTTCCATTCTCTGCGTCGCCGCGATGCAACGCAAAAAGCCAAGCGAGAGTTCGTAAACTTTCGAAAAGCCTGCCTCTAGGCTGGCATTTGCAAGCGACCCCTTTTATACCTTTAACAAGAAACAACACGAACCCCATTTGGACGAGCTGGTTATGCACGATATTAATGCCATACGAAAAGACCCCGAAGCCTTTGATGCGGGTCTTAAAAAGCGAAAGCTAGACGCGCAATCGGGCGATTTGCTGGCCAAGGATGATGCGCGCCGCGCCGCCATTGGGGTGGCGCAAGAGTTGCAAACCAAACGCAATGACGCCTCTAAGAAAATTGGTCAAGCCAAAGGGCAGGGCGATGAAGCGCAAGCGCAACGCTTACTGCAAGAAGTGGCGGGCCTAAAAGATAGCCTGCAACAAGCCGAAGAAGCCGAGCGTAGCTTGACCCAAGAGCTCAACGCCATGCTGGCGGTGCTCCCCAATACTCTGTTCGACGATGTGCCGATTGGTGCCGATGAGAGCGAAAATGTAGAGCTGCGCAAAAGCGGCGAGCCGAAGCCGGGCGAAAAAGAACATTTTGAAATTGGCGAAGCCTTGGGCATGGATTTTGAAACCGCGGCCGCTTTATCGGGTGCGCGTTTTGTTGTGCTTCGCGACCAGCTGGCGCGGCTCGAGCGCGCGCTTGGCAATTTCATGCTCGATTTGCACGTGCAAGAATTTGGCTACACCGAGATGAGCGTGCCGGTTTTGGTGCGCGATGAGGCCATGTTCGGCACCGGCCAATTGCCAAAATTCAGCGAAGATATGTTTCGCACGCAAGAAGGCTTTTGGCTGACCTCCACTTCGGAAGTGACGCTGACCAATATCGTGCGCGAGAAAATCAGCGATGCGGTCGATTTGCCAATTCGCATGACGGCGCTGACGCAATGCTTTCGCTCAGAAGCGGGCTCGGCCGGACGCGACACGCGCGGCATGATACGCCTGCACCAATTCTCGAAAGTGGAATTGGTCAGCATCGTCGACGCGCAAAGCGGCGAAGCCGAATTGGAACGCAAAACCAAATGCGCCGAAGATGTTTTAAAACGCTTGGGGCTGGCGTATCGGGTCGTGCAGCTTTGCAGCGGCGATGTGGGCTTTGGCGCTCGCAAAACCTATGACCTCGAAGTTTGGTTGCCGGGCCAAAATGCCTATCGCGAGATCTCTAGTGTTTCCTATTGTGGCGATTTCCAAGGTCGCCGGATGAACGCGCGCTATCGCGCCGAGGGCGAGAAATCGACCCATTATGTGCATACGCTGAATGGCTCAGGCCTTGCGGTGGGGCGTACTTTGGTGGCTGTGCTGGAAAATTATGTGAACGCAGATGGCTCGATTACCATCCCCGATGTTTTGCAACCCTATATGGGCGGGCAAACGAAGATAGAGCCGAAACAGTAAAGGTAGACACACAATGGGTAAACCCGTAGGACGAATTCTGGTCAGTAATGACGACGGCATTAATGCCCCAGGTCTCAAGACGACGATTAAAATCGCCAAGATGCTCTCCGATGAGGTCTGGGTGGTTGCGCCCGCCGAAGAAATGAGCGGCGCCAGTCATTCCTTTAGTTTGTCAAAACCTTTGCGGATGAAAAAACTCGGCCCCCGCCGCTTTGCCATCACTGGCACGCCGACCGATTGTGTGATGGTGGCCACGCGTCATTTGATGAAAGATAAAATGCCCGACCTGATTTTGTCGGGCGTGAACTTCGGCCAGAACATCGCTGAAGACGTCAGCTATTCTGGCACGGTGGCTGTGGCCAAAGAGGGCACGCTTTTGGGCATTCCGTCTATCGCCATGAGCCAAGCGATTAATTTTGCGGAACCGATTGGGGTGGTCATGCCGAAGTTTGAAGTGGCGGAAAAATACGCGCCGGCGATTATTAAAAAATTGCTCAAGCTCGATTGGCAAGAGGGGACGCTGATTAACCTTAATTTCCCCGATATTGAGCCGAGCCATAAGCCCAAGATCCGCGTTACGAAACAAGGCTTTCGCGACAAGCGCATTTTGGGTCTGGAAGCGCGCACCGAGCCGCACGGCAACACGTATTTCTGGTATAGTTTCCAGCGCGCCCTCAGCACGCCCCATAAGGGCACGGATATTGAGGCGATTATGCAGGGCGATATTTCCATCACGCCACTGCATATGGACCATACAAGTGCGTCTTTGACAAAAAAATTGGCAAAATTATTTTAGGATAAACCTTGGGATGAAGCGACAAAATCAAAACCGCGTTGCGCTTCCCAAGCGAGCCTCTCAATTTGGACTGAGCCTTCTGGTGTTGGCTGTGCTGTCGGCCTGCGCGCCCATGGCGCCAAAATGGTATAGCAGCCATCCAGAGGCCAAAAGCCGTGGGTTTTTCGATTTAATGCGCAAAGAGCGCAAGCTTCGCGGGGCGCCCGTGGCGTCGAAAGGCAATATCAGCGTGCGAAAAGGCGACACGTATTACAAGATATCGCTGCGCCATAAAGTGCCGCTGCGCGCGCTCTTGGAAGTAAATAAAGCCCGCCCGCCATATAGCTTGTCGGCTGGCCAGAAAATTAAGCTCCCCGTGCAGGCCTTTCATACGGTGCGCGCCAAAGAAACCCTCTACGCCATCTCGCGCAAATATAACACCGATGTATCGACGTTGGCAGCGCTGAACCAAATCTCTAAGCCATTCAGCATCCGAATTGGCCAAAAGCTGCAAGTGCCAGATGAGCGCGCCGGTCGCGCGGCAAGCCTTGGCCGCCCTGCGCCAGACGCAAAGCTGACCGAAGCAAAAAGCCAGACGAAAAAGACCGTGAGCCAAAAGCGCGTTAAACGCGCGGCCTTGCCAGCTGCCCCGCGCCGGGTTGGGCGGTTTCAAGTGCCGGTGCAAGGCAAGGTGATTTCCAACTTTGGCACCAAACCCAATGGCCTGCATAATGACGGCATTAACATTGCCGCCCGCAACGGCACGCCCATAAAGGCGGCGGAAAACGGGGTGGTGGTATATACTGGCAATGAATTGCGCGGCTATGGCAATTTGCTTTTGGTGCGTCATGGCGAAGGATGGGTGACGGCTTATGCGCATGCCTCGAAGTTTTTGGTAAAGCCTGGCGATCGTGTCAAACAAGGCCAATCGATTGCCGAAGTGGGCCAAACGGGAAATGTCGACCGACCGCAAGTTCACTTTGAAGTTCGCAAAGGCACGCGCGCGGTGAACCCCAAGTCGTTGATTTAAAAAAACCGCCTAAATACAGCGCCATCAAGCAGAAATGCTTGGCCAAGCGCGTCATCTTGCGTATAGTCTCGAGCACGAGCAAATGGAGATTCTCATGTTTATTTCACCGGCATATGCCCAATCCGCTTCGGGCGGTTCCGCTTTATTTGAAATGCTTTTTCCCCTGTTGATGGTGTTTGGCATTATTTATTTCATGATTTTGCGGCCGCAATCGCGTCGGCAAAAAGAACATACGGCCATGATTGCCTCGGTCAAACGCAATGACACGATTGTTACCCAAGGCGGATTGATTGGCAAAGTGGCTAAAGTTGGCGACGAAGAGCTAGAAGTCGCTTTCGGCGATAGCGCGCGTGTCAAAGTGGTTAAATCAATGATTATTTCTGTTCGCGGTAAAACCGAGCCGTCCAAGAAGGATTAAGCAAGCCTTATGCTGCACTTTTCTCGCCTCAAAATAGCTGGAATTGCCCTTGTGCTGTTCCTCGGCTTCCTGTTTTCTCTGCCAAATTTCTTGGGCGAAAACACCCGCGCGTCTCTGCCGGAGTTTTTGCCAACAAGTACGCTGAACTTAGGCCTCGACCTGCAAGGCGGCTCGCATTTGCTGCTCGCGGTGGATACGGACTCGGTTCAACGCGAACGTTTGGAAGACCTGACCTCCGATGTACGCCTCGCCTTACGTGGCGAGCGCATTGGCTATACAGGGCTTGGCAGAATTAACGGTGGCGTGACGGTTTCCATCCGCAAATCAGAAGACCTCGAAAAAGCAAAAACGCTGCTTCAAGGCCTGTCGCAGCCGATTACGGCCAATGTCATCAGCGGCTTTAGCCAAGGCGTCGATTTGGATGTCGAAAACACCCAAGACCTGACCTTTGAGCTGCGCGTGACCGAAGAGGCGATAGCGGCACGCAATACGCGCACTTTGCAGCAATCGATTGAAATTATCCGCCGCCGCGTCGATGAGCTGGGCACCACAGAGCCGACCATTCAACGCCAAGGCGAGACCCGTATTTTGGTGCAAGTTCCAGGCCTAGATGACCCGCAGCGCCTCAAAGCGCTTTTGGGCCAAACCGCCAAGCTGAACTTTCACTTGGTCGACCAAAGCATGAGCGCTTATGAAGTGGTCGAAGGCAAGCGAGCCCCCACGGGTGCGCGCGTGCATTACACAGATAGCGAGCCGGCTGTGCCCTATCTCATTCGTCGTCGCGCCATGGTCAGCGGCGAGCGTTTGGTGGATGCCTCGGTCGGTTTCGACGCGCAAACCAATACGCCAGAAGTGAACTTCCGGTTTGATACGGTCGGCGCCAAGAAATTTGGCGAAGTGACCCAAACCAATGTCGGGCGTCCGTTTGCCATTGTCTTAGATGAAAAAATTATTTCCGCGCCAATTATTCAATCGGCTATTTTGGGCGGGGCAGGTCGCATCACCGGTAATTTCTCGGTGCAAGAAGCCAACGACCTCTCCATCCTATTGCGCGCCGGTGCTTTGCCCGCGCCGATGACGATTTTGGAAGAACGCACCGTTGGCCCAGGTTTGGGTGCCGACAGTGTTGCGGCGGGTCGTATTGCCCTGATTGTCGGCTTTTTGGCGGTGATTGGCTTTATGATGATTAGCTATAACTTGTTTGGCCTGTACGCCAACATCGCTTTGGTGGCCAATTTGGGGCTCATTATGGCCGTCTTGTCTGGCTTGCAAGCCACGCTGACGCTGCCGGGCATTGCGGGCATCGTGTTAACGGTGGGTATGGCCGTCGACGCCAATGTGCTGATTTTTGAGCGCATCCGTGAAGAAATCGCGGCTGGCAAAGCGCCCATCATGGCCATTGATACTGGCTACAACCGCGCCCTTGGCACGATTTTAGATGCCAATATCACAACGCTTTTGGCGGCCATGGTTTTGTTCCAGCTTGGTTCGGGGCCCATTCGCGGCTTTGCCATTACGCTGGCCATCGGCATCATCACTTCAGTTTTCACCGCTTTCGTTTTGACCCGTTTCATGGTGTCCCTCTGGGTTCGCCGTCAAGGTCGGCCCGAAGCATTGCCACTTTAATCGGATAGGGAGGATATGACATGAGAACATTGAAACTCGTTCCGGAGAAAACCAGTATCACTTTTATTAAGCATCGCAATCTAGCCATGGGGCTTTCAATTTTGCTGATGGTCGCGTCCCTCGGTGTTTTTTTCACCAATGGGTTGAACTTTGGCATCGACTTTAAAGGCGGCACACTGATTGAAGCCAGTTCGCAAGAGGCTGTCGACATTGGCGCGTTGCGCGATCGGTTGAACGCGATGAACCTTGGAGAAGTGCAAATCCAAGAATTTGGCAAAGACACCGATGTGTTGATCCGCATTGCAGAAGCCGAAGGCGCTGTCGATGCCAGCCAAGACCTCACGGCCGTGCAGGTGTTGCGCGATGAATTGGCAGAAGACTTTGACATTCGCCGCGTAGAAATTGTTGGCCCACAAGTCAGTGCGGAGCTAATTCAGACCGGTATTTTGGCGGTCGTCGTAGCGATTAGCTGCATGTTGATTTACATCTGGTTCCGCTTTGAGTGGCAGTTCTCGGTTGGCGCCGTGCTGGCCTTGGTGCATGACGTGGTGCTGACCATCGGCATTTTCTCGCTGTTGCAGCTCGACTTTAACCTGTCGATTTTGGCGGCCATTCTTACCATCGTCGGCTATTCGATGAACGATACCGTGGTGGTTTATGACCGCGTGCGCGAGAACTTGCGCAAATTCAAGAAAATGAGCCTGAATGAACTGCTCGATATTGCCATCAACGAGACCTTATCGCGCACGGTAATGACCTCGGTAACCACGCTTTTGGCCTTGGTGGCGCTTTATGTCTTGGGTGGCGAAGTTATTCGCGGCTTTACCTTCGCGATGATCTGGGGCGTGATTGTGGGAACTTATTCTTCCATCTTCATCGCTTCGCCTTTGCTTATGTGGCTTGGCGTGAAGCGCGATTGGTCGGGCAATCAAGTGAATTAAATTGCTCGGGCCTTTGCCAGGGTGGTATCATTCAAACAACGATAGATTCGTAAAAAATTAGGGAGGCCATCATGGCTACAATTTTATCATCACTTCGCAACACTGTGATTGCGGGCTTTGTGTTGGCGTTTATTCTGGAGATTATGTATCTGCAGGGCGGCGGCGCATTGGACACGACATTCTGGACTTTTAGCTTCCGTTGGTTGCACGTCCTCAGCGGCATCATGTGGATTGGCCTGCTGTATTATTTCAACTTTGTTCAAATTCCGAACATGCCAAATATCCCAGACGATCAAAAGCCTGCGATTGGTAAAGTCATTGCTCCGGCCGCCTTGTGGTGGTTCCGTTGGGGCGCGATGGCCACCATCGTCACCGGCCTGATTTTGGGCTATCTGAACGGTTATATCCACGATGCGCTAAGCCTCGGCATGATGAGCGACTTCGAAGTACCCAAGAACACCGCCATCGGTATTGGCATGTGGTTGGGCATCATCATGTGGTTCAACGTATGGTTCGTTATCTGGCCAAACCAAAAGAAAGCGCTTGGCATTGTAGAGGCAGACGCCGACACAAAAGCGGCTTCGGCACGCACAGCCATGTTGTTCTCACGGACCAACACCATGCTGTCGATCCCGATGTTGTTCGCTATGGTTGCGGCTCAAAACCTCTACTAGAGTTTGAGGTAATGTTTTGGAGAGGGCCGCCTTATGTGCGGCCCTTTTCTATTTAGGATACTTATGAGCGATTTTGAAACCTTACGAACAGAGCTGCGCGGCCTAGATGGCGACCTCTATTTGTGCCATTTATTCGCGCCCGCGCATGCCCGCGATGCGGTTTTGACGCTGTATCATTTTTATGCCGATATCGCGCGCATTCCCTCGCTGGTCTCTGACCCTATGGTCGGGGCCATTCGTCTGCAGTGGTGGCGCGATTTGCTGAGCGCGCTAGAAGACGGGGAAACGCGCGGCACCCCCATCGGGGACGCGCTGTTAGAGGTGGTGCAGCATGCAGGCGTCTCGCTGCCCGGTTTTCTTCCGCTCATCGATGGTCGCGACGCGGCGCTAGAACAAGGCGGGCGCACCCTCGACGAGCTAGAAGCAGAAGCCAAACAGGTCGGCCCCGCTTGGCTAGGCCTAGCCTGCCAATTACTCGGCGCAAAAGCCGACGGGGGGTTGTTGCAAGAGGCTGGCACGGGTTTTGAATTAATGCGCTTGGTGCCACCAGGCGGCGAAGCCATCGCTTTGCGGGCGCATGACATTTTGAGCGAGGCTTGCAAGGGGTTTAACCAACTGCCGCGCGCCCACCGAAAAACACTCTTGCCGGCATTCTTACCCATCGGTTTGGCGCGACGCCAAGCCAAGTATTTTCCGCACGGCAAAAGCCTGCTGCGCTATCAAATCTCACTAATGAAGATGGCTTTTCTGGGCAGGCTGTAACCCGATTATTCGGCCGCTTCGGATGAAGCTTCGCCATGCGCCCATTCGGCAAAATCAGCCCGCGCGCGCGATGTGAAACCCGTTTGACGGGCCTGTTTCTTGGCTTGCATACGGGCTTTACCCCGCAATTTTTTGCCGTTTTCATCCACGGGTGCGCTCAACGCACCTAGCTCTGGCATCAATCCAAAGTTTACATTCATCGGCTGAAACGAAGCCGCATTGGCATTGACCGTGATATGCGAAATCAACGCGCCAAAAGCCGTCGTCATTGGGGCAGGCGAGAGCGTGCGGCCCTGAATTTGGGCGGCAGCAAAGCGTCCGGCCATCAAGCCAATCGTGGTGCTTTCGACATAGCCTTCGACGCCCGTAATTTGGCCAGCAAAGCGAATATGCGGCGCATTTTTAAGGCGCAATTCGCCATCCAATAAGGTCGGGCTATTGAGGAATGTGTTACGATGCAATCCGCCAAGACGGGCAAACCGCGCCTCTTCCAGACCGGGGATGAGTTTGAACACATGGGTTTGCTCGCCATATTTGAGCTTGGTTTGAAAGCCCACCATATTAAACAAAGTGCCCAGCGCATTATCTTGGCGCAATTGCACAACCGCATGGGCTTTGACCTCTGGATTATGCTCATTGGTCAGGCCCCTTGGTTTCATGGGGCCATGGCGCAAGGTATCGCGACCGCGCGCGGCCATAATTTCAATCGGCAAACAGCCGTTAAAATAGGGCGTGTCGGCTTCCCATTGTTTGAAGTCTGCCGTGTCGCTCTCGATAAGGGCATCGAGGAAAGCGTTATACTGAGCTTCATCCATGGGGCAGTTGATGTAGTCCTTGCCGGTTCCGCCGGGGCCGACTTTATCGTAGCGAGATTGATACCAGCAGATATCCATATCGATACTGTCGTGATAAATAATCGGCGCAATGGCATCGAAAAAAGCCAATTTATCGCGGCCCGTCATCTTGCCAATTTGTTCCGATAAGGCAGGCGAGGTCAGCGGGCCTGTGGCGATGATGACGTGTTTCCAAGTGTCTGGAATGCTTGTCACTTCTTCGCGGGCGATTGTGATATTGGGATGCGCTTCAATGGCAGCGGTGACGCCTTGGGAAAACCCTTCGCGGTCGACGGCCAAAGCGCCGCCTGCGGGCACTTGATTCTCGTCGGCGCAGCGCATGATCAGACTTTGGCTGTCGCGCAATTCTGCGTGCAACAGGCCAACGGCATTGGTTTGGGCATCGTCGGAGCGGAAGGAGTTTGAGCAAACCAGCTCGGCCAATCCGTCGGTCACATGGGCATCGGTTTTGCGCGTCGGGCGCATCTCGTGCAGAACCACCTGCACCCCAGCTTGCGCCGCTGTCCAAGCCGCTTCCGAGCCCGCAAGCCCACCCCCAATAATATGTAGTTCATCACTCATGGCCCATGAAATACACGGTTTGGGCGAAGAGGGGAAGGGGGCTAACGGCTTCGGCGTCTATGACGCAGGTTTTTGCAAGGTCATAAGGGTGAACATGCCCATGGGGCCGAAATGGTCTTCGTCGATCAGCTCCAGCTCGCACAGTTGGATCTGTAGTTGCTCGCGCGAGAAGTCGGAATGAAAGCCAATTTTGCGCGAGGCAGGGGCTATTTTTCGCTCGATCATCGCCAATAGCGTTTGCTCTTCTTCGGCTTCGAAATGATTGAACAAATAAACCCGTCCGCCGGGGCGGGTGACGCGGCAAATTTCTTGCAATACTTTTGCCGGGTCCGGCACCACCGACATCACGAAGGTCGCCATCACGCTATCAAAAGAGGCGTCTGGAAACTCTAACTCGCTGGCATCCATCTCCAAGAGGGCTTCGACATTGGTTAGTTTTTTGCGCTGCGCGCGTTTGCGAGCCCGGGCCAACATATCCCCCGAGAGGTCAATGCCAGTCACTTCGCAATCGGGCGCGAAATAGGGCAAGGAGAGCCCCGTGCCGGTGCCGACATCCAGCACCCGATGGCCGTGCAACTCGGTATTTAGGCGATTTACAATTTTTCGAATATAGCGTCGCCCAAAAAGGGCGAAGGTGAAATCATAATGTCCCGCCCATTTGGCATAGGAGCGGCGCACGTCTTCCGCGCGAATTTGCGTGTGAATAGTCATAAAGCTTCCGTGTTTTTATTTTTATTCGGAAACTAGAGGTTATTTCGCGCGGGCTTTCTTCGCAACTGCTTTTTTGGGCTTAAGAAGGCGTGACAAATATTGGCCTGTATAGCTGGCCTTTACCTTCACCACGTCTTCAGGCGTGCCAATGGCCACCACTTGGCCACCGCCATCGCCGCCCTCAGGGCCGATATCGATAATCCAGTCGGCGGTTTTAATCACCTCAAGATTATGCTCAATCACGGCCACCGTATTGCCAGTATCGACCAGTTCATGCAGCACATCGAGAAGTTTGGCGACATCATGGAAATGCAGGCCCGTGGTCGGCTCATCTAAAATATAAAGCGTACGACCCGTGGCGCGTTTGGCCAATTCTTTGGCCAGTTTAATCCGCTGCGCCTCACCACCAGAAAGCGTTGTCGCTTGCTGTCCGACTTTAATATAACCAAGGCCGACGCGTTGCAGTGTGGTCATTTTATCGCGCACCATCGGCACGGCTTTGAAGAAATCAGCCGCTTCATCGACGGTCATATCCAACACATCGGCAATCGATTTATCTTTAAACCGAACTTCCAAAGTCTCGCGATTATAGCGTCTGCCTTGGCAGCTATCGCATTCCACATAGACGTCAGGCAGGAAGTGCATTTCAATTTTAATCAGGCCATCGCCTTGGCAGGTCTCGCAGCGACCGCCTTTAACGTTGAACGAAAAGCGACCCGGCTTATAGCCCCGCGTCTTGGCTTCGGGCAGGCCAGCAAACCATTCGCGGATGGGCGTAAACGCGCCGGTATAGGTGGCAGGGTTCGAGCGCGGGGTGCGACCAATCGGCGATTGGTCAATCTCAATGACTTTATCCAGCAAGTGCAGCCCATCAATCGTGTCGTGTTCGGCCGGCGTGGCGCGCGCGTTGTTTAACTTGCGCGCGAGCGATTTATACAAAGTATCAATCAGCAAAGTCGATTTACCGCCACCCGATACCCCGGTCACGCAAGTAAACGTACCGAGGGGAATTTCGGCGCTGACGTTTTTCAGATTATTGCCCTTGGCACCTTTCACGGTGATGCATTTATTGGCTTTCGTTGAGCGGCGTTTCTTCGGCACGGCGACTTCCAAAGCGCCCGAAAGATATTGCCCGGTGAGGCTTTTCTTACTGGCGAGGATTTTATCTGGCGTGCCTTGGGCAATGACTTCTCCGCCATGCACGCCCGCACCTGGGCCAATATCGACCACGTGGTCGGCCGTCATAATGGCTTCCTCATCATGCTCGACGACGATGACCGTATTGCCAAGGTCGCGCAGGCGCGTGAGGGTTTCCAATAGGCGTGTGTTGTCGCGCTGATGCAAGCCAATGCTGGGCTCATCCAATACGTAGAGAACGCCCGTGAGGCCAGAACCAATTTGCGAGGCGAGGCGAATACGCTGGCTTTCGCCGCCCGACAAAGTGCCCGAGTTGCGAGACAGCGTGAGGTATTCTAGCCCTACGTCATTTAGGAACCGAAGCCGCTCGCGAATTTCTTTCAGCACACGGGCTGCAATTTGTTTGTGCTTATCGCTCAATAGATCTTCCAAATCGGTGAACCATTTTTCGGCCATCCGAATGGACATTTGCGTCACTTGCCCCACATGCAGGTCAGCGATTTTCACCGATAGGGCTTCCGGTTTCAGGCGATAGCCGCCGCACGCTTCGCAATCTGTGATCGACTGAAACTTCTCGATTTCTTCGCGCGCCCAATTGCTGTCGGTCTCGCGGTAGCGGCGCTCTAAGTTGGGAATAACCCCTTCGAACGGCTTTTTGGTTTTATAGCTGCGAAGACCATCGTCATAAGAGAAGGTAATCACTTCTTCGCCCGTGCCAAACAAGATGACGTCTTTGGCTTGTTTTTCCAAATCATTCCACTTGCTGCTCATCTTAAAGCCGTAGTGTTTGGCGAGCGCTTCCAGCGTTTGGGTGTAATAGGGCGAGGTGGTTTTCGACCATGGCGCAACCGCGCCTTTATAAAGCGTCAGCCCGCCATCGGGGACGACGGCAATCGGGTCGATGAAAAACTGCGTGCCCAAGCCATCACAAGACGGGCAAGCGCCAAAAGGATTGTTGAACGAGAACAGACGCGGCTCAATCTCATCAATGGTGAAACCTGAAACGGGGCAAGCAAAGCGGGCGGAAAAAGTAATCCGCTCGGGCGCTTCGCCTTTTTTTGTTTTGTCGGCAATCTCGGCAATAGCAATACCATCGGTCAGGCCCAGCGCCACCTCCATCGAGTCCGCCACGCGGTTGCCAAGGTCTGGTTTGATAACCAGCCGATCGACCACAACATCAATGTCGTGTTTGATTTTTTTATCGATGGCGGGGGTTTCGGCAATCTCGTAAAATTCGCCATCGATTTTAACGCGTTGAAAGCCACGCTTTTGTAGCTCCAAAAAGTCGCGCTTATATTCGCCCTTACGGCCGCGCACAATCGGCGCCAGTAAATACAGCCGCGTACCTTCGGGCATGGCCATCACGCGATCGACCATTTGGGTGACCGTCTGGCTTTCGATGGGCAGTCCGGTGGCGGGCGAATAGGGCACGCCAATGCGCGCATATAATAGACGTAAGTAATCATAAATCTCGGTAACCGTGCCGACGGTCGAGCGCGGATTGCGCGAGGTGGTTTTCTGCTCGATAGAGATAGCTGGCGACAGCCCGTCGATTTGGTCGACATCTGGCTTTTGCATCATTTCCAAAAACTGGCGCGCATAGGCCGAAAGGCTCTCGACGTAGCGGCGTTGCCCTTCGGCATAAATCGTATCAAAGGCCAATGAGCTTTTGCCTGAGCCGGAAAGCCCCGTAATGACAATCAACTCATCGCGCGGCAGGTCGATGGAGACGTTTTTAAGGTTATGCTCGCGCGCGCCCACCACTCGGATGAGTTTGGCTTGCGGCGTTTTTACGGTTTTGCGGGGCTTCTTCTGGGCAGGCATTTTTTGGGCAGGCATTGGTTTTCTCTCTGTTAGGTGCACAAGGTAGACCTTTTTTGCGATTTGGCGAACTTAGTTTTGCCTCCGGTTGCGGGTTTGCAGCACGGTGGCCTGCATTAATCCACAGGTTAGCGAAGCGTGCGCGCCGCCAGACATAGGTATTTGCCCCCGAGTCATCTAGATTGGAAAAACAATTAGGAGAAAAAATCATGGCTGGAAGTGTCAATAAAGTAATTTTAGTAGGCAACCTAGGGGCCGACCCAGATGTGCGTAGCACCAAAGATGGTCGCCCGATTGTCAATCTTAGCATCGCGACAAGTGAAAACTGGCGCGATAAAAGCTCTGGCGAACGTCGCGAGAAAACCGAATGGCACCGCGTGGTGATTTTTTCGGAAGGCCTGTGCCGCATTGCCGAGCAATATCTGAAAAAAGGCGCTAAAGTGTATATCGAAGGCAATTTGCAAACCCGCAAATGGCAAGACGATAACGGAGCGGACCGCTATTCAACCGAAGTGGTTTTGCAAAACTTCGGCGGCGTGATGACCATGTTGGACAGCCGCAATGGCGGTGGCGATTTCCAAGCTGCTGGCAACGATTCGCCTGCGCCTGCACTGGCTTCGGGCGGTGACAGTGGCATCAATGACGACATCCCATTTTAAGATTTAATAAATCAATTAAATCAATGGGTTAAATTTGCACTCGGGAGGCTGTTTTCAGGCTCCCGAGTGTTTTGTTTTGTGCTATGATTTAAGGGTATTTCGCACTCATTTCGGGTGCCATTCAGAAAGCTAATTTGTGACCCATACGCCTGAAAATCCTCCGGAAGACAATATCGAAACCGAAGATGATGTTGTCGATGCTTCGCAAGATGAGGCCACGGGTACGACCGACGAAGAAGCCGGTGGAGAAGAGACTGGCGAGGCCTCTGTTGCGGCTTCGGGCGGCGATGGCGAACCGCCAGTTGTAGGGTTTGTGCCCGGCGACGACGATGGCGACATAGAACCGATTACCATCGAGGAGGAGATGAAAACCTCCTATCTCGATTATGCGATGAGCGTGATTGTTTCGCGCGCGCTGCCAGATGTGCGCGACGGGCTGAAGCCTGTGCATCGGCGCATTTTGTTTTCGATGAATGAAAACGGCTATGATTATAACAAGCCGTATCGTAAATCGGCGCGTGTCGTCGGTGACGTGATTGGTAAATATCACCCGCATGGTGACCAATCGATTTACGACGCTTTGGTACGTATGGAACAAGAGTTCTCAATGCGCTTGCCGCTGCTCGACGGGCAGGGCAACTTTGGCTCGGTCGATGGCGATCCGCCAGCTGCCATGCGTTACACCGAAGTGCGTATGGCCAAGCCGGCGCATTCTATTCTGGCCGACATCGACAAAGACACGGTCGACTTTCAAGACAACTATGATAGCTCCGAGCGCGAGCCGAAAGTTTTGCCAGCTCGCCTGCCAAACCTTTTGGTGAATGGCGCCAATGGTATTGCTGTGGGCATGGCGACCAATGTGCCGCCGCATAACCTCGGCGAGCTGATCGACGCGGCGCAAGCGCTGATTGAAACCCCAAGCATGACCGATGAAGACGTGCTGGCCATTGTGCCGGGCCCAGACTTTCCAACGGGTGCGTTGATTTTGGGCAATACAGGCTCGTCGTCGTCCGTGTTAACGGGCCGCGGCTCGATTATTATGCGCGGCCGTGCAGCTGTAGAAGAAATTCGCAAAGACCGCGAAGCGATTATCATTACGGAAATTCCGTATCAGGTGAACAAATCGACGATGATTGAAAAAATCGCTGATTTGGTGCGCGATAAAGTTATCGAAGGCATTGCTGATTTGCGCGACGAGAGCGATCGGCACGGTATGCGGGTTGTGGTGGAGCTGAAACGCGACGCCGTGGCCGATGTGGTGCTCAACCAATTGTATCGTTTCTCGCAGCTGCAAACGAGTTTTGGCTCCAATATGCTGGCGCTGACCAATGGTCGCCCGCAATTGATGAACGTTCGTCAGATGCTCGATTGTTTCATCACCTTCCGCGAAGAAGTGGTGACGCGTCGTTCGAAGTTTGAGCTCAATAAAGCGCGTGATCGCGCGCATGTTTTGGTGGGTTTGGCGATTGCGGTTAGCAATATTGACGAAGTGATTGCGGTTATTCGCAAAGCGCCATCGCCGCAAGAGGCGCGCCGCCAGTTGATGGAACGCCATTGGCCCGCCTCGGATGTGGCCGAGCTGATTGCTTTGATCGACGACCCGCGCCACCGCGTGGCCGAAGATGGCACCTATGTGTTGAGCGAAGCACAAGCGCGTGCCATTCTCGAGCTGCGCCTACAACGCCTCACGGCTATGGGCCGCGATGAAATTGGCGATGAGCTGAAGGTTTTGGGCGAAGAAATTGCTGATTTGCTGGATATCTTGCGCAGTCGCGAACGGGTGATGACGATTATCAAGGCCGAATTGGCTGAGGTAAAAGACGAATTTGCGACGCCGCGTCGGTCTGAGTTTATCGAACATGATGGCGAAGTGAACGACGAGTCGCTCATTCCGCGCGAAGATATGGTCGTGACGGTAAGTCATGCTGGCTATATCAAACGTGTGCCGCTGTCGACCTATCGCGCGCAGCGGCGCGGTGGTAAGGGACGCTCGGGCATGGCGACCAAAGACGAGGATTTCGTGTCGCGTATTTTTGTCGCCAATACCCATCAGCCGGTGTTGTTCTTCTCGACCACGGGCATGGTCTATAAAATGAAAGTCTATCGTCTGCCGGCCGGTAGCCCGCAGTCGAAAGGGAAGGCTCTGGTCAATCTATTGCCGCTCGATGAAGGCGAGAAAATCGCGGACATCATGGCTTTGCCCGCCGATGAAGAGAGCTGGGCCGATTTGAACGTGATGTTTGCCACAAGTCTGGGCAATGTACGCCGCAATGACCTGTCCGATTTCGTGCAGATTAACCGCAACGGTAAAATTGCGATGAAACCCGATGAAGGCGAGCGCATTATTGGCGTTGAGACCTGTAACCCGACCGATGATGTGCTGCTGACCAGCTCGAGCGGGCGCGCCATTCGCTTCCCCGTCGATAAGGTGCGGGTGTTCCGCAGTCGCAATTCGACGGGCGTGCGTGGCATTCGCCTTGATGCGGGCGCTAGCGTCATTTCTTTGGCTATTTTGCGCGGCAGCGATGCGTCGCCAGCCGAACGCGCCACTTATCTCAAACAAGCCGCCGCCATTCGCCGCGCCGCCTCTGGCGATGAGGCCGAGGTGGAAGAAGCTACCTTGGACGAAGAAGAAGCCACCGAAGAAGTCGCTTTGTCGTCCGACCGCTATGGCGAAATGGGCGCTAATGAGCAGTTTATTCTGGCGGTAAGCGAAAATGGCTACGGCAAACGTTCGTCGGCCTATGAATATCGCGTTTCGGGCCGTGGCGGCAAAGGCATCATCGCCATGACCGTGACGCAGCGCAATGGCCAGCTTTTGGCGGCTTTCCCCGTCGAGGAAGTCGACCAGATTATGCTGGTGACCGATGGTGGCACGCTTATTCGCTGTCCGGTCGACGGTATTCGCATTGCGGGGCGGAACACCCAAGGGGTTACCATTTTCAAAACCGAAGACGATGCAACCGTTGTTTCCGTGGCGCATTTGGGCGAAACCTCCGATGAGGGCGAGCTTGATGATGAACTGGACGGCGAGCGAGAAGATGGAGAGGCGCCAAATGCCCCTTCAGACGCAAGGGATGAGGCGTCTTCGTCAGAGACAGATCATCCAAACGAGGAGGGCTAACGCATGCGTGTAGGGCTTTATCCAGGCAGTTTTGACCCAATAACCAAGGGCCATATTGATATCATCCAGCGTTCGCTGGGTATGGTCGACAAATTGATCATCGCCATCGGCATTAGCGCCACCAAGACGCCGGTTTTCACCTTTGAGCAGCGCCAAGCTATGTTGGAAGCCGAAATTGGCCCGCTTGCGAAAGCCAAAGGCGTGCAAATACAAGTGATTAGCTTTAAAGACCTGTTGGTCAATGTGGCCGCCGAAACCGGCGCCAATCTCATCATTCGGGGGCTTCGCAATGCCTCGGACTATGAATATGAAGCGCAAATGAGCGCGATGAACCGGTCGATGTCGAGCGATATTGAAACCGTGTTCTTGCAAGCCTCGCCAGAGGTTGGCTTTGTATCGTCGACCTTGGTGCGCCAGATTATGGCTATGGGTGGCGATGTCAGCGCCTTTGTGCCACAAAGTGTTTTGAAACAAATTAAATAATTACAGTAGTATAACAGGAGATATTCATGCGTTACTTGACTTCACTCGGGCTTTTTTTGGCTCTTCTCGTGGCTCCGGTTGGGCATGGTATTTCCGCCCAAGCCGCAGACCTTAAGGAGTCCATTATGTTGATAGAACTAAAATCCGGTACCGTGAAAATTGCTTTGCGCGAAGACCTTGCCCCCGGCCATGTCGAGCGTATGAAAACCCTCATTAACGAAAAATTCTACGATGGTATCGTTTTCCACCGTGTGATTGACGGCTTTATGGCCCAGACGGGCGATCCAACCGGCACGGGCATGGGCGGCTCTGACTACCCAGATTTGCGCGCCGAGTTCAGCAGTGAGCCTTTCCGCCGTGGCACTTTGGGCATGGCCCGCTCGCAGCATCCAGATAGCGCCAACAGCCAGTTTTTCATCTGTTTCGATGATGCCGGCTTCTTGAACGGCCAATACACAGTATTCGGCGAAGTTGTTGAGGGCATGGAGCACGTCGATGCGATTGTCAAAGGCGAGCCGCCAGCGAACCCCGATAAAATGATTTCTGTTCGCTTAGAAGACTAAGCGCCAAGAAGGTTTCTCATGCAGGTAGATGATTTTGATTTTGACCTGCCGGAAAATCTGATTGCTTTGAGACCTGCACAGCCGCGCGACACTGCGCGGCTGTTGCACGTTTCGCAGCCAAAATCAGACCCGGCCAGCTCGGCGGACCCCACGTTCGGCGATCACATCATGCGTGACTTGCCAAATTTTTTGCGAGCCGGCGATGCTTTGCTGGTCAATATCACCAAAGTAATCCCTGCGCGGCTAAGCGGCGTTCGCTTGCGCGCAAACCCTTCCGCCGACTCGACGGGGGCCAAATGTGAGGTCACGCTGACCGAACGTCTCGGCCCCATTGATTGGAAATGTTTGCTAAAGCCCGCCAAACGCGTGGCGGATGGCGATACAATCGACTTCCATGGCGTGAAAGCCAAAGTCAGTGGACGCGAGGGCGCACAAGCAACCCTCAGCTTTGAGGTCGCGCCCGAGGCGATGGAAACCACTTTAGCGACGCTCGGCACCATGCCTTTGCCGCCCTATATCGCCAGCAAACGCGCGCCCGATGCGCAAGACAACGAAGATTACCAAACTCTATTTGCCCGCGAATCCGGCGCCGTTGCGGCGCCCACGGCGGGCTTGCATTTCACCCCAGAGCTGATGGATGCCCTAAAAGCCAAAGGCGTGAGCTTGCATGAGGTCACGCTGCATGTGGGGCCTGGTACGTTTTTACCCGTCAAAGTGGCGGATATCGCCTCGCATAAAATGCATGGCGAATGGGGCCAAGTGACGCCCGAGACGGCGCAAGCCCTCAATGACGTGCATAAACAAGGTGGGCGCATCGTTTGTGTCGGCACCACGTCGTTGCGCTTATTGGAAAGCGCCACGAAGGAAGACGGCACGATTGAACCGTTCGAAGCGGTCACCGATATTTTCATCACGCCCGGCTATCGGTTCCGCGCGGCGGATATGTTAATTACCAATTTTCATTTACCGCGCTCGACGCTTTTCATGCTGGTATCGGCTTTCGCAGGCATGGCGCGCATGAAGGCCGCCTATGAGCATGCGGTGACCACAGGCTATCGTTTCTATTCTTACGGCGATGGCAGTCTCTTGGAGCGAGCGGAATAATGAAATTCACTTTGCATAACACCGATGGGTTGGCGCGACGCGGCACCATTGAAACGCCGCGCGGCGAAATTCGTACGCCTGCCTTCATGCCGGTTGGCACGGCAGCGACGGTGAAGGCCATGTATCCAGACCAAGTGCGCGACTTGGGCGCCGATATTGTTTTGGGCAATACTTATCACTTGATGTTGCGCCCGGGCGCAGAAGAAGTTGCAGCCCTTGGGGGCTTGCAAGATTTCATGCAATGGGACGGCCCGATTTTGACCGATAGCGGCGGCTTTCAAGTCATGTCGTTATCGAAGCTCGCCAAGATGAGCGAAGATGGCGTGCGCTTTCAAAGCCATATCGACGGCAAGTCGTATATGTTGACGCCCGAGCGCAGTATCGAAATTCAAACGTTACTCGGCGCCAATATCCGCATGGTGCTAGACGAATGCACACCGTTTCCAGCCACCCATGCGCAAGCCGAAAAATCCATGCATCTATCGATGCGCTGGGCCGGGCGCAGCAAGGCGGCGTTTCAGCACTATGATTCTGGGCCCGATGAGACAGGGCTTTCCAATGCTTTATTCGGCATTGTGCAGGGCGGGGTTTACGAAGACTTGCGCCACCAAAGCGCGGCCGAGCTAGAACAGATTGGTTTCGACGGCTATGCGGTTGGCGGCTTGGCCGTGGGCGAGGGGCAAGAGCAAATGCTGAAAGTGTTAGATTTCACCACCCCCGTTTTGCCGCAAGACCGGCCCCGATATCTGATGGGCGTCGGCACGCCAGATGATTTGGTGGAAGCCGTGGCGCGCGGCATTGATATGTTTGATTGCGTTATGCCAACCCGTGCCGGACGCCATGGCACGGCCTATACGTGGCGCGGCAAAGTGAACATTCGCAATGCGCGCCACGCCGCCGACCCGCGCCCGCTAGACGAGCGCAGCGATTGCCCTGCGAGCCACCAATATAGCCGCGCCTATTTGCATCACTTGCATCGCTGTGGCGAATATTTGGGAGCCATGCTTTTGAGCTGGCATAATTTGGCTTTTTACCAAGAGCTGATGGCGGCCATGCGGGCGGCCATTGAAGCGGGTGAATTTGAAACGTTTCGCGCTGAATTTAAACGCCAACAAAGCGAGGGCGATATTCCTCCCCGTCAGGAATAGCTAAAGCCCCATAAGGGTGAGCCAATTGCGAAACTCATTGTGGCGTTGATCTGTTTGTAACACATGTTCCGTCAGGCGATATTTAGCAATTAAAGCCTCGGGCGGGCTGGGGGCCTGCAACTGCGAGAACTCAGCCAATTGTCGTTCCGCCGCCTGCCTATCGGCGTAAAACCCTTGCTCAAGTAAAGTATCGACGCGCGATTGCAACATGCCGCTAAGCACCGAAAAATCAAGTTCCGGATGATATTGCGTGGCAAAGAAACTACTTTTTTGATGCTCGATAAACACCGCTTGAACCGCGCTTCTTGGGCTTTGGGCAAGCGGGGTAGCACCGGACGGCAGCGTTTTGACGATGTCATAATGACTGGCCAAAGCCTCAAAGCCAGAGGCGCGGTTTTGAAAAACCGGATGAGCGTGCCCGTCTGGCGTCAGCGTGATGTCATAGGTTGGGCCAAAGGTGAGCCCGTGCGGGCTGCGCTGGCAGTCTCCGCCAGCAGCGACAACCGCCAAATGCAAAGCCCAGCAAGAGCCATAGGCAGGCACGCCCATGTGATAGGCGCGGCGCGCCAACTCAATTTGTTGGGCCACTTCTGGCACCTCGTCATAAATCGTCAGGCTCGAGCCGGTCCATAGCAAAGCGTCATAGCTTTCGAGCGGTTGCGGCAATTGGGCGTCCGCATCGGCCACGTAAAAGATATCGCTTTCGGCTTTGGGGCGATGACGCAACAGCATATCGCGATACATTTTGCCAGCCAGTGGCGCGCCACCAGAGACAAGCCACTTGCGCCCGCGGGGGGCATAGGCATCTAAAATTAAGAAACGGGCCATAACGCCAACCTTCTACTGTCTTACTGAGGCCGATCGCCCTCGATGGTCACCCGATACATGAGGCGATCATAGTCTTGATAATCATCGACCGCATAATGCTGCACCAAGCGGTTGTCCCATAAGGCGACCGCATTTTCGCTCCAGCGAAAGCGGCAGCAAAACTCGGGCTTGGTGCAATGCTGATAAATGGTTTCCAGCAACTCGCGGCTTTCGCTCTCGGTCATTTCGTCGATGCGCAAAGTGAACATGTCGTTGACGAAGAGCGCTTTTTTTCCGGTTTCAGGATGCGTGCGCACAACGGGGTGGCGCACTTCTTCCAAAATCGAGTCATCCCATGTGTAAGTGATGGGCGTTTTTTTATCGAATTTCTCTTTCGTGCCTTCCACCGTATAGGCGTCGGAGGCCGAGTGGATGGCGAATAGGCCATCAAGTTTTTCTTTCATGGCGTCTGGCAAGCGCTCATAGGCCACCTGCTGATTGGCGAAAACGGTGTCGCCGCCGAAAGGCGGAATGGTTTTGCCGTAAAGCATAGAGCCCATGGAAGGATTGGTCTGAAACGTATTGTCGGAATGCCAGCCTGTGCCAAAGGAGGCGCTTTGGCCTTTGGGCTTCCAAACCTTGGTTATTTCAGGGGCATGTTCCATGCCGTCGACAATGGGATGCACTTCCAAATCCCCAAAGCGGCGGGCGAAATCGACCTGCTGCTCGAGGGTGATGTTTTGGTCGCGAAAAAACAAAACGCCATGGGTAACCAAAGCCGTGTGAACGACGCCAAAGTCGGCGTCGTTCACATTGGCCAGATCCACGCCCGTTATCTCGGCTCCACAAGAGCCGGTTAAAGGATGAAGAGACGGATTATTCATACGCGCAAACCTCAGCTGTAAATCGCGTAAAGTGCATGCACAACGCCCAAGGTGGCGCCGATAAGCAAGATAACCGTTGCCAAGAAGCCAAGCGTAAAGCCTTTGCCACGTTTGTCTTTGGCTTGGTAATAGCCACGCGCAAACAGAACCCGACCGATTGGGAAGAAAATGCCAATGACACCGGCCCAGAAATCAGAGATCGTGAGGGCGAACAACCAAAGCGATGGCAAGAAAAGCACCAGCATTTCATGGGTGTTGGCATAGACGCGCAAGACGCGTTCGAACTCTTCCGGTCCGGTCATTGTAGGGGCGGTAATTGCGTGTTTTTTGCGGGCGGCGCCAACGCGTGTGGCCATCCAGAAAAAGATGAATAGGCTTAACAGGGTGACCGAAGCGGCCAAAGGATACATAAACATAAAGCACTCCAATATGGGTTAGGGCTTCCAAACGAAAGTTGGATAATTAAGGTCGCGGGGTTTCGCGCGGTTTGGTTTTTTTAATGATACCGGTGAACGTGGTTAATATTGTCTCGCCGATATAAATTTGTCCACGGATAAAAATCAGGCTGCGGGTGGCGCGGGTTATCTCGCCATCGGCATAAACCACTTCGCCAATCGGCGCTGCGCCAGCAATGAAATCTGTCTGGCAGGTGAGGGTGACAGAATGCATATCGGTCAGCTCATCATGGGCGATAACAAATAGCGCATAGTCGGCAAATGTCATCAACATGCCGCCATGCAAAAAGCCGCCGCCATTCATGTGACCTTCGGTGCATAAAAACGCCGAACGGTGCTTGCCAGGTTCGGCATTGAGTTTCATAAAAAAGGGACCCGCGGCATCTTCATAAGGGTCATTGCCTTGCCAGCTTTCCCAGCCGGTTAATTGTGGTGGGGGGGGTATTAAAGTCATTTAGGTCATCTCCGAAAACAGGTTCTGGCGGGAGATTAGTAGAGTTTTCAGGCGACGCAAGCCCTAATCGAGCCTCTCGCAAAACCAGCTCAGGCGGTTTATTTTTCAGCGCGGGAGAGCGCGTAGCCGGTACCGCGCACCGTCCGAATAACAACGGTTTTGGGGCCTTGCGGGTCTGCCGCCTTGAGCGCTCGGCGCAGTCGGCTCATGTGCACATCCACCGTGCGGTCTTCAACATAAATGCCATGCCCCCAGACGCGGTCGAGCAATTGCTCGCGGCTGAACACACGCTCCGGGCTTTCCATCATCAGCGCCAATAGATGATATTCTTTTGGGCCGAGGTGGATATTTTCTCCGCCACGGCTGACCTGCATGGTCAGCGGATTTAACGCGAGGTCTTCAACGGTCAAAATCTCGTCGGACAAAGTCGGCCGCGAACGACGCAGCAAAGCTTTCACCCGCGATACGAGTTCGCGCGGCGAAAACGGCTTGGTGATATAATCGTCGGCGCCAATGTCGAGCCCCAGAGTGCGATCGCTCTCTTCGCCGCGCGCGCTCAACATAATAATCGGAATAGTTTTGGTATCGGCGCGCGCCCGCAGAGCGCGGCAGACATCAATGCCCGAGGCTTCTGGCATCATCCAGTCAATGACCAATAAATCGGGCGCCAGCGTGGTGAACTGTTCAAGAGCTTCGGCGCCGTTCTGGCATTGAAAAACCAAAAATCCTGCTTTTTCCAAATTGTATCGCAACAGCTCCAATTGGGCTGGCTCATCGTCAACAATTAAAACTTTGGCAGACATCTGGTTATCTCTTTTTTTGCGAACCTAGGTTTGTGCCGCTGCTATCATCGGCTTTGGGGCGATCATCGCTCGGCAGGCTGCCATGCACAAGAAAGTAAACTTGCTCGGCGATACTGGTGGTGTGGTCGCCAATGCGCTCGATGTTTTTGGCGATGAACAAAAGATGCGAGCTCACCTCGGCGACTTCCGATTGGGCGGAAATCATCTGCAATAAATCGCGGTACATGCTGGTATGCAATTGGTCGACCTCTTGGTCTCGGTCCCAAACATCTATTGCCGACTCGGCATCGCTGGTGGCATAGGCATCGAGAACTTGGTTGAGCATTTGCTGAACCAGGCTGGCCATACGGGTCAGGCTAATGCTGTCCGAGCGATTGGTTTCACTTGCAATAATCACCCGACTACGTTTGGCAATATTTTTGGCATAATCGCCAATCCGCTCCAGCACAGAGGCAATTTTTACGGCGGCGATAATGCGGCGCAAATCAGTGGCCATTGGCGAGCGGATGGCAATCATTTCGATGGCCCGTTCATTGAGCAGAAACTCCAAGGCATCCAACTCTTTATCTTTGGCGATGAGCGCATCAATGGGAGCGGGGTCGCGCGCGTCTAAAAGGCGCGTGGCGGTCGCCAATTGCTGTTCTGCCATGCCGCCAAGTTGGGCGATCATTCGGTTTAATTCTGCGAGGTCGCGGTCGAAGGCGGTGACAATATGTTGGTCTTCCATTATCCAATCTTCCCTGAAATATAGGCTTCGGTTTGTTGGTTTTTGGGGTTGGTAAAAATCTGCTGCGTTGCTCCATGCTCGACCACATTGCCGAGGTGGAAATAAGCGGTGCGCTGCGAAATCCGTGCCGCTTGTTGCATCGAGTGGGTGACAATCACAATAGTGTAATCCTTTCTCAGCTCCTCCATCAGTTCCTCAATCACCGCGGTGGCAATTGGGTCGAGGGCGGAGCAGGGCTCATCCATCAGCACCACATCGGGGCTCACGGCAATGGCGCGGGCGATGCACAGGCGTTGTTGTTGTCCGCCAGACAAGCTGGTGCCGCTGGCGCTCAAACGGTCGCGAACTTCCGCCCATAGGCCAGCTCGCTTCAAGCTGCTTTCGACAATATGGTCCAATTGCTCCCGGCTTTGAGCCAGCCCATGAATACGCGGGCCGTAGGCGACATTGTCGTAAATCGATTTTGGAAATGGGTTGGGTTTTTGAAACACCATGCCAACGCGGGCACGCAATTCCACGACATCGATTTCTGGGCTGTAAACATCTTGCCCATCAATGGTAATCGTGCCGGCAACGCGACAGCCGTCGATGACATCATTCATCCGGTTGATACAGCGCAAAAATGTTGATTTGCCACACCCCGAAGGGCCGATGAGCGCGGTGACCTCATTGGCATTTAAGTCGAGGTCAATGCCGTGCAAGGCCTGCGCTTCGCCATAAAACACCTGCACGTCGCGGGCTTCGATTTTGACTTTATTTTGCGGGTTATCACTCATTTTACCATCGTTTCTCAAACCGTTTTCGGAAGTAAATTGCCGTTGCGTTGACCATCAAAAGCAAGCTCAATAAAACCACAATGCCGGCGCTCGTGCGCGCCATAAAGGCGCGTTCTGGGTTGTTGGCCCACATATAAATTTGGGCCGGCAAAACCGTGGCTTTGGCCGTTACATCCGTCGGCAAATCTACGATAAAGGCCATCATGCCAATCATCAAGAGCGGCGCTGTCTCGCCGGCCGCCTGTGCGAGACCGATAATCGTGCCGGTCAAAATACCCGGCATGGCAAGCGGTAAAACGTGATGCATAATCACCTGCAAGCGAGAGGCGCCGACCCCCATGGCGGCCTCGCGGATGGAGGGCGGAATGGCGGCAAAAGCGGCTCGCGTGGGAATGATAATGCGCGGCAAAGTCATCAGCGCCAGCACCAAGCCACCGACCAGCGGCGCCGAGCGCGGCATGCCGAAAAAATTGATGAACACGGCCAAGCCCAAAAGCCCAAAGACAATCGACGGCACAGCCGCGAGATTGTTGATATTGACCTCAATAATTTGCGTAAGGCGGTTTTTCGGGGCAATTTCTTCCAGATAGATGGCCGCCATAACCCCCAAGGGGAAACTGGCCAAAAGGGTGACCAGCAGGGTCCAAAGCGAGCCAACCAAAGCGCCGCGCAAGCCTGCTAGTTCTGGCTCGCGGCTGTCGCCATTGGTGAATATTCGGGTCGCAAATTGTCTGGAAATACGGTCTTCGTCCAATAGTCTATCGAGCCATGCAAGGTCTTGATTGGACACCACGCGTTCGTTTTCGGGCAAGTCTCGGTCAATCACGCCTTTTAGCAAAAGGTCGATATCATCTGATAAAGTGAGGGGCAGGCGGATGCTTGTGCCCAGGCTCGACGGATTGGCTGTCACATAATCGCGAACATCATCGCTGGAGCCAATGGACAGTAATTTGCCAAGTGCGCGTTTTTCCTTGCGCCCACTAACCTCGGGGAATTGCGCTCGCAAAGCGTTGCGTGCGAGGGCGCGCCAATCGCTATTGGCCAAATCTTGCGTATCGACATGGCGCTCAGTGATGTCGATGTCGAGGGTTACGTAATGCTGGGTAAAGGCCGGCAGCGAGGACAGCAATATGGAGCCCATCAAGAAAAACAAAATCAGACCGGCGGTCGAAATTGCCGCGATGCCATAGGCCCGAAACCGGCGTTCGGCGCGATAGCGTTTGGCCAATTGGGCTTTGCGCGCACTTGGGTTGGATGGCTCAGTCATATTGCTCTCGGTATTTGTTAACCACATAAAGCGCCAGAATATTCAGCGCCAAGGTAATGAAGAACAGCACCAACCCGAGGGCGAAAGCGGCCAATGTCTTGGCACTATCAAACTCTTGGTCGCCGACCAGCAGCATAACAATTTGCACCGTCACGGTGGTGACACTTTCGAACGGATTGGCTGTTAAATTGGCCGCAACGCCGGCTGCCATCACCACAATCATGGTTTCGCCAATGGCGCGCGAAATCGCCAAAAGAACGGCGCTCACAATTCCCGGCAAGGCGGCTGGCAGCACCACTTGCTGGATGGTCTCCGAATGCGTGGCGCCCAGAGCGGCGGCGCCATCGCGCAAGGTTTGCGGCACGGCGTTGATGACGTCATCGGATAGCGAGGAGATAAAAGGAATAATCATAATGCCCATAACGAGACCCGCCGCCAGCGCCGATTCGGACGATAGGGTCAGGCCGATGTCGGCGCCGCCATCGCGCAGAAATGGCGCCACCACCAAAGCCGCGAAGAAGCCATAAACCACCGTCGGGATCCCCGCCAGCATTTCAATGCCCGGCTTGGCGATGCCGCGCAATCGGGGGCTGGCATATTCTGACAAATAAATGGCTGACATTAAGCCGATGGGAACCGCGACAATCATTGCGATAAACGTAATCATCAGCGTGCCGGCGAAAAGCGGTATCGCGCCAAACGAGCCAGAGCCGCCAGCTTGATCTTCGCGAATGGCGATTTGCGGCGACCAGTGAAGCCCGAATAAAAACTCCGATACGGAGACCGTGGCAAAAAAGCGAATGGTTTCAAATATCAACGATAAGACAATGCCTACGGTGGTTAAAACCGCAATGGCAGACGCAATCAACATGATCAATTGCGCCACCCGCTCAACCGAATGGCGGGCCGTGAAGCGCAAGGCAATTTTGCGAAGGCCCATCGCCACACCCGCAATGGCCAGCAATAAAACAGCCAAACTGCGCGCCTGCAACGATCGCTCTACGAGGCTTTGGTAATACACCGTAGCTTGCGCTATCGTGTCGTCGATGAAAGCGGCGTTGATGGAGCCTGCATAATAGGCTTTGGTTTTGGCCATCATCACGTTCATCTCGCCAACCGAGGGGGAGCTGACGCGCGTTTTCAGGAAACTTTCTAGCAGCGCGTCGATGACCAGAGGCGACACGCCAGTCCAGATAATCAATAAGACGATGGGCACGAAAGTTGCGCAGATGACCAGAAAGCTAGCGTGATAGACGTCGCGCGAATGTTGTTTTTGGCTCGCCCCTTTAGCGATTGTATGGATGCGACGGCGGCCAAAAATAAACGAAAAAAGGCCCAACCCGATAAGACAAAGAAAAAGAGAGCTAGCGCTCATAGGTTCGGCCCTTGATAAAAAGGGGTCGGCGCCAGCCAACCCCAGTTAGATTACATCGACAGTTTTGTTAGGTTCTGTCCATCGTTACGATATTTTACCCGCTCTTTGCGGGGCAGCGGAATAAGCCCTTTGTCCAACAAATAACCTTCTTCACCGAAGGCGTTTTCACTGGTGAATTCTTTCACAAATTCCAAAATGCCCGGCACCGTTCCGACATGGGCATGTTTGACGTAAAAGTAGAGGGAGCGCGAGATACCATAGTGTCCATCGGCGATATTCTCGAAACTCGGCATCACGTCTTCCACAATGGCACCGCGAATTTTCTCCCCATTTTGGTCGAGGAAGCTAAATCCGAACACGCCAACCGCGCGCGGGTTGGCGGCTAATTTCGAAACCATGAGATTGTCATTCTCGCCAGCGTCGATCCAAGCGCCATCTTCGCGGATGGTGCGGGTCAGTTTTTTCCACATCGCTTTATCCGATTTCTTCAACGCTTTCATATGGGCAAAGCTATTGGCCCCCTTTGACATGGCCAGTTCTTGAAACGCATCGCGGGTTCCCGATGTTGGCGGTGGGCCCAGAATTTCAATTTTCATATCCGGCAAAGACGCGTCGATATCACTCCATTTTTGATATGGATTGGCAATCGGCTCACACCAAGTGGCTTGGCATTTGCGGCTTGGGTCGGGCACTACTTTGGCCGTCGCCAGATAGATTTGTTGCCGCGTCAGCTTCAAGGGCACGCCGCTGCGCGCATTGGCCAGAACAATGCCATCAAACCCAACCACAATCTCGGTCATCTCAATGCCATTGGCTTGGCATTTGTCGAATTCCTTTTTCTTAATGCGGCGCGAGGCATTGGTGACATCTGGATGTTGCAAGCCGATGCCAGAGCAGAATAATTTTAAGCCGCCGCCAGAACCCGTGGCTTCCACCACAGGGGTTTTAAACTTGCCCATACGGCCAAATTGTTCGGCCACTGAGGTCGCAAACGGAAAGACGGTAGACGAGCCGACAACTTGGATTTGGTCGCGCGCTTGGGCGCCGCCAACCAAGGATAAGCTCACAAGAGTGAGGCAGGTGAGGAGGGATAGGTTCCATTTAGTCAACATAAGTAAGCTCCAAATCAAAGGTTACCGACGCGGGGAGGCCCCCAATTTTTAACAACCTGTTTGACGGTCAAACCTACTTGGCCTTGTTTCGAGACCTTTGTGTGACACGCATGTTACAGTTTTGTGAAACGCAAAAAAAAATTTACAAAAGGTTGGGTGGGCGCTAGGCGTGGCGGCGCAAAGTGACGCAAAACCTAGTGTTTTCGGGCGAACTGGCAATCCGCAACCGGCCCTGATGTCGATTGACAATATGCTTTACAATGGCGAGCCCAAGTCCTGTGCCGCCCATGTCTCGGGCCCGTCCGGCATCGATTCGATAGAACCTCTCGGTCAAGCGGGCGATATCTTGTTTTTCAATGACCGGGCCTTGGTTGAGAACCTCCACGCGCAAAAAACCTGGCTGGTCGGGCTCTGGCATGAAACCCAGTTCAATCACCGAGCCTGCATCGCCATAGCGAATGGCGTTCTCAATGAGGTTTTGAAACACTTGGCGCAATTCATCCGCCATGCCCAATACGCAACACGCATCGGGCCCAAGCGGCGCCTCTAGGTGCCAAGCAAAGCGCATTTGTTTGGCCATGGCTTGTGCCGAGAGCGCGGCAATTGTTTGCTCCAGCAGCGCATGTAAATCGACCTTGTCATTTGGCGTGTGATGTTCCATTGCTTCCACGCGCGACAGCGACAGGAGGTCGTCAATTAAGCGCTGCATACGCTCGGCTTCGGCTTGCATGATGGCGAGAAATTTATCGCGGGTTTGGCGATCCTCGCCCGCGCCATCGCGCAAGGTTTCAATAAAGCCCGAGACGGCCGAAAGCGGTGAGCGTAGCTCATGGCTGACATTGGCAACAAAATCAGAGCGAATGCGATCGATGGATATCGTGTCTGTCTTATCGACAATGACCACCAGCACATGTTCTCGTTCAAACGGGGCGACCCGCAAATGCAATTGGCGGCGCAATTTGTCGGTGCGCGTGTAGCTCAGCTCGCTGACCCGGCCATCTTCGCGAGCGGCCCGCAACGTCTCGACGAAGTCTTGATGGCGGATAAACCGCTCCATCGGATAATTGGCAATTCGTTGGCCGAGCAGGCCGAACATTGGCTGATTGGCAGCAACAACGACCCCACGCGCATTCAGAAGGGCGCAAGCCTCACCGATCAGCAAGGCCATATTCGCAAATCTATCTTCTACAGGGGTCATGCTACCGCTTTACTTTAAACAGGACTTTGAGGGTCGATACTTGGCGCTGTTCTAACACAAACGCGCACCTAGAAGCAAAACAGCTTGGTGACCCGCTTGGCGAAACGGCGCGAAAGGGCACGAAACCCACGTAAGTTTAAATTGCGACAAATTGGGTGTTGCGCTGAATCGAAGGAGGGGCTACATAGCATCGCAGTGGGGCCCGTAGCTCAGGTGGTAGAGCAACTGACTTTTAATCAGTGGGTCGAAGGTTCGAATCCTTCCGGGCTCACCACTGTTCTTTTCTCTTTATCTGCTGACCGCAGTTTTTGTCAAAAATTGTCATGTTTCTCAAAAAATGTCATGGCGACAGCCTTTGTGCTGCGTCATCCTGCCCGCCCTAAAGCCACTTGGGATGGAGACGATGAAGCGGTCGAACGAGATACAGATGTCCGCGTGATATCTGCGCTTGCGGTTCAGCGAAAACCCGTTAGCCTCCCTTTAGGTATTTAAACCTTAAGGGCCGAGGGTAGAGTATGAATTATCGTTTCCAACAATTATGCGCCTTGTCTGGCATTGCGCTTGTGCTTTTAGTGTTTCCTCTACTTCTTCTTATGGGGTTTTTTCCGCCGCCGAGCCCAGCCGAGGGCAGCGCTGCGATTGCTGCGCACTATCAGTCTAAAAGCTCCTGGATATTCCTTTTGGGGGGAGCGGTGTGTGTGCAAATGTCGGCACCCGGTGTCATGTGGTCGGCAGCTATCAGTGTGCAACTTCGCCATATTGAACAAAACGAACCGCCCATTTTTAGTCTGACAAATATAGCCTGCGGTGTGGTTGCGTTTTCGGTTTTCACTTTTGCGTGCGCCGGTTGGGTTATTTGCGCCTTTCGGCCAGAGCGCGCCCCTGAAATCATTCAGACCATGAATGACTGGTCGTTCATCGTTTTCCTCGGCACGGTCACCCCCCTTATGGGGCAGGCTTTGACGATTGGCCTGGCCATTTTCTCCGACCGGTCCGATGAGCCTGTGTTTCCCCGCTGGGCTGGCTTTTTGAATTGTTGGGCGGTTCTTATATTTTTGCCTGCAGGTCTTATTCCGTTTTTTAAAACCGGTCCATTTGCCTGGCATGGTTTCTTCGGTTTGTGGCTGCCTGTCTTGGTCTTTGGCGGCTGGATGCTGGTCATGTCGGTCTTGGTTCTGCGGGCCATCCGCAAGCAAAAAATGGCCGCTGATTTGACTTCGCAACTGGCCGATTAAGGCTGTGGCGCGACACGATTTAGATATGACAAAAAATGTGCCGATAAAACGCTTGCCGGGAGAAGAAGGGGTTTGGGGCTTCGTGTTTGGCGACATGGTTATGTTCACCATGTTTTTCGCTACTTTGCTTTTCTATCGCTATGAAAATGGGGCTTTATTTGCCCAGTCACAAAGCCTGCTGAACCAAAATTACGGCGCGATGAATACTTTGTTGCTTTTGACCAGCTCGTGGTTTGTCGCGCTTGGCGTTTTTCAATATAGGAAAGGCAAGACACAAACAGGCGCGAGATTACTGATTCCGGCCTTTGCCTGCGGTGTCGGATTCGTGGGGATCAAATTCCTTGAGTTTGGTGAAAAAATTGCCGCCGGCATTACCCTAAATAGCAATGAGTTTTTCACCCTGTACTATATGTTTACAGGCATTCATCTGTTGCATGTTTTGGTTGGACTTGGCGTCTTGTTTTTTCTTTGGCGTGTTGCGCGCGGTGCGCCAGATGGCAGCGCCACGCAGACATTGGAAAGTGGCGGCATATTTTGGCACATGGTCGATCTGCTCTGGATCGTTCTATTTCCCCTCATTTATTTGATTTAAGGGTGACTAGCGGTGGTATTTAACTCGATCACAATCGTTTGGGGTTTGCTATTTATTGGCACCACAATCTCATGGTTTATCGCGCCAGAGGAAGACTATCTGTCGCCTCTGTTGCCGGGGATTGCAATCATCTTAATCGCTTTTTTAAAAGTGCGATTGATCTTGCTATATTTTATGGACTTGAGGGTGGCGCCCCAGCCGTGGCGCGGGCTTTTCGAGGCATGGATGATCAGCGCGTGCGCCCTCATCCTTACCCTTTATACGATGGGCACTTAATTCAAATTCGATTTTAGGTAAGCCTGTGTGAGGCCGCGCTGGCGCAATTTATGGATTAGCTTATTCACATTGACCAAGCGAAGGACGTTACCGGCAGCCCATAGTTGACGATAGAACCAAGGAGCGCGTGGCTATTGAGGGCGTCGCCTGGGGCGTATCGGTAAATGCCTTATCTTGTGCGTCTCGCAATGGCGTTCAAGACGCGCGGCCCAACCCGCACCCCAACGGGCAGACCGACGTAAGGACGCCGGTCCGCTGTTGGATGAAAAGCCGATTAGGCTTTTGCGATGTTGATTACTTTGCGTTGGGTAAACTCATGCAGGCCTTCGGCCCCGAGTTCCGTGCCAATACCGGAGGTTTTAATTCCCCCAAATGGGACGTGCGGTTGCAAGTCCGCGTGTTTGTTAACCCAAATGGTTCCGCTATCGACTTTCTTAGCCACGTCATAGGCCTTATCCAAATCCGACGACCATACCGAGCCACCTAGGCCATATTCGGAATTATTGGCCCGTTCAATCACGTCATCGACATCGCTATATTTGATAATCGGTAGCACCGGGCCAAATTGCTCCTCGCTGACCAGGCGACTGCTGTCGTCAATATCGCGCACGATGGTTGGCGGAATGAAATACCCCTTACCTTCGGGAACGTCCCCGCCGGCCACAATCGTGCCATTGGCGCGTCCGTCCTCGATGTAATCTTTAACCTTTTCGAACTGCATTTTGTTTTGTAGCGGACCGAGTTGCGTGCCTTGCTCGAGACCATTGCCAACAATCGCCGCGTCGGCCAATTTGGCCAATTGCGCGACCAAATCGTCATAAATCGATTCATGCGCATAGACCCGTTTCATCGCGATGCAAATCTGGCCATTATTGCCGAACGCACCATCGAAAATTTTCGGCGCCACGTCATCGACATTTACGTCTTCCATCACAATGCCCGCATCATTGCCGCCAAGCTCTAGCGTGATGCGTTTGAGGGTGCTGGCTGCGCTTTCCATAACTTTTGCGCCGGTGCCAGTGGAGCCAGTGAAGGAAATCTTGCTAATCCCTGGATGGGCGGTAATTTTGCCGCCCAAATCATTATTGTCGGCGAGGATATTAACCACGCCAGCAGGCAGAATATTGGCAATCAAACGGCCCAAGTGCAGCGCCGAAAGAGGCGTGGTGGGGGCGGGCTTGATGATGATAGAGTTGCCAGCCAAAAGTGCCGCTGGCAGTTTAAAGGCCAGCAAAATCATCGGGAAATTCCACGGAATAATCGCGCCGATAACGCCCAAAGGGTTGCGATGGATTTCGACACGCTGGGTGTCGCTGTCTTCGAGTATTTCAACCGGCAAATCGAGCGATTGGAAATAGCGGAAAAACAGCGCGGCGCCAGCAATTTCGCCAACCGCATCGGCCAGAGGCTTGCCTTGTTCTTCGGTGAGAATGCGGGCCAACTCATCTTGATTGGCGTCCATGGCATCGGCAATTTCGCCGAGCTTTTGGCGGCGCTCCTCGATCGAGGTGTTTTTCCACAAAGCAAAAGCGGCTTGAGCGGCATCTACCGCTTCATCGAGCTGCGCTTCCGAAGCGGTCGGGCATTGGGTCAGAACCTCTTCCGTGGCCGGGTTTAAAACCGGCATCGTTCCATGCCCATCGACTAGAGCGCCATTAATTAAAAGTTTATAATCCATTACTGTCTCCCAACAAAATCTATGAAAAAGTTTAAGCGCAGTCGTTTGGCCGATGCAAGGGTCAAACGAATATACTTAGGGTCATGGTGGCTAAGGTAGCGACCACCGGAATGACCACGGTAACCACGCCGACATCTTTATAGGCTTGCTTATGGCTTAACTGGGTCACCGTCAGCATGGCGATCACCGCGCCGCAATGGGGCAGGCTATCAAAACCGCCGCTGGCCATGGCCATAAGCCGATGCAATTGCTCCGCTGGAATGCCCATCGCGAGGTAACTATCGGCCATGGTCGCCATGAAAATTTGTAATCCGCCCGAGGCCGAGCCGGTAATCGCTGAGACCACGGAGATCGAGGCAAAAGCCGATAGTTTGGGCGGCAAACCAGAGTTCAGCATAACGGATGAGAAATCTTGAAAGCCGATGGTCTGCACCACAATGCCGCCAAAACCGATAACGGCCGCCGTGTTTAAAAGCGGCATCACGGCATCATTGGTGCCTTCGCCAAACACGGTGAGGGCGCGGCCATGCAGGGTGGGGAAAAGGACGTAGGCCAAAACACTCCCCAAGAAGAGGGCCAAGCTCGGCCAGAAGATCGATTGTTTGGAGGCAAACACAAGCACCTCCCCAATCATGCCTTCGCTAGGCGCAAGGCCAGCCGACAGCAAAAGACGCGGCAAGAGGATGGTCGCAATCACCGTCACCAAAGGAATAATCGCAATTTGCCATTTTGGCATATCGTCACTGGCCACAATGTTTTCGACTTTATCCTTCGGGCCCGGCTCAAAGCCTTCGCCATTGGCGCGCGCGATTTTGCGCTGGCGTTCGAGATACACCATGCCAAGGCCAAACATAATGGCGCCACCGAAAAGTCCCAAAATAGGCGCGGCAAATAAATCTGTGCCAAGCCCAACCGAGGGAATAACGTTTTGAATGGACGGCGTGCCTGGCAAGGCGGTGAGGGTAAAGGTGCCCGCGCCCAAAGCCAGCGCGGCACAGAACAAGCGCTTGGGAATATCAGCCTGTTTCAGCAAGCTGAGGCCCAGTGGGTACATGGCGAAAATCACCACAAAAACAACCACACCGCCATAGGTCAGCGCGGCCGAAGCCAGAACGGTAATCCACAAAGCGCGGTGGGCGCCAAGGCGTTCGACCATGGCCAAGGCAATGGAAGTGGCCGCTTTACTCTCGCCCATCACGCGGCCAAATACGGCGCCTGCGATGAACAAAAGAAAGAAGCGTCCGGCGAAGCTAAAGGTGCCCAGTGGGCCAGAGGCATAATGTTCGGAGAGGGCTTCATGCACCGGCAGGCCATTGGTAAGCGCTACCACCAAGCCACATAAAAGCGAGGCAAATAAAATGTTAACCCCGCGCAAAGCCAGAAAAATAAGCAAGGCCAAACCAGCCAGCAATCCTAAATAAGCCATAAGTAAACTCCCCCAAAAAACCAAGTTTAAGCAAGATTTGGCAAGTTGCAATGCAACGTTTACATGAACGGGGATTGCGCTATGGTTTGCTCTCACCCAAGCGGAGGCCTAAATGGCGCAGTATCAGTTAGACGGTAAAACAAAGTTTGTGTACGGCCTTGGCGCGGCGCCTTTCGGGATTAAGGAAAATGGGTTTAGCTATTTCCTGCTGATTTTTTACAGTCAAGTTTTGGGGCTGCAGCCGTTTCTTACCAGTCTGGCGCTTACCCTAGCTATCGTGGTGGATGCCATAACCGACCCGCTGATCGGCTATTGGTCGGATAATCTGCGCTCTAAAAAATGGGGCCGTCGTCATCCGTTCATGTATCTCTCTATTATTCCGATATGCCTCAGTTACGCGGTATTGTGGAACCCGCCAACGCTGGTGTTGGACGACCAAATGCACTTGTTCTTCTACCTCTTGTTCTGCTGCATTTTAATCCGTGTGTTCCTTACCTTTTTCGAAGTGCCAAGCACAGCGCTGATATCGGAGCTGACCAGCGATTACGATGCGCGCACGGAGCTGATGGGGCTGCGCTTTATGTTTGGTTGGCTGGGCGGCATCGGCATGGCGTTTTTGGCTTACTCGACGTTTCTTGCGGCCAATGAAAATGGCAATGGTATTTTGCAAGCGGGCGGCTATGTCAAATACGGGCTGGCGGCTTCGGCCCTGATGCTTGTCGGAATGCTCGTGTCCTCTTTGGGCACGCATAAGGCCATTCCGCATCTTCATGTGCCGCCAGAGCAAGACAAAATAACGCCATCTGTGGTGTTGAGCGAGATTTTGGATGTCTTTAAAAACAAGAATTTTCAGGCGCTATTTCTGGCCTCGATTT
This sequence comes from Rhodobiaceae bacterium, assembly GCA_018673175.1. Classification (GTDB taxonomy): domain Bacteria; phylum Pseudomonadota; class Alphaproteobacteria; order RS24; family RS24; genus UBA8337. The sequence goes on along the minus strand of JABHDF010000024.1, from coordinate 59,376 downwards.
TCTTTGGCACCGCTTCGGGCTTTACCGCGTCTCTCAGCATCTACTTCTCGACGTTCTTTTGGGAGCTGAAGCCGTCGCAATTGGCTATTTTTACTATATTTCAGGCTGTCGCGGCGGTTTGCGCGGTGCCGATTGCGCGGTTTTTGGGCAAGAAATTTGATAAAAAACGCGCCGCCTTGGGCAGTTTTGTCGTCATGTTAATGGTTGGCCCGTCGATGTGGTTGTCGCGTCTGGGCGGTCTTTTGCCCGAAAATGGGTCGGACGCTTTATTTCCTATTTTGCTGACGCATAATTTCTTGCAAGTGCTGATTATCATCGTGTTTTACATTCTTTTCGGCTCGATGATGGCCGATGTGGTGGAAGACAGCGCGGTCGATACGGCGCGGCGCAATGAGGGCGTTATTTTCGCGGCCCGTGCCTTTGCAGGCAAAATGGTGGCCGGTATGGGCATCATGTTGGCGGGGCTTGTGTTGACGCTAATCAACCTGCCACGCAATGCGCAGCCGTCCGAAGTGCCCGAGGAGACCTTGATCGATTTGGTGCTTTATGCGGTGCCCATTGAGGCGTTTTTCTATATCGCGGCCTTCTTCATGATGAAGCGCTACCGCATCACGCGGCGCCAGCATGGCGAGAACGTCGAGAAAGTATCTTCGATTTAAACGCTTAGGCTTGCAGCTCGGCAATCGTGCGATTGGCCGAGATGATGCGGTCGGACAGGGTGATGGAAATCAATTGTAAGAGCGTATCAATGACCGGGTCATTGGCCGCCTCCAACCTGTCGTAGGTCTCGCGCGAGAGGCTATAAACGGTGGTGCTGCCGCGTGCCACCAGTTGGGCGCTGCGAGCTTCTTTGCGCACAAAGCCCATCTCGCCCAGCATCGTGTGGCGCATAAACGAGTAAATCCGAAATGGTTGGCTTGGTATATCATAGCTCACGACGTCAACACGACCGATATCGAGGAAAAAAATCTCATTGGCTTCCTCGCCTTGCGAGCAGATGATATCGCCAGATTTATAGTCCACCCGCTCGAGCGATCGGAACAGTTTTTCAGCCATTTCAGTGTCGCCAAGGCGGCTATCTAGCCATCCCTGCAACGAAACCCGGCTGCCTTCAAAATCACGTTCGCGCAATAGGTTCTCTTCGATGGCTTCCATGGCATCATAAATTGCGGCGTAATTCTGGTCGGCGATGAGCGTCGGAGAGCGGCGCAAAAGCCGAGCCACTGTGGTTTGTTCTTGGGTCGGCAGCTCAATGGTCGAAATGGAAGCGTTTTGTTTATCGGCAGCGAGAAAAATTTTCTGTAAAATCTGTTCGGCCGAAGCATCGACGCCACTGACATGTTTAAACGACAAAATGACATGGCGAATGGGCGAGGACTTGTCCTGAAGGTCGTTTTTAATCTTTGTGTAAAAATTATGTGCCGTGCCGAAGAACAAGAAACCCTGTAGCTCATAAATCCGGATGGATTGATTAAGGTTGCCCAAATAAACCTCTTCATCGGCCGAGCGCACAATGCGCGAGCGATAGCCTTCGCCCGACATCTCTTGGCGCACCACAGACACAAAACTGGCGCGAGCAGCAAACAATATGCAGCCACAAACCACGCCCAGCACGAGCCCAAAAATAAAGCCCGCATACAGCGTGGTAGAGCTAATCAGCAGCACCAAAATATACTCGTTGCGATCGAGCATAGAATAGCTCTCGCCAAGCCAGCGATAAGCGATTTGGGCGCCGAGGAATAAAATCATCGCGGCCAGGGCTATTTTTGGCAGTAAGGAGATAATGCTACCGCCAACAATAAGGACCACGCCGCATAAAAGGCACGTGATTACCGCAGCAACCGGAAAGCGGCTTTGTTTGCCCGCGTTTAACAGCGAGCGGCTGAGCGACACAAGGCCGATAAATCCGCCTAAAACCCCAGACAAACCAATGGCATACCCATGTATCTTAAGCTCATGGTTTAGGTCACTGTCGATGTTTTTATCAATCTCAATGCCCGCGATAATCAGCAAAATAGAAAGCGCCGTTACCGTGACGGTAACGATAAGCTCGGGCAAAAACCCTATAAAAACAGCGGCCAATTCAGCCGTAAAAACGCCATCTAGAGGCGGAAAAAACACTTCCGCTTGCCCGCCGCCATTGAGCAGCAGCCCCAAGTCTTGCGCTTCGGCAACCGAAATACCTTGATAGGACAGGATGCCGTGAATGACGAAAATACTAAAGAAAATGCCAAAAGGTAGGGCCATTTGACTGGCGCTATACCGGGTTAAAGCCCAGAAAAACAAGGCAAGCCCAAATAAGCCAACCAATTTAAGGGTCTGCAACTCAGAATAATCGGAAGTGAGAAGGTTGGGGAGCGTTAGCCCCGTGGCGAGATAAAAAGCACCATTCATCATCAGGCAACCCGCTGCGGCGAGAAATCCACCGGCCACAGAAACCGGCACAAAACGTACGATATTGCCCAGTCTAAAGCGCCCCATGAGGAACATGGTGAGGGCCGTCAGCAAAGTAGCCAAACACAGACCCGACAGCGAAAATAGCGCCAATTCCTTGCCTTGCAGCCCAGTCTGACCGGCAGATTGAGACAAAACGACGATGAAACTCGCTAAAACCGCCACCGTGTTGCTATCGGGGCCGGCAATCGAGAAACGGATGCCGGACAGCAGGGAAACCACCAATACGGTAACAATTGTGGTGATTAGGGACGCGCCGATCGTGTAGCTAATGTAGGGGGAAAGCTCAGGCGAAGAGAATAACAGAGCTCCGTAAGATAAGGCATAAGTTAAAGATAGGAGGGCAATGGTAATGCCAGCTCCAAAATCTGATTTTGCTGCTCTGGTAAAAATACTCAACACACACCCCTAATTACGAATCAAAGGATAGCATTTATCTTGCGGCTGCGCGCGCTTGGCTCTTTATACGTTGACCGATAAGCCAGAGGTATCGGCCAGACCGGCGATCATTGTGTCTGTAGTGGCGCCGCGAACCAGGCGTTTATTGCCCGCATAAGCTTTCGGGTGCAGGGCCTGAAAGGCCTTGGCTTTTTCCATCGCGCGCGCCATCAGCTGATCGGCAGGCACGGCTTCGTCTAGAAAGCCAGCCTTAATGGCGGTTGGCGTGTCTATCAGCTCGGCGCCGACAAAACAAATATCGAGATATTTATTGTTGATTTTAAACGCCGCCAAGTCATAGCCATAGGGCGGCAAGACCATGCCGATCGCGCTTTCATTGAGGCCGTAGCGCGCCTCGCCTTCGGCGCCGATGCGGTAGTCAGCGCTCAGCATCAATAAGCCACCTGCGGCAATGCCATGGCCCGGCGAAGCGATGATGATAGGCTTGTCGTTGGCAAACACACGGGTCAGAAATTTACCGCCCATGCCCACCATGTCGCCGACGCGCTCTGGCTGTTCTTTCATCACTTTCAAATCAAAGCCTGCGCACATGGCGCGGCCTTCGCTGGTCATCACAATCACATCTGCTTTGGCTTCGGCTTCGTCGAAACACGCGTTTAAGGCTTCCATCATGGCGAAACTAAAGGCATTGGCTTTGCCGTCGTTGAGGCTAATAACGGCGATGCCGTCTTCAATTTTTACAGTCGCGAACTGGCTCATGATGGTTTCCTTTTTGTAAAATGAACGTATAGGCGTAACACAATGGCGGCCCAAATCAAGACGATGAGTGCCATCGGTTTGGCATCCGGCGTGCCGACGCCGCCCATATAGGTGGCGAGAAAAACAAATGCGAGATAATGCACGCCAAATTTATGCAAGCGGCGCCAGTTTTGTGCGCCAAGCCGACGAATGGCGCCATCGGTCGAGGTCGCCAGCATGGCAAACATCGCCACATAAGCGCCGCCGCCAACAATCAGCGTTTCGAGGCCAGTGGGACGCCCCGATAGAATGAGAAACATAATCAAGGCACCCAGATGGATAATATGGGCAATGCCGAAGCTGATGCCCGCATTGCGACGATTGACCCGCAGCCAATGGGTGGCTTTGTTTTGCGCCAGCTGATAAAGCGGCGAGGCCAAATAGACCGCAAGAAACAGGAAAAATGACAACCGCGCCGTATAGCGCGCCCATAGCTGCCATGCTTCGATTTGGAGGGTCCCGATTTGTGAGGATGGGGCCAGAAACAGCGCCCCAAAGAGCGCCGCGCTGGCCACGAGGGTAACCCCAATCCATGCGAGCAACGATTGCGGGGCGAGGGCATAGCCATTTTCGCGTTTTACTGGGGTCATGAGAGCCTCTTAATCTTGTGGCCTTTTGACACAGAAAAACTCCGTGTAATTCGCGGCCGTCTGGCTTAGTTTAGGGGCAATCGAGGGAGATTGTCATGGCTTATCGCGCACCAACTACAGAAATTCAATTCGCACTCATGCAAGAGGCGGGCTTTCAACGCTTAATCGACAGCGGCAAATTTGAAGACCTATCCGATGACTTGCTGGACGCGATATTAGAAGAAGCCGCGAAATTGGCCACCGATGTGATTGCCCCCGCAAGTTGGGACGGCGACCAAAAGGGCTGCCAATTGAGTGAAGATGGCGTGAAAGTTCCCGAGAGTTTCAAGCAAGCCTACACAAAATATGTCGAAGGCGGCTGGCCCACTTTGGCAGCGCCAAGTGCCTATGGCGGCCAAGGCCTGCCATTATCTTTGTCCAATGCGGTTACCGAGATGATGAATTCCAACATTGGGTTTCAGCTCTGCCCCATGCTTTCGAACGGTGGCATGGAAGCGCTGGCCGCGCATGCCTCGGACGAGCAGAAAGAAAAATATCTGCACCGCGTGGTATCGGGCGAATGGTCAGCTACCATGAACTTAACCGAACCGCACGCGGGCTCTGACGTTGGCAATATCCGCGCCAAAGCGGAGCCGCAAGCGGATGGCTCGTATAAAATTACCGGTACGAAAATTTACATTACCTATGGCGACCACGACATGGTCGACAACATCGTCCACCTGGTGTTGGCTCGCACACCGGGCGCGCCGGAAGGCACCAAAGGTATCTCGCTTTTTGTCGTGCCAAAATTCTTCGTGAATGACGATGGCTCCTTGGGCGGTCGCAATGATGTGAAATGCATTGGCTTAGAAGACAAACTCGGCATTCATGCCAGTCCAACCTGCGTTATGGCCTTTGGCGAAAACGACGGGGCTGTTGGCTGGTTGGTCGGCGCTGAAAACCGCGGCATGGCCTGCATGTTCACCATGATGAACAACGCCCGCCTGCACGTCGGCCTACAAGGGGTAGGGGTGGCAGAAGCCGCGACCCAGCACGCTCTCGCTTATGCGCTGGATCGCAAACAAGGCCGCGCCCCGGGGGCCGGCAAGGATGACCATGACGCCGTGTCGATTATCCAGCATCCAGATGTGCGCCGCATGCTGCTAACCATGCGCGCGCTTACCGATGCCTCGCGCGCGATTTGTTATGAGAACGGCGTGATGGCCGATATCGCGGAATCCACAGGCGATGAAGCTGCGCGTGCCAAAAATGATTTGCTGACGCCTATTTCGAAAGCCTTCAGCACAGACATCGCCAATGAAGTGGCGGCCATCGGCGTGCAAGTGCATGGCGGCATGGGCTTTGTCGAAGAAACCGGCGCCGCACAGCACGTTCGCGATGCGCGCATTTTGACCATTTACGAAGGCACCAACGGCATTCAAGCGATGGATTTGGTCGGGCGTAAATTGCCGCTGGGCAATGGCTCGGTGGTGGCCGATTACATGGCGGAAATGCGCGAGACGGCCGAGACATGCCGCCAATCGAACAGCCCTGTTTTGGTAGATATTGCGGAGCGTCTTGGGGCCGCCATTGATGTGTTGCAAGACACAACCGATTGGGTAATGGCGCAAAAAGGCTCGCTCGATGTTCTGGCTGGCGCGACGCCTTATTTGCGTCTGTTTGGTCTGGTGGCTGGGTGTCATTATTTGGCTCGCGGCGCTCATGTTGTGGCCAAGGGCGATGTGGAGCCGAATTTCGCGCAACGCAAAACCGCCTCGGCACAGTTTTATGCGCATAATCTTTTGTCTGCCGTGGGCGGCCTCTCGGATGCGGTCAAAGCTGGCAACGCCATGTTGGAAGACATTGGTTTGGAAGCGCTTGCTAGTTAAGCCGTAACATTACGCAAAACTGTTTGATTTCAGCTTTCTAGCAACGCCCCCTATACACTGGCTCATACATGAGGGCTTGTCAGAAAGGGCGCTTTGCTATGAGCACATCCAGCACCACTCCGTTTGGAGCGATTGTTCTTGCCGCTGGCAAAGGAACTCGCATGCGTTCGGCTTTGCCAAAAGTACTGCACGAGATTGCCGGACGCCCAATGCTGGGCCATGCCATTGCTGTGGCACGCCAAGCCGGCGCCGCCGAAATTCTATTGGTCACCTCACCCGATCAAGACAATGTGCGCGCCTATGCCGATAGCTTACACGGCGCGCTGACCCATTGCATTCAAACCGAACAATTGGGCACGGGCGATGCGGTGGCCGCCGCTTTTGAAGCTTCGGCCAAGCACCAGCGTCTGGTCGTTATGTTTGGCGATACGCCCTTGATGCGCGCCGACGTCTTGGCTGATTTGGCGGGTCATTCTGCTGAACTGGCGATTTTGGGCTTCGAGCCAGAAGATGCCGCCGCTTATGGGCGCATTGTTATGCAAGGCGAGACCCCGACGCAGATTGTGGAATTTAAAGACGCCGATGCCGCCACACGCAAAATTAGCCTGTGCAATGGCGGCGCGATGGCGTTAAGCCAAACCGCTTTGGCCAAATATTTACCGCAGCTAAATAAGGACAACGCGCAAGGCGAATATTATCTGCCAGACCTTGTGGGGCTGGCCTCGCAAGATGGCGCCAGCACCGGATTGGTAATGGCCAAGCCTGAAGACACCATGGGCGTCGATAGTCGCGCCGGACAAGCCAAGGCCGAGGGTCTGATGCAAAAGCGTTTGCGCCAATCGTTTCTCGAAGCGGGCGTCGGCATGCAAGACCCCGATAGCGTATTCTTGAGCTTTGATACCCAGATAGATGCCGATGTGGTGCTTGAGCCCAATGTAAAAATCAATCCCGGCGTGTCAATTGAAGCGGGCACTGTCATTAAAGCGTTTACGCATTTAGAAGGCGTGAGCATCGGCAAGGCGGCTCAAATTGGCCCCTATGCGCGTCTACGCCCTGGCACGCAAGTGGGCGACGAAGCCAAGATTGGCAATTTCGTCGAGACCAAAAAATCCATCATCGGCAAGGGTGCGAAAATCAGTCATCTGTCTTACATCGGCGATGCCGAATTGGGCATGGACGTAAACATCGGGGCGGGGACGATTACCTGCAATTACGATGGCTATAACAAACATATCACCAAAATAGGCGAGGGCGCTTTCATCGGCTCCAACTCTTCGCTGATTGCGCCCGTCACCATTGGCAAAGGCGCGTATCTTGGCTCGGGCTCGGCTATCTCGAAAGATGTAGCCGACGATGCCTTGGTGGTAACGCGCGCCCCGCCGCGTGAAATTGCGGGCTGGGGCGCGAAGTTTCGGAAATCCAACACCAAGAAGGACAAATAATATGTGCGGAATTATTGGCGTCGTTGGTACGCAAGATGTCGGCCAAAGGGTTTTTGATGGCCTGAAGCGCCTCGAGTATCGCGGCTATGATAGCGCGGGCATTGCCACGCTGGTGGATGGAAAAATTGTCCGTCGTCGGGCCGAGGGCAAACTGGAAGCCTTGCGCCAAGAGATCGAGGCTCGCCCGTTAAGCGGCAGCTTGGGCATTGGTCACACCCGTTGGGCCACGCATGGGCCTGCCATTAAAGCCAATGCGCACCCGCATCGCGGCGAACATGTGGCGGTGGTGCACAACGGAATTATTGAAAATTATAAAGAGCTGAAACAAAAGCTCATTGCCGATGGCGTGGACTTCACGTCGGATACGGACACGGAAGTTGTGGCGCATTTGTTTTCTCAAAACCTAGCCGCCAACGGGGATATTAAAAAAGCTGCAGCGCAGACTTTCGCCAAGTTGGAAGGCGCTTATGCCATTGCCCTGATTGTCGAAGGCCGTGACGACTTAATCATAGCTGCGCGTAAAGGTAGCCCTTTGGCTTTGGGCATGGGCGAAGGCGAAATGTTTTTGGGCTCCGATGCCTTTGCGCTGGCCCCCTTTACCAATCGGGTTTGCTATTTAAAAGATGGCGATTGGGCGATTTTAACCCGTGCAGGCGCTGAAATTTTCGCGCTAGCAGAAGGCTATGAGCAGTCCGTGGCGCGCCCCTTCGAGACCGTCGATGCCTCTGCCGCCATGGTCGATAAAGGCAATTACCGTCATTTCATGGCGAAAGAAATTCACGAGCAACCCGAAGTGCTATCGCGCACGTTCGGGCAATATATTGACCCCGAAGCGCGGGCGGTTTTGCTGCCAGAGAACCAGCTCGATTTTAACAAAATCAATCGGGTGATTTTAGTGGCTTGCGGCACCGCCTATTTCGCAGCGCAAGTCGCGCGCAATTGGATTGAACGCTATGCGCGCATTCCGGCCAGTATCGATATTGCTTCGGAGTTTCGCTATCGCGATGCGCCTATGGACAAAGATTGTTTGGCGGTGTTTGTTTCGCAATCAGGCGAGACCGCCGACACGCTCGCGGCCTTACATCATTGTAAAGCGCATGGGCTTCAAACCATTGGCGTGGTCAATGTGCCGGAAAGCTCGATTTGCCGCGAAGTGGATGTGACTTTCCCAACCTATGCAGGGCCCGAAATTGGCGTGGCCTCGACCAAAGCCTTCACCGCACAACTCGGCGCGCTGGCCACTTTGGCGATCGGTTTGGGCCGTGTGAAAGGCACCATCGAGGCAGAAGAAGAAGCGCGCTTGACCGACTTATTGCTAACGACACCGCGCCTCGCCAATGATATCTTGGCTTGCGAAGACCATATCAGCGAGATTGCCAAAGGCTTTGCCGATACCACCAGCGCCTTATTCATTGGCCGCGCCACCATGTATCCCTTGGCTCTTGAGGGCGCGCTGAAGCTGAAAGAGATTTCTTATATCCACGCCGAGGGGTTTGCGGCCGGAGAGTTGAAACATGGCTCGATTGCTTTGGTGGATGAGAGCGTTCCTATCATCACCATTGCCCCCGACGATGAGCTATTTGAGAAGACCATTTCGAACATGCAAGAAGTCATGGCCCGCGGCGGCAAAGTGATTATGTTGGGCAGCGAAGCAGGCATTGAAAAAGCCGGTGAGGGCTGTCTGGCGACGATTGCGCTGCCCAAATTAGACGCGTTCATTACCCCTATGCTCTATGCGCTGCCATTGCAATTGCTGGCCTATTATGCTGCCGTCACCAAAGGTACGGATGTCGACCAGCCACGTAATTTGGCCAAGTCGGTGACCGTTGAATAAGTTTCGGGTTTGACTGGGAGACGAAAATGGATTTTTGGTTCTTAATGGCTGGCGCTTTGCTCGCCTTTATCGGTATGCTGTTCCACGGCATTGCAGGACATATAAAGTATATTGGCAACGTAGAAGAAAGCGACTTAGCCCCATTGAGCAAGTCACTCAGTTGGGTCAGTTGGCACAGCTTCACAATTTTTCTTTTTGTCAGCGCCGTCAGCTTGGCCTATGTCGCTTATTATCCTGAATTTGCCTTTGCGACCTATCCAATTATTGGTGTCAATTTCTTGGGTGCTCTGCTGTTCATAGCACTGGGTCTAGGAGGCCATAAGGCTTTACTGAAAATGCCTGGCGCTTATCTAATGGGCGGCACGGCTTTACTGGCCTGGCTAGCCGTCTCTTAACGCTCTGTAAGAAACCTCTTTCGGCTTTCCATCCTTGCGAGGCGACCTATATACAATTCATGGATGAGCTAACAGACGACCAGAAGAAATTACGCGAAATGGTATTGCAAGCGGTGGCTACGCTCACTCAGCAATATGGCGAGGACGCGGAAGTAGTGGCCACGTTGCGGGCGGCTGAATTTGCCGCACAAGGCGACGTCGAAGCGCTGCAGGCTTGGGACTTAATCATCGAATATTTGGTAGCCCTTCGCGAGGGCAAGCCCGAAGCTACTGGCGATGCGTTAAACTAATGAAAAATACAAAACCTTTAACCGTCTACTTTAATGGTGCCTGCTCGCTATGCGGGCCAGAAGTCGCGGTCTATCAACGTATGGTGCAGGAACACGCAATCGAGCAGGTAGCGTTTCAAGACATCTCCAGCGGCCGCCTACCCAAGGGCTATTCGCGCGAGACTTTACTTTCATCCATCCATGCCCATGAAGGCGAGGCGATGCTGCAAGGTGTGGAGGCGTTTATCGCGCTTTGGTTGCGCCTGCCGAAATTTAAATATTTGGCTTACCTAATAAATTGGCCGATCCTGCGAAGCGGGATCGGCCTAATCTATAATCACATTATCGCGCCATGGCTGTACAAAAGGTACTTACGCCAAACCTGCGATATTTGATGGCGATTAAATTCCTGGAATAATCGGAATATCGATATCAATAAAAGGAATGCCGCAGCCGGCAAGAGCAAGGCTCAGGGCGATTGGAATAATAATTTTATACATCAGATAAATCTTTTCTTTGTTTGGCCCGGGTCGGGCTTTGTTACACTGTCTTCTCACACACGATATTATTTCGATTCTTCTTCCGGCCAATTATTTGCTTGTGCCGTTTTATAGCCCTGATACCGAGGCTGATCGATCGCGAGCTTCCCCATGCTGACCTTAATCAGATGGTCGCGCAAGTCTGGCGTCGACAAATCCATCTCGCCCGACGCAATTTTGTCACACAAGGCGCGGTTCAAGGTGAGGAGGTCATCCTTGGCATCGGGCCCCACATCCAACAGCGCTTTGAGGCGCCGGGTTTCTGCCTTTTGAAAGCCAGGTGCCAGCGCCAACTCGCGAGCCAAAATGTCCAACACATTGCCAGCCACTCGCGCGCTAAAAGCGGCATGGCCTTGTAATTGAGGCATCGCCGTATCGTTTAAAAAACCTCGCACGGCGGCGAGTAAATCTTCAGCAGCGGGACGGTCTTGCATCAGTCTTGCTCCAACAACATTCGTAATAAATCAATCTCGGTTTCCGACGATCGCCGACCAATAGAGCCACGCTCTACCGAGGGGTCGGCGCCGCTTTCAAATGCACGGCTCATCAGCACCGCGCACATAATGCCCCATTTGAGCGTCCCCAAAATTTCCCAAAACCGCGCCGAGGCTTCGTCGACCTCGCCACCTTTACGCTCATAGGCGGCGTAAAAATCGGCCCGTTGACCAAAGCCGCCAACCGGCAAATCATGTTGGCCAAATCGCCATGACGGCACACATGGCCAGCCGAGGTCTTCCATCGGGTCGCCAATATGGGTTAGTTCCCAATCAAGCAGCGCCACAAGCCCATCTTCGGGCGACACCATAATATTGCCATTGCGAAAATCGCCATGCACCAAAACCGGCGCGCGGGGTGGCGGCAGATTATCGGAAAGCCATTTGACGGCTAATTCAAATACCGGATGCGGCTGCTTATGTTGGTGCAAAAATTCAGCGTATTTTTTCAACTCGCCAGCCGCATCGCTATGCGGCAAGTCGAGCAGGGGCGATACTTCTATCTGATGTAGGCGGGCAAGCACCTCGCCGCATTGCGTGGCAAGGTCGGGGCGCACGCCGTCAAATTCGGCGTCGCGCAAAATTTTACGGGCAATGGTTTCGCCCTCAATAAAGTCCATCACATAGGCTTCGCCAATGTCGTCGGAGGGCGTGCATATATAAGAGACACGCGGGACACAAATTCCGGCCGCTGCAGCCGCATCGATAATCGCGGCTTCCGATGCTTTGGGCAGGGCGTTTTGAGACGCGCTTTTTCCGCCTGGGTTTCGCCTCAAAACATAGGCTTTGGCATCGCAAATAAATTGCCAGCTCTCCTGGCTTGCGCCGCCCGATAAGCGTTTTAAATTTGTTACACCGGCGCCGAATTGCGACTGGCAAAGCTCGTCGATTCGCGTTTCGAAGTCGCTGGCATCTGTTTTTTCGGCCGCAGGGTGATTTTTTTTCGTCATGCGCCGAGCCTGCCATTATGCCTGCGGCAAGGCAAGGGCGGAGAGTTGTGAGTCAGCTTATTTTCACCCTTGACGGCGGGGCGGCTGCGGCGGACTTCTTAATCGAAGGCGATCAGCTTTAGTATGTCGGCTCCGACAGTGGCGACTTTGCTGAATGGCACGGACACTTATTTTGAAACCGCCGATGACGAGATTCAAATCGCCTTGCTCAACCCAGATTCCGACACCGATTTAGAAGGTGTTACTTTGACCTTCGCTGGCGGGTCTGCTCTCACCCTTAATTTTACCAAGGCTTTAACCCAATCCGAATCCCAGTACCAAACCCCCCTTGAGGATTTATTGGATGGCTCGGTAGATAGTTTTGAAAACCTTGAGTTCACCACCCTCATCGATATCGTTTAATTCTTAGCTTGCCGGTTGAGAAAGTTACTGAATTTTTTAGCGTTCATCGCTGGAATCAAAGCATATTAGGCCATGAATGAATTGCTAGAACCAAAGAAGAAACGCCGCTCCTTTTTGAGAGCTTTGCGGACTTATTTTTTAACGGGTCTGGTGGTTACCGCGCCCATTTACATTACGTTTTATCTGGCTCTATGGTTTGTCGAGTTTCTCGATAATTATTTCCGCCCCCTGATTCCAGAAATCTATTGGCCGACCACTTATTTTCCGGTCGACGTGCCGGGTGTGGGGCTTGTCTTGGCCTTGATTTTGCTCACCGTTATTGGCGGTTTGACTGCAAACTTCTTGGGGCAGTTTTTATTGCGGGCTTCCGACCAGTTGATACGAAAAATCCCTATGGCTGGGGCGCTCTACACCATGTTGAAACAAGTGTTTCAAACGGCCGTCAGCGAAGATGGCTCGGCCTTTCAAGATGTGGCGCTGATCGAATACCCCCGCAAGGGCCTTCATGCGATCGCCTTTGTTACCAAAGCCGCCGATCCGCGCATCAATAGCGCCACGGGTAAAAAAATGATTGGGGTATTTCTGCCAACAACACCGAATCCGACTTCCGGATTTTTGCTATTCGTACCCGAAGATGAGCTGACCATCCTCGACATGACGGTAGAAGATGGCGCCCGTATGGTTATCTCGGCTGGCATTGCCAATGAAGAGCCGGCTCTTTCCGCTTAGGTTTCGCGCCTAGCCAGACTGCAAAAACCGTATCGCTTCATCGCGGCGAAATAAATAGAGCAGGGTGCGTAAAGCTTTGCCCCGCGGACTGTCCAATTGCGGGTCGCGCTCCAATAGCAATTTCACATCGTCATGCACAGCAGGCAGCAAGTCTGAATGCGCCTCTAAATTAGCCAAGCGAAACAAAGGCAGGCCACTTTGACGAGTGCCCAAAACTTCGCCCGCGCCGCGTAAGCGTAAATCCTCTTCTGCAATCCGAAAGCCATCTTCCGTATCGCGCATGATGGACAGCCGCGCCTTAGAGGTTTCGCCCAAAGGCCCGCGATAGAGCAGCACACAGCTCGACTTATCTAGCCCGCGGCCAACCCGACCGCGCAACTGATGCAATTGCGCCAGTCCAAACCGCTCCGCATGTTCGATGACCATCACTGTGGCCTCCGGCACATTGACGCCAACCTCAATCACCGTCGTTGCCACCAAAATGCTTATCTCTCCCGCGATGAATTGTGCCATCACGGCATCTTTTTCAGCCGCCCGCATTTGGCCATGCACCAAACCCACTTTGTCGCCATAGAGTTTTTGCAGGTCTTTGGCCCGGTCTTCCGCAGCCGCCAAATCGACCAGCTCGCTTTCGCTGACCAACGGACACACCCAGTAAATACGCGCACCCTCGCGCATAGCATTGCCAAGCCCTTGCGCCACATCGCTATATCGGTCCATCGAGATGACCCGCGTATCGATTGGCAGACGACCGGGCGGTTTATCGGGCATGCGCGAAACATCCATATCGCCATAGGCGGTGAGCGTCAGCGTGCGAGGGATAGGCGTGGCGGTCATCACCAAAACATCGACGCCTTCGCCTTTCGACGACAGGGCCATGCGTTGTTGCACACCAAACCGATGCTGCTCGTCCACAACCGCCAGCCCCAAATCAGCGAAAACCACATCGTCTTGAAACAAAGCATGCGTGCCGATAGCGATTTGCACGTCGCCTTGTGCCAGGGCCTCTAGGCTTTGGGCTCGCAGTTTTCCTTTATTGCGCGCCGTCATTAATTGCCAGCGAACGCCCAAAGCATCGAGCCATGGCCCTACGGTTTCAGCGTGTTGGCGTGCCAATATTTCGGTCGGCGCCATGAGGGCTGCTTGCGCGCCGCTTTCGGCTGCCTGCAACATCGCCATCACGGCGACCACGGTTTTGCCGCTACCGACATCGCCTTGCAATAGGCGCAGCATGCGAACTGGCTCGGCCATATCGGCACGAATATCGGCCACCGCTTGCTCTTGCGACCCGGTCAGCGCAAAAGGCAAAAGCGTAAGTAACTTTTGTGCCAAATTGCCAACTTCGGGATACGCCCGCCCGGCCATTTGGCGGCGTTGGCGACGAACCAAGGCCAGCACCAATTGATGCGCCAATAATTCATCATAAGCCAAACGCGCCCGTGCCGGATGGTGCGGGTCCAGCGCATCATGCGTATCAGGGCGATGCGCCAGCGCGACGGCCGTTTGCCAGGTCGGCCATTTCTGCTGTTCCATCCACGTTGGCTCCTGCCATTCGGCCAGGTCTGGCAAATCGGGCAGGGCGGCTTGTATCGCCTTCATTAAAATTTTAGCCGATAGCCCAGCGGTTAATGGATAGACAGGCTCGATGATTGGCAAGGCTTCAAAAGCCGGCTTGGGCAACATGTGGTCGGGGTGTACAATTTGCAAATTATCGCGAAACCGCTCGACGCGCCCTGAAACAATTCGGGTCGAGCCTTCCGGCATGGCTTTGGTGAGCCAGTCGCCACGGGCTCGAAAAAACACCAGAGAAAGAAATCCGCTGTCATTGCGACATAAAATTCGATAGGGCAAATTCCGCCGTGGCGACACTTCATGTTTTACCACTTCCACTTCAAACGTCGCGATATGGCCATCCTCGGCTTCATCCAAGGGCGGGCGATATTGCCGATCGATAAGATTAGATGGCAAATGGTGCAGCAGATCGATAATTTTATCGCCGGTAAACTCGGCCAGCAATTTGCCCAGCTTGGGGCCAATGCCGGGCAGGGTCGTGGCATCTTTAAACACGGGCGTAAGAGAGCTGGGGCGCATGCCACCTCCATAAAGCGAACTTTCGACATAGTCTATCACACAAATCCACCTATATGGAGTGGAGTAGCTCGGCTGTCGCTGCAGCGACAGTCTGTCGGGTGACAAACCCCGAAGGTCTGCTATAAACCGCTTGAAAGAGGATTTGACACCATGCAACAGCTCGACGCCGTCCGCCGCAAACTTTATTTCCGCTCGAACCATCGAGGCATTAAGGAAATGGATATTATTTTCACCAAGTTTGCCGAAACCGTATTGCCAGACCTGCCAGACGCGGATGTTGAAGACTACCAACGTATTCTGGAACTGGCGGACGACAAGCTATTCGCTTGGGCCACAGGGCGCGACGCGGTGCCAGAAGATATACGCTCGCCTTTGCTAGACCGTTTGCTTAGCCTCGACTACATTTAACAAAACCAAAACCGAACGAGGCCTTGCGTGACCAAAGAGCTCTATAAAACGCTGGTGGAGACCCAAGGCACGCTGCAGATTGGCGGCGCGCCAGAGGGCTATCAGCCAATGGTGCTAGCCGATTTGGCCCGCCTTGCGGGCGAGCGCGTGGTGTATATCGCGCGCGATGCCTCGGCTGCGGCCGCCATGCGCAATATGCTGGCGTTTTTTGCCCCCGATGTGGCGCAAGTTCACATACCGGCTTGGGATTGCCTGCCTTTCGACCGTTTATCGCCGCAAGTGGCGGTCATGTCAGAGCGCATGGCCTCATTGGCCAGTCTGGCGCCGCTAGAAGGCAGCCCGCATGTGGTTATCACCACCGTATCGGCGGCGGCGCAACGCTTGCCCGCGCGCGACCAAATTAGCAAATTATCGTTTTCCTTGCGCCCTGGCCAAACGCTGGACCTGGAAGCCCTGACCGCATTTTTATCGGCCAATGGCTATAGCCGGTGCTCGACGGTTATGGAGCCTGGCGATTACGCGATACGCGGCGGCATTGTCGACCTCTTCGCGCCGGGCGCCGACGACCCCGTTCGCCTAGATTTATTCGGCGATACGTTGGAGAGCTTGCGCCCTTTTGCGGCCGAAACCCAGCGTACCATCGGCCAATTGCACGCGCTGGAGCTGACGGCCGCCGGCGAGATACATTTAGACGAAGAAGCCATACAGCGGTTTCGCCGCGGCTATGTACAACAATTCGGCACGGTGATGGACGAAGACCCGCTTTACACCGCCATCAGCGACGGCGTGCGCCATCAGGGCATGGAACACTGGCTGCCGCTTTTCCATGACACACTCGAAACCTTATTCGACCATTGCGGCACCTGCCTCTATGTTACCGACGCCCAGATTGACAATGCTTTTGGCGATCGCATGGCGCAAATCGACGATTATTACGAAGCCCGCAAAGAAGCCCGTGAGCAAGCCATAAACGCCGGCGGACGTGGGGGCGCGGGGCGGCGCATCATTAAGCCTTTGCCGCCCGAGCAATTGTATTTGCTAGAGGATGAATGGAAACAGCGCATATCTGAATTGCGCTGGCGGCCGATGAGCGGCTTTCAACATCCCGAATCTGACCCCGACAAAGTTAACCTAGAAGGGCGCGAGCCACGCAATTTCGCAGCCGAGCGCAAACAAGAAAGCATCAATCTGTTCGATACGGTCGTTGCGCATATGCAAGCCGAGCAGGCGGCAGGTCGGCGGATGATTATGGTGGCCTCGAGCCGTGGCGCCCAAGATCGTCTGTCAACTTTGTTGCGCGAACATGGCTCGGATGTTTTGCCCGTAATTGAGACTTGGCAAGAGCTAGCGGCTGGCAAATCGGGCGTCATGGCCATTTGCAGCATGGAAACGGGCTTTATTACGGACACGCTGAGCGTGCTGACCGAGCAAGATATCCTGGGCGATCGCATCGTGCGCCGTCCGGGGCGCAAGAAAGCCGAGAACTTCCTCACCGAAGCCACCAGCCTAACCCCCGGCGATCATGTGGTGCATGTCGAGCACGGCATCGGCCGTTTTGAGGGCCTACAAACGCTAGACGTTGGCGGCGCACCGCATGATTGCTTGCGCCTGATTTACCATGGCGACTCGCGACTGTTCTTGCCGGTCGAAAACATTGAGTTATTGAGCCGATTTGGCGGCGATGACATTAGTGTTACGCTGGATAAAATTGGCGGTGTGGCTTGGCAAATGCGCAAAGCACGCCTGAAAGAGAAACTCAATATCATTGCTGGCGAGCTGATTAAAACCGCCGCCGAACGGGCCATGCGCAAAGGCGAGAAACTGCTACCCGAAGTCAGCCTTTACGATGAATTTGCCGCGCGGTTCCCGTTTGAAGAAACCGACGACCAAATGGACGCGATTGAAGCCGTGGTGGATGATATGGCCAGCGGCCGACCGATGGATCGGCTGATTTGCGGCGATGTTGGCTTTGGCAAAACCGAAGTGGGCTTGCGCGCCGCCTTTGTTGCCGCTCTGGCAGGGCGACAGGTTGCTATTATCGCCCCAACCACGCTTTTAGCGCGCCAACACGCCAAAACCTTCCGCGAGCGGTTCAGCGGTATGCCCGTTGAAATACGCGAGCTATCGCGCCTGATTGCCAGCAGCGACGCCACACTAAGCAAGGCGGGTTTGAAGAGCGGCGCCATAGACATTGTCATCGGCACACATGCGCTATTAGCAAAAAACATTGAATTTCAACGACTTGGGCTAGTTATCGTAGATGAAGAACAACATTTCGGGGTGGTTCACAAGGAGCGCTTGAAGACCTTACGCGCCGAAGTTCATATGCTGACGCTGACGGCTACGCCAATTCCGCGCACACTTCAAATGGCGCTCACAGGCGTGCGGGACTTATCTATTATCGCCACGCCGCCCGTCGACAGACTGGCGGTGCGCACCTATGTGACACCGTTTGATCCGGTCGGCATCCGGGAAGCGCTGTTGCGCGAGAAATATCGCGCAGGGCAGAGTTTTATTATTGTTCCGCGGATATCTGATCTTACGGAAATCGCTGAGTTTCTTGAGCAAAATGTGCCTGAGTTGAAATATGTGATGGCCCATGGGCAAATGGCCGGCGCCGATTTGGAAGCCCGCATGAACGCCTTTTATGATGGCCAATATGACACGCTGCTGTCGACCTCGATTATCGAAAGCGGCTTGGATATTCCATCCGCCAACACCATTATCATCCACCGCGCGGACATGTTCGGCTTGGCCCAATTATACCAAATGCGGGGCCGTGTGGGGCGCTCTAAAACACGTGCCTATGGATATCTTACTTATAATGAAACCAAAGGCTTAACAGAGAATGCTGAGAAACGACTTAAAGTTATGCAATCTCTAGATAGCCTCGGTGCCGGATTCAATTTGGCGTCCTATGATCTCGATTTGCGCGGCGCGGGCAATCTGGTCGGCGAGGAGCAATCGGGACACATTAAGGAAGTCGGTTTTGAGCTTTATCAAGCCATGTTGGAGGAGGCGGTCGCCGAACGACAGGGCGAAGAAACCGATGAAAGCTGGTCGCCGCAGATAAATGCAGGCATCTCCGTGCTCATACCCGAGCCCTATGTGCCTGAGCTAGACCTTCGTATGGGGCTTTATCGCCGCCTGTCGTCGATGACCGAGCGGCAAGACATTGACGCTTTCGCCGCCGAGTTAATCGACCGATTTGGTGATTTACCTGAAGAAGTGCGCCATTTATTGGCCGTTTTGAGCATTAAAATTGATTGCTTCTCAGCCGGCATTCAAAAAATTGACGTAGGCCCCAAAGGGGCTGCCGTGGTGTTTCGCAATCAGACATTTGCCAATCCGGACAAACTCATTGCCTATGTGGCCGAGCACACAGAGCGGGTCAAAATCCGCCCTGACCAAAGCTTAGTCTTCCGGGCCAAATGCGAAGATGCGGACGCACGTCTGCAAATCGCGGCCACGGTGGCCACACGCTTGGCAGAATTATCAGCTTAAGCCTCTTGAGCGGTAAGTTTTTGGCGCGCTTTGTTGAGAAAAAGATTGAGATACTCGGGCTCTTGCGCGCCCATCAGCATGAATTTACCGCCAGCCAAAAAGGCCGGCACACCCGTTACGCCCAAGTCTCGGGCGGCGGCATCATCTTGGCGGGTTTGCTCGATGTCTCGGTCGCTGGCGAAAAGGTCCATCAGTAACTCGCGCTCTAGCCCTTGTTTTTCGCCGATATCTAGCAAGACATCTACATCGCCAATATCGCGAGCCTGCTCAAAATAAGCACAAAACAGGGCTTCCGCCATTTGGTGCTGCTCGCCCATGCTGGCCGCCCACCGGATCAGGCGATGCGCGTTTAGCGTATTGGGCGTGCGGGTAATCTGCTCGAAATTCCAATCAATTCCCGTGCCTTCTGCCGCAGCGAGAACATTTTTGAATATCTGTTTGCCAGCATCCGGGCCAAATTTACGGATCATTTGCTGTTTTCGATCGTGTCCCTCGGGCGGCGTGGTTGGGTCGAGCTGATAGGGACGCCACATGAGATTGATTTGGAACTCACTCACCTGCCCCAGAGCCGCGTCCAGCTTGCGCTTGCCAATGAAACACCACGGGCAAATGACATCCGAAATAACATCAAGCTGCATCACGGGGAGGGGGCTTTCGGGCGTATTCGTCATCTTCGTCTCCATCGATTGGCCTTTAAGGTAAGGCTATTTTCAATAGTCTGGCAAATAAAACCGAAGTCTGTCAAAGTGAGCTCCGCACGTAAATCACATTCAGGAGCCGAAAATGAGCGAAGCCGACATTCAAAACAGCACAGATTTAACCGGCAAGACCGCCATGATAACGGGCGCTAGCTCCGGTTTGGGCGTGCGCTTCGCTAAAGTTTTGGCGGCCGCGGGCGCGCGTGTCGTTATTGCTGCGCGCCGCGCCGATAAATTGGCGGAACTGGCCGACGTCATTACCAAAAACGGGGGCACCGCCCACGCCGTGTCGCTGGATGTAAACGATTTTGACGCCATCCCAGATTTCTTCGCCACCTTGCGCGATGACGGTTTCATGCCCGACATCTTGATTAATAACGCCGGTATGAATGTGGTCAAAACCGCACTCGATTATTCCGTGGCCGATTACAATCAGGTCATGGGTACCAATTTAACGGGCCCGTTTTTCCTATCCACCGAAATGGCGCGCCATCATATCGCTCAAGGCAGCGCGGCGCGCATCGTTAATATTGCCTCGGTTGGCGGCTTTAAAGTGTTGCCCGGCCTTACGCCATATTGCACCTCGAAGTCTGGCATTTTGATGATGACCAAAGGTCTGGCGCGCGAATGGGCCCGCACAGACATTAACGTCAACGCCATTTGCCCTGGCTATATTGAAACCGAGATTAATGATTTCTGGTGGAAAACCGAGGGCGGCAAAAAGCAAATGGCGGGTTGGCCGCGTCGTCGTTTGGCCAATCAAAGCGATTTGGATGGTGCTTTGCTACTGCTCGCCGGCCCCATGGGCGCGGGCATGACGGGCACCAGCATCACCGTTGATGACGGCCAATATATCTAGAGGAAACGCCATGCTGGTCGATAGCCATTGCCATCTTGATTTCACTGATTTTGACGAAGACCGCGACGGGGTTTTGGCACGAGCCAAAGCGGCTGGTGTCGATTTAATAGTCACGATTTCCACCAAAGTCAGCGAAGCCGATAAAATTATCGCGCTGGCTGAAGCGCATGAGGAGCTGGTGTGTTCGGTGGGCATTCACCCGCATGAGGCAGGCAGCGAGACACCTGTGACGGGCGAGCAGTTGGTAGCTTTGGCCGCGCATAAAAAAGTCGTTGGCATTGGCGAGACGGGGCTCGATTATTTTTACGAGCACAGCCCACGCGAGGCGCAGCAGAAGAACTTCCGAGCCCACATCGAGGCGGCAAGGCTGAGCCAATTGCCCCTGATCGTTCATGCTCGCGATGCCGATGAAGACACCGCCGATATTTTAGAGGATGAGATGCAGACCGGCGCTTATCCTGGGCTTATCCATTGTTTTACCGCAGGGCCAGAGCTGGCGCAGCGCGCCTTAGACATTGGCTTTTACATCTCCATCTCTGGCATTGCGACGTTCAATAGCGCCAAAACCTTGCGCGAAACGATTGCCAACATTCCCCTCGAGCGGCTTTTGGTAGAGACAGATGCGCCCTTTTTAGCGCCCGTGCCACACCGCGGCAAACGAAATGAGCCAGCCTTCGTGGCCGATACAGCGCGGATGTTGGCCGAAATCAAAGGCGTCAGCCCCGAAGAATTAGCCCGTATCACCAGCGAGAATTTTTTCACTTTATTTACCAAAGCGCCACGTCTTGGAGCCAGTTCATGAGTTTAACCTTTCGTATTTTAGGCTGTGGCTCCTCTGGCGGGGTTCCGCGTCTCGATGGATCTTGGGGCGAATGCGACCCCAATCAGCCCAAAAACCACCGAACCCGCTGTTCGCTTTTGGTGCAACAAGCCGGAGAGGGCGACCAGACCAGCGTTCTCATCGACACCTCTCCTGATATGCGCGCCCAACTTATTGCTGCCGAAACCACTTGGCTCGATGCGATTCTTTATTCGCATGACCACGCCGACCAAACGCATGGCATCGATGATGTGCGCGCGATGGTTTATGCGCGGCGCAAACAGATTGAAGTTTGGATGGACCAAGCCACGGCCGATACGCTGACGACACGGTTTGATTATTGTTTTCATCAAGGCGAAGGGTCTTTATATCCAGCCATCTTAAAAGACAATCGCATTTCAACCCCCTATCAGCCGCTGACCATTGGCGGCGAGGGGGGTGATATTGTGGCCACACCGTTTAGACAAATTCACGGTTCCATCGACAGCCTTGGCTTTCGGGTTGGCGATGTGGCTTATTCCAGCGATATAAGTGATTTACCAGAAGAAAGTTTTGCCGCTTTGGAAGGGCTAGATTGTTGGATTGTCGATGCTTTGCGTCGCGAGCCACACCCAACTCATTTCCATCTCGACAAAACGCTAGAGCTTATTGAAACCCTAAAGCCCAAGCATGCCGTTTTGACCAATTTGCACATCGATTTGGACTATGAAACGCTGTGCAATGAGCTGCCGGAGCATGTGATACCAGCCTATGACGGCATGATTGTGTCGTCAAAGGGTGTTGTTGAGTAGTGAGCTTTCATGTTATCCTAAGGATTCACTAAGCGTTAAGCTTAATACCGTTGTATTAATTGAGTAGGTTTGTAAAATGCGTCAGGGTTTTCGCTCATCGAGCTTCTAACTGTTGTTGCTATCATCGGCATTTTGGCCTCCGTAGGGGGCGTTGGCTATCAAGGCTACATTGATGCCGTTAAAAAAGACACAACAGAGACCAATGGCCGCCAAATCGCGCGGGCCATTGAGCAAGACTTCTTATCTTTGGCAAATGGCCTGAAGGGCACAACAGAGCTTGGCACAGAGATGACTGTGGCCGGCGTAAAGATTACGTCGCAAGTGAAAGCAGAAAGCAGCTGCTATAAATACGCAGAGAACATCACACAATATCTAAACGAGCGGTGGAAGAACCCGAACGCATGAGTGGTTATTACTTGTCATAATATTTATTATGCGAATAAAACAATGGGGCGGTCTTGAGCACATCAAGGCCGCCCCATTTGTTTATGCGCCTCCAGAATCGTGGGAACTTGAACCCATCATTCCTAGCTGAGGTTATCCGTGTGCCCCCATCTTCTATCCAACGTATTGTGAACATCATGGCTGCGCTGCGCGACCCGGACACGGGATGTCCGTGGGATTTGAAGCAAGACTTTAAATCCATTGCCCTGTACGCGCTCGAAGAAGCCTATGAAGTGGTCGATGCGATCGAAACTGGCGACATGGATCAGCTTCGGGATGAGCTTGGCGATTTATTGCTACAAGTGGTGTTTCATGCCCGCATGGCCGAAGAAGCCGAAAGCTTTACCTTCGACGATGTAGTCAACGCCATTGCCGATAAAATGGAGCGGCGCCATCCGCATGTCTTTGGCGCGAAAGCCGAAGTCACCTCCGAGCAAGTGAAGCAAAATTGGGAAGATATGAAGGCGCAAGAACGCGCCGCAAAATCCGACACGATGGCGGCGCCCCCTAGCCTGCTAGACGACGTGCCGCTGGCCCTTCCCGCTATGACACGAGCGGTAAAGCTGCAAAAACGCGCCGCGCGCATCGGGTTCGATTGGACCGAACCCGAGCCGATATTTGACAAATTGGAAGAAGAAGTTAGCGAATTACGCGAAGCCATGGCGCTAAAAAACGCCGATGCCATTGAAGACGAGCTAGGCGATGTGCTTTTTGTGGTGGCCAATATCGCGCGCCATCTAAAGCTCGATCCGGAGACAGCCTTGCGTCGTGGCAATGCCAAATTCAGCCGCCGCTTTCAACAAGTCGAGCAACAGGCCCGCGCGCAAAGCACGGATATGAGTGATTTCTCACTCGACGATTTAGAAAGTTTCTGGCAGCGCGCGAAAGCGGCTGAGCGCAAAGACGATTAGTCTTTAGGCGACAGAAATTTCAACCGGACTGTTTGGCATAATGGTGGAAATCGCGTGCTTATAAACCAGCTGCGAATGACCATCTCGGCTCAGCAACATAGACGTTGCATCTACCCAAGTGATTGTGCCCTGAAGTTTAACGCCGTTGACTAGGAAAATAGTCAGTGCAAGCTTTTGCTCACAAACATGATCCAAGAACGAGGCTTCAAGAGAGTCTTTATCTGAAGACATTGGTTTACCAAAATTTTCTGCGGTTACTGAGACTTTAACCTATTACTTATTTTACACGGGCTCTCATACTCGTGATTTTTTACGAGCCTAAGTTTACACAACTTTAACTAGAAACCCTAATCTTTTTCAATTTTAAGAATTTTCGCTAATTAACCAGGTCGTAAGCGGCCGCGAGCTTTTGCGCGACTGGCCCTGGCTGGCCATTGCCAATTTTGGTTCCATCAATGGACACCACAGGAAACACCGCCATTGTAGAGGCGGTCGAAAAAGCCTCTTTGGCCGCTTTGGCCTCGTCCAAAGAAAACGCTTCTTCTTTTAATTTCAGCCCCAAGTCGCTGGCGCATTGCAGCAAAACTTGCCGAACGATACCGTTCAAAATCTCGCCTTTGGCGGCGTGAGTGCGCAGAAACCCTTGGTTATCGACGATCCAAGCATTGGTTGCCGCTCCTTCGGTGACCATCCCCTGCTCGTCTATTTGCCAGGCCTCTTGCACCTTTGCATCCCGCGCTTTTTGCCGAGCTAAAACATTTGGAAGCAAGCTAATCGATTTAATATCGCAGCGCGCCCAGCGTTGGTCGGGCACACTGATAACGTCAATACCGTCCCGGCGAACCGCTTCGCGTTTGGCTGGCGACAAGGGCCGCACAGTCATCACGAGAACGGACTTTAAATTTTCTGCAAAACTGTGCTCTCTGGGTGCCACTCCGCGCGACACTTGAATGTAGAGAATCGCATTGCGCAACCGGTTGCGTCGGATCACTTCGCGCATTACCAGTTTCAAAGCGGGCCGAGACATGGGTTCGGCAATGGCCAATTCGTTCAAGGAATAATCCAACCTATCGAGGTGGCGGTCTTCGTCGAGCAATTTTCCGTCGCGCAGACTGCACACTTCATAAACGCCATCGGCGAATTGATAGCCGCGATCCTCGACCATAATGCCTGGCCAGTTTAGCGGTTGGTAACATCCATCAATATAGGCAATACGGCTCATCGGTTTTCCATCGGTAGTTTCATTAGCGCATATAGCGCCAAAAAGATGACGTAAATAAGACCATTAAAATTAGCAATTCCATGCGTCCCGCAATCATTAACAGCACGATAATGATTTGCAAAGCGTCATTCATGGCGCCAAAGCCCAGCGGCATTTCTAGATGCTGCGTTACCGCCAAACTGTTCGACAAAGCGCCCAACACCAAAGGCCAAGCCTCGGCCAAAGTAACCCCGAACAGGCCGAGCAATAAAACGCCAAGCGTGACAAATAAAATGAACACAGCCGTATAGGCCCAAGCGGCCGTAAAATCATTGTCTTCAAGGCGGCGCCCCTCCAGCCGCAGCGGATGGACGGAGGACGGATAAGCCATTTTACCCACTTCGCTGCCAAGGTCTTTGGCCAGAATAATCGCGCGCATAATCTTTAGCCCGCCTGCCGTAGACAGCGCCATGCCGCCTATAATCAAAGGCACCATCGTCCAAATCACCGGCCATTGGCCCAGCTCACCCTCGGGTAAAAAGTTAAACCCTGCGGTGCTGTGAAGCGAGATGGACTGCAAGAGAGCGCTCATTAAAGGCACGTCGGGAAGTGCGAAAAAGGAGATCGCGCCATAGCCCAAAATCAATGCCACATAGGTGCGAAACTCTGTATCGCGCAAAACCAGAAAAACCCGCTTGCCGACGGTTAACAACAGCAAAAGCGGGATGCTCATGGCGCCGACAAAGCTCAGCACCGCGACGCTTAGTTGTGCGCCGATGGGAAGATAACTCGCCAAGCTCTCGCTATGAACCACCATGCCACTGGTCGAAATAGCCGATAAAGTGAGGCAAAGGGCATCAAAGGCGGAGACCCCAAAAGCCCATATCACGAGAAACCCGAGCAAGGTAAGACTGCCATAAATTGGAAAAATAAGCCGCAAAGGCCGCCCCAACCGCGAGGTCAGATGCGCGTCTTCATCGTGTTGTAAAAGCGGGCTGCCGGCCAAAGTAATGCCGCCAATACCAAATGGCGCCAAAACGGCAACGGCAAAAACCAAAGTCCAAAGACCGCCGAGCCAACTCAATAAAGCGCGCCACAATAAAATCGGTGCGCCCTCCGCTTCCGGCACCGCCAAAATGGTCGCGCCCGATGTGGTGAGTGCCGATACGGCTTCAAAATAGGCTGCCAAGAGCGTATCAATTTGGCTCGAGCCAATGAATGGCAAAGCCGCAAGAAACGGCAAAATCGTCCAGAACAAAACCATGATGAGCAGCAATTCAATGCCGCGCGCGCGGTGACGTCGATTGTCATAGCTCGACAATAACAAAGCGCCCGAGGCGAAACTGGTGAGCATTAACGCAATGGTAAAATTGCCTGTATGGCGAAAACTAGGATCCAAAAGCGAAGCAATCCACGGCAGCACCATCAGCCCCGCAATCATGCAGCCGCCATAGCCGAGGGTAAAGAGAATGGCTCCAAGGCGCATCGGCTAAGCCTTTTCTTTGCCTCGCAGCAGGCTTTCAAACTGTTCTACGCCATCGGCCAATACAAACATCACCACATGGTCGCCAGACTTCAGCTCCAAGCCGCCACGCGGCATCAATAAGTCGCCTTTGCGCCAAACTGCGCCGACGCGCAATTTATCGCCAAATTCAATGTCGCGTAATTTCGAGCCACTGACGGGAGAGCCATCGACAATCTCGGCTTCCAGGACTTCCGCCAGCTCATCGCCAACCGCATGCACCCGAACCACATTGCCGCGCCGCACATGGCCCAGAACCGACGACACCGTAATGGCGCGCGGGTTAATGGCGACTTCCATGCCAAATTGGCCAGCCAGATTTTGAAAACTATTGTCATTGATTAAGCACAAGCCGCGGCTGCAGCCTTCTTGCAAGGCCAACATAGTGGTCAAAACATTGACTTGGTCATCATTGGTCAGTGCCAAAACGAGGTCGGCTTCGCGCACGCCCGCTTCGGCCAAAATTTCAGGCGATAGCCCACTGCCCCGCAAAACAATCGAGCGCTGCACTTTCTCGGCCACGAAACGCGCACGCTCTTCATCGCTCTCGATGAGGCTTACTGCATAGCGTCCGGTTTGGGCGTCGAGCGAGCGCGCCACTTGATAGCCAATATTGCCGCCGCCAACCAAAATAATTCGGCGGGCTTCGCGTTCTTCATGGCCAAAAATTTTCAACGTCCGTTCGGTGTCATCATTGGCCGTCACCAAAAAGGCTTCATCGCCAACTTGCATAGTGTCATCAAAGTCTGGCACATAGACGCGCTTGCCGCGGCGAATGCCCACCACAATGGCGCGCAAATCTGGGAACAGGCCGGTCAATTGGTTGAGCGGCGTATCGACGACAGGGCAATCTTCTTCGATGCTCACGCCAATCATTTCGGCCTGCCCATTTACAAAACTGGCGCTATCGAACGCACCTGGCAAAGCCAAACGACGCAGCACCGCTTCGGCGACTTCCGTCTCTGGAGAAATAATCACATCAATGGGAATGGCTTCATCGGCAAACAAACGCGCCCAGCGTTTTTGCAAATAATCGCTATCGCGCACGCGGGCAATGGTTTTGCCAACATTAAAAATCGTTTTCGCAACTTGGCAGGTCACCATATTCACTTCATCAGAAGCGGTAACCGCAATCAGGAAATCGGCGTCCGCCGCGCCGGCCTGTTCGAGAACATCGGGATGCCCGCCGTGGCCCAAAATGGGTCGCACGTCGAGCGTATCCGTGATCCGCTGCATCAAAGACGCTTCCCGGTCGACAACCGTGACGTCATTGCCTTCTCCGGCCAAATGGCGAGCAATGCCAAATCCGACCTGTCCGGCCCCACACACAATGACTTTCATGCGCCTTTACCCCGCTACGTAGATATAGCCTTCGCTATCTATACGTGGCTTTTAGCATGATTACCGCCTGAAATACCAAGAGATTTCATTTTCCGATGAAGAGCCGAACGTTCCATGCCAATGAATTCTGCGGTTCTCGATACATTTCCCGAGAAGCGCTCGATTTGCGCAACCAGGTAATCATGCTCAAAACACTCGCGTGCATCGCGCAAAGGCAACGACATAATGTGGCGTTGCTGGCCGACGTTCTCGGCCACATCCGTATCGGAAATAATTTCCTTAGGCAGATGATCCACGGTCAGGTTTTGACTTCCCGTGGCATGACTGGTCAGCATCATATGCTCCACCGTATGGCGCAATTGACGCACATTGCCTGGCCAATCATGCGATTGCAGAACCGCCAGAACATCGTCATCAGCCGCGCGCAAGGGCATGTTCATTTGCGCCGCCAACATGGAAACGAAGTAATTCACCAGATAGGGAATATCATCGCGCCGCTGGCTCAGGCCCGGCACATCCAAAGTCATCACATTGAGGCGGTGGCAGAGATCCTCGCGCAAATGGCCGTCTTGCATGCGCTTTTCGACATTGCCACTGCACGACGATAAAACGCGCGCATCTATGCTCACGCTTTGCGCGCCGCCTATTCGGGTGATGGCCCCTTCGATGAGCATTTTCAGCAATGCCTTTTGCTGCTTTTGCGGGAAATTACAAATCTCATCCAAATACAGCGTGCCGCCGTGCGCCTGCTCTATCAGCCCCGCTTCCACCTCGCCCGCGTCTTCATAGCCAAATAGCAAGCGGTCGATTTGCTCTTCGCCGCCCTCCATCATGGCGGCATGAATGCCGATGAAATTATTGCTCGAACGCGGCGAGCGCGAATGCAATTGATGCGCCGCGGCTTCTTTGCCCGAGCCCGAAGGCCCGACAATCATCACGCGACTATTCGATTGAGCCAATTTATCAATCTTCGTGCTCAGCTGCTCCATCGCCGTGGCGTTGCCGATAAGGGCAAATTGCACGGAAGCGCGGCGTTTCAGCTCCGTGTTTTCTCGCAGCAGACGCGCCGATTCAATGGCCCGACGCACCGTCACCAGTAACTTGTCAGACTTGAACGGCTTCTCAATATAGTCATAAGCACCGCTTCGAATGGCCGTCACGGCCGTATCAATATTGCCATGACCCGATATCACCACGACTGGCAAATCCGGATACCGCTCGTGCAGAATACTCAAAATTTCTAATCCATCGAGCCGACTGCCTTGCAGCCAAACATCCAAAAGCACCATGGCGGGGCGTCTTTTGGTAATCTCCCGCAGGGCACTATCGCTATCAAAGGCTACTCTTGCCTCATAGCCCGCATCTTCGAGAACGCCTGCTACCAGGTCGCAAATATCTCGCTCATCATCAACGATTAACACATCTCCAAACATTACAATTCCTCAAGTTTCTTCGATACCCCAACCATTTTTGACCCCTTCGCCGAACCGGCTTTTTGGGTTTGCAGTGGAAACTCCATCTGCACTTTTGCACCCGTCCCGCCAGACGAGCTCCATGGCGCATCATCAAGCGTTAGCTTGCCGCCATGGTCTTCCATCACTTTTTTTACGATCGACAGCCCCAGACCGGTGCCAGCGTCGCGTGATGTATTGTAAGGTTCTAATAAGGCATAGCGCTCGCCACTGGGCCAACCGGGGCCCGTGTCTGAAATCGCCATATGAATGTGATTGGCGCTTTGCGTCACCAGAAGCTCAATGCGCTTTTCGCCGTCTTGCGAGTGCATGGCTTCGGCGCCATTTTTCAAAACATTGGTCAGCATTTGGCTAATCAACCGTCGGTCGCCATACATCTGCATGTCGTCAGGACAGCGGACGCGATAGACGACGTCGCGAAACGCAACGCGTTGCAAGAGCGCATTTTGCGAAACCACATTATGCAAATCAAACAGCTCCATCACTGGCTCTGGCATACGCGCAAAATCGGCAAACTCATCAACCATGCGGCCGATATCTTCCACTTGGCGAATAATCGTCTCGGTACATTTTTTAAAAACCTCACCGCTTTCGTCAATCGCATCGCCATATTTAGATTGCAGCCTTTCGGCCGAGAGCTGAATTGGTGTCAGCGGGTTTTTAATCTCATGGGCAATGCGGCGCGCAATATCCGCCCAGGCCGCATTGCGCTGTGCGGTAAGCAAGCCAGTAATGTCATCGAAGGTAATCACAATGGCGCTATGCGCCTTGTCTGAGACGCCCATAACCGCGGCTGAGGCCTGAATAATACGGCCCTTTTTGGCAGTGCCTTGTCGCCTCACCTGCCCCGTCACCAGCGTTTGACGAGCTTGGGCATTGGCCACGAGTTCGCCAAATTCTGGCATCATCTCGGATATTTTCTGGCCCAGCAATTCGTCGGCATGTTTTTCATAGAGTGCGCCCGCCGCCTCATTGGCGTGTTGAATGACCCCTTTGTCATTCGCGCCAACCACGCCCGACGAGACACCGTGCAAAACCGTTTCCGTAAAGCGCGCGCGCACGTCCAAATCTTTATGCGCCTCCATCAAATCTTCTTGCTGCGAGCCAATGCGCTCGGCCATTTCATTAAAGGTCGAAGCCAGCTCGTCAATCTCGCGATTGCTGCGCACGGTTGTCGTCGCCACCCGCGTTTGCAACTCCCCCTCGCCAAGCCGACGCGCGGCATAAATCAGACGGCCAATCGGCATCACCAATCGGTCGGCCAAAGACAGCCCCAACCAAATAGCCGACAAAAGAATAACCAACGTCATCACGATATAGACCAAGGCGAAGGTTAACTGAGTTTCAAAACGCCGTTTTTCCATGGCTGAATAATCGCGCACGGCGGCGTCGGTTTGGCGCAATTGTTGCACCACATTGGCCGACAAAACGCGCGCGCCATAAAGGTATAAGCCTTGGGTGCCGTCAATTTTCCGCAAAGCCAAAATTTGGCCATTACCAGCCCCACTCATCACCACGGTCACTTGGGCGGCGGCCACAAAGGCTTCGCGCGGTGGCAGGCTGGTTAAAATAGTTTGCTCTGGCAAAGCCTGAAATACTACCCGTCCCGTATCATCTACCACCAGGGCTTGAGGCATTTTTCGCAACCCCGCTTGAGCCCGCAAATATTTGGTAAAACGAACCGGGTCCGTTCGCACGAGGCCGCGTGCCTTAGATAGGTCGGCGGCCATAATTGATATGTCGCCTTGCAGGCTATCGCGTTGTTCGCTGAGATAAGCATTGGCCACGGCCGTGGTGTTGGTGATGATGGTTTTGGTGCGCGCAGAGAACCAATAGTCAAGCCCACGGCTCATCATCACAATGGCAAAAATCGCCACCAAAATGGCAGGCACCGTGGTGATAAGCGAGAACAGCACAACCATACGGCCATGCATATAGGCGCCGGCTTTGCCCTCGCGTCGCCGCCGCCGCAGCCGAAGGGCTTGCGCCAGAAGCACGAAAAACAATCCCGTGATGATAAATAAATTGATCGAGAGCAAAGTCCAAACCACTTCGCGGGTCGGCGTGATGGGCGTGAGACTGCTTAAAATCAAATAGGTGGAGGTGCCAGATGCCAAGCCCATTAAGGCCAGCCCAAGCGCCGCGTAGCGCGACAAACCGCTCCAGCCCAAGCGCGCAAAGCGCGACGACGGCGAAGATGGCATGCGGGCTTTCAGCTCGCGCTTTAAATCAATCCAACGAAAACGCAAATGACGTGTGAGCCTACCAAGGGCAAACATACCTTACTCCCAAAAACTCCCACACGGCTAGAATGGTAAATCAACCGTGCTCAGTACAAGAGAATAAACAAATATCGCCAAGACAGACAATCAATTGTTGCTTAAAAGCCACAGTTATTCGGAAGCGTCTTCCATAATGGTCAGACGCGGGAACACGCCTTGCGGGGCCGGCAAATCAATACCAGCCGCCAAACGATGCGCCGCGCCAAGGTGCGCAAAGCTGCGCGCATCGGGGGCTACCGCCAAATAATCCAATAGTTTGGCCGCCCCTTGCGGGATAACAGGCTGCAGTAAAATCGCGGCCTGGCGAACCACTTCCGCCGTGACGTAAAGCACTGTGCCCATACGCTCTGGGTTTTCGGCTTTCAAAGCCCAGGGTTCTTGCCCCGCAAAATACCGATTGGCCTCGGATACCGCCTCCATAACACAAGCCAGGTAGGTATGAATTTCATGCCCCTGCATGGCCGCATCGGTGCGCGATTTCAGGCCATCCAAAAGGGTCAATATGGCCGTATCCTCTGCGCTGAAGTCTTGCGGGACAGGCAATTTGGCCGCGCAATTTTTGCCAATCATCGACAGACTGCGCTGCGCTAAATTGCCGATATCATTGGCCAAGTCTGCGTTCACCCGATTGACAATCGCCTCATCGCTAAAGCTACCGTCGCGGCCAAAGGGAACTTCGCGCAAGAAGAAATAGCGCAAAGCATCGACGCCATAATGTTCAGCCAAGCCAAAGGGATCGAGAACATTGCCGAGCGATTTCGACATTTTTTCGCCCTTCACGGTTAAAAATCCATGCGCGAAAACTTGGGTAGGTAGCGGCAAATCGGCCGCCATCAAAAAGGCTGGCCAATAGACCGTATGAAACCGCGTGATGTCTTTGCCAATTACATGCAAACTCGCCGGCCAAAATTGCTCATAGCGCCCGCCCTGCTCTGGAAAGCCCAAGACAGAAAGGTAATTGGTCAGAGCATCCATCCAAACGTAAATCACATGGCTTGGGTCATCCGGCACCGGCACGCCCCAATCGAAGGCGGTGCGCGAAATCGAAAGGTCGCGTAACCCGCCCTTGAGAAAGGAAATCACTTCATTGCGACGGCTTTCTGGCTGCAAAAACTGCGGATTGGCTTCAAAATGCGCCAATAATTTATCTTCATAGGCCGACAGCTTAAAGAAATAGCTATCCTCCTCCAGCCACTCGACAGGCGTGCCTTGCGGGCTCAGCTTTTCGCCATCCGAGCCTTTGGTTACTTCGCTTTCGGTATAAAACGCTTCATCGCGCACCGAATACCAGCCGGCATAACTATCTTTATAAATGTCGCCACTGGCCGCAATGCGCCGCCATATCTCTTGCACCGACGCATGATGGCGCGGCTCACAGGTGCGAATAAAATCATCATGGCTGCAATTCAACGCCTCCGCCATCTCGCGAAAGGCGGGGGTTAGCTCATCGGCCAATTGCTGCGCGGTTTTATCTTGGGCGCGCGCGGTTTGGACCATTTTTTGCCCATGGTCATCGGTTCCCGTCGAAAAATACACCGTCTCGCCGCTCAACCGATGATAGCGCGCAATCGCATCCGTTGCCATAATTTCATAGGCATGGCCAATATGGGGAGCGCCATTTGGGTAAGAAATTGCTGTAGTTATGAAAAAATTCTTATCTGACACTTTAACTTCCTAACGCGGTTTCTTTAAGCTGATTTCGCACGGATGATATCCGCCAGATGGCCAAACCATTCTAGGATGGCTTGTTTCTTATCCAGGTTCAGCCCCTCAACTTGGCGCACCTGATGTTGCACTTTTTCCCATAGCGAAAGCATCGGTTCAAGCGGTAAATCACCCTTCACCAAGCGCTCCACAAGCTCCGCCTCGCCTTGAAATACAGGTTGGAACCCCTGCCCGGTAGACGCCACCCGCACCACGCGATGCAACCAGCCACTAAATAAGTAACAAAACAGCCGAAAACTCTGCGGCTCACTGCGCGCGCCAAACCGACCCGCCAAGCCATGTAAGACTTCCCCATCAAGCTGCGGCAGGCCTTCCAACACGCCCACCATATCGCGGTATAGGTCAAAGCCGCCCATTTCGGCCAGCATCAGCGCGCGTCCGGCGCTTCCCTCGGCCAGAAAGGCTGCCGCCGCCGCTTCATTCTCATCTACGGCCTCTAAGCGACCCGAAATAATTTGCTGCAACAGGCCTTCGTCGAGCGCGCCAAACGACAATTGCCGACAGCGCGAGCGAATGGTGTCCAAAACGCGCCCAGGGTTATGGCAGACGATGAGGAACAAACACTTCTCTGGCGGCTCCTCAATCAACTTCAGCAGCGCATTGACGCTGCTCTTATTCATTTCGTCGATACTGTCGATAATGGCAATGCGCCAGCCGCCGCGCGAAGCACTTAGGCCAAAAGCCTTTTTCATGTCGCGCGTATCCTCAACGCTAATATCGCCACGGAACTTCTCGGTCTTGGCGTTATAGCGTCGGTTCAATATATACAGGTCGGGATGCACGCTGTTTTCAATCAGCTGTGTCTCGGGCGTATCGCTCACCGGAGATAGCTGCTGAATGGCCTGCGGGGTGGGCGCAGATAAAACCGCCCTCGCCACCATATAAGCAAAGCTCGCTTTGCCAATGCCCTCTGGCCCCGACAGCAGCCAAGCATGGGGGAGCCGAGTGCCTTGTAAGGCATTGAGAAAATCTCTTTGCGCCCGCTCATGGCCGATAAGCGCGCGGGTAAAGCGCGGTGGATGGTCTCCATCCACATCGGGCAGCGGTTCGGTAATGTCAGCTTGGCTCATGCTCCTATCTAAGCGGAAACAGACTAAAGTTTAAAGCGCTGCTTCATCTCGCCTTCAATTTGTTGCCAGACGGCATCGAATGTATCTTCCGCATCGACCACGATGATGCGACTTGGGCTCTCGGCAGCCAGTGCCAAAAATCCATCGCGCACTTTGCTATGAAACTCTGCTTGTTTCTTTTCAAAGCGAGCCGCGCCGCCGCGTTTTTCAGCGCGTTGCAGCCCTGCTTCTTCGCGAACATCTAGCAGAAACGTTATATCCGGCAAGGTGCTTCCCACGGCTGTATCTTGCAAGGGTTGCACCATATCAAGCCCCAGCCCGCCGGCGATGCCCTGATAGGCCAATGTGCTATCCAAAAAGCGATCGCAAATCACCCATTTGCCTGCCGCCAAAGCGGGTTCAATCAGGCGGTTCACATGCTCCACGCGCGCCGCGGTCATCATCAGTAATTCCGAGAAAGGCGACCAGCGATCGGGATCGCCTTGCACCAAGAGATCGCGCAATTCTTCGCCTTGCTGCGTGCCTCCTGGCTCGCGTGTTTCAACGACATCAAGGCCTTTGCTGCGCAAAAACCCGGCCAAACGAACCGCTTGAGTGGATTTGCCACCGCCTTCGCCGCCTTCAAAACTTATAAATTTTCCGCGCATATCAATCCCCTACAATCAAATAAACGAGGCTGGAAATAGCTCGGCCAATGGCATTGCCCTTGCCGACATCTTCCGCCGCTACCAAATCAATCTCTTGCGAACTCAAGTCCGGCAAGGTCACTTTCAAAACACCCAAACGATCGCCCTTAGAAATGGGTGCCAATACAGGCTTTTCATAGGTTACCGTCGCCACCATTTTGCGGCGTCCGCTGCGCGGGGTCACAATATCAAAGCGCCGATCCGTGGTTACTTTCACCGTATCTTGGTCGCCGTGCCATACTGGAAACTCAGCCACTTCCTGTCCGGCTTCGACCAGCAAATCGCGTTGGAAATTACGAAACCCATAGGTCATCAACTTGCGGGCCTCACGCGCGCGCGCGCGTTTGCTGTCCAGCCCATTGATTACCAAAATAAGGCGCCGCCCATTTTGTTCGGCCGAAGCCACCAGTCCGTAACCGCTCTCCGAGGTATGGCCTGTCTTCAGGCCATCGGCACCAATATTGGCGTAAAGCAGTGGGTTGCGATTGGTCTGGCGGATTTTATTCCAGGTAAAATCGCGCTCGCTAAACAGCGGGTAATATTTGCTGTGGTCGTTAATCAGCGTACGCGCCAGAAGCGCCAAATCGCGCGGCGTGGTTTTATGCTCAGGGTGCGGCAGCCCCGTGGCATTGGTGAAATTAGACTTCACCATGCCAAGCTCGTGCGCCCGCTCCGTCATAATTTGCGCGAAAGCCGGCTCGCTGCCAGCCAGCCCTTCAGCCAGAGCAATACAAGCATCATTGCCCGATTGAATGATGACGCCGCGCAAGAGATTGCGAACCTCCACCCGCGAGCGCGCGTTCAAGAACATTGTCGAGCCACCCGAACCAGCCCCGCCGCGCTTCCAAGCATCATCGCTGACAAAAAACTTATCATCTGGCGACACCGCCCCGGACTCGAGCGCCTCGAAGGTCATTAAGACCGTCATTAATTTGCTCATGCTGGCCGGGCTCATGCGCGCATCCGCGTTTTTCTCAAACAACACCACGCCGGTTTGCGCGTCCATCATCAAGGCATAATCTGCCTTGGTTTCCAGCGCCAAAGCGGAGCCAAGGCTGGCGACACACAGACTGGCCACAACCCATCCAAAGCGGCGGATGGTTTGCGTCAGGCTTATCATTAGCTTTTGCAGATGCGGCATCTAAAGGCTCCTATTGTTCAATAATCACGGCGTCTTTGTGACCTGAGGCCACCAAACGGTCTAGCATTGCGCGGGCTTCGGAGCGCAAATTCGCACCGCCCATTTTCACTCGGTAATAAGTCGTCCCGCCCACTTCAACTTCCACAATGCGCGAGGTCTCGATATTGTTCAGCTTGGCCTTCAAGGCCTGGGCATTGGCACGGCTAGAAAACACCCCCGCCTGCACCGCATACCGTTTCGAGGCCAAAGCCTTCAGCAGGTCTTTTTTCGGCTCGACAATTCGGTTGCCATCCACATCCCGAACAGCCACGCGCTCGACCGGAGCTGCGCCCACACGCCGGTCGGCACGCGGAGTTTTGGGTTTATCGACAATAAAGCGGTCGGGCTCTTGTTTGCGAATAACCCGTCCGGCCACATCATAAAGCGGTGCGCGCCCTAAATATTGCACGCGCACTTGAGTGGTTCCCTGCTCGCGAAAGCCCAACATCTCGGCCGCATGTCGCGACATGTCAATCTCGCGATCTTTAGCGAAAGGTCCGCGATCGTTCAGCCGCACGATGACGGACTTATTATTCTCTAAATTCGTCACTTTCACCCGAACCGGCATGGGCAGCGTCGGATGGGCGGCGGTAAGCAAGTCCATATCGAAAATCTCGCCATTGGCGGTGCGCCGACCATGAAACTTGGGGCCATACCAACTGGCGGTGCCGATGTTATCGTAAGTGGCATCTTCTTGCGGATAATACCAATCGCCTTGGATTTGATAGGGCGTGCCAATTTTATAAATGCCGCCAGCGGCGACACGTCGCCCCTGACCTTCGCCAGAATTGTGCGATGGCACGCCGCAACTGGCCAGTGCCAGGCAAGCGCCAAAAACGAGTACCAAAGACAACTGGCCTCTGGCGGGAACGGACGATGGTTTCGGATTTTTCCACATTTTGTTCTTCCCGCATCAGGCACAATTAGCATTGGTGGCAACTATATGAGATTCGGAGTTTTTTAAGAAGCAGCCTTCTTGGAAGGGTGACGCCACCCCGCCCGACGCCATGGCTTGAAGGGCGGTGAGAGCATTTGCCCTGCCGCAAAGGCCAAACGTGCAAAAGCGCTCTTGAAACTTCGCGGCAAAGAAGTTAAATCAAAATCGCTGACCAAGGCAGACTTCAGGAGAGGTGGCTGAGTGGTTGAAAGCGGCGGTCTTGAAAACCGTTGAGCGTTTGCGCGTTCCGGGGGTTCGAATCCCTCCCTCTCCGCCATTGCCCTAGCTTCGCCTATCCTCAATCTCGCAAATCAATCGCTGGATTTCGATCAAAGAAGTTCCTTGGCTTCAAGACAATCTCATCAACTTTCGACGGCATTACCGGCCAGTCTTCGGCCATCGGCACATGGTGAAAGCCCATGGCTGCCCAAGCCACAATGTCTTGCCCCTCTAGGGGTTCATTATCCGCAATAAACTCGGGCAGGCCCAGCCATGGCACCGATTGATTGACCTGCAAGCCAGAGGCAAAAATCTCGTCGCGCTTATAACGCGTCACCCAAAGGTTTTTCTGTACCCAATACGCGCGCTTGAAAGTTTCATCCAACGGCGACACCAGCGGTTTGATATTCGGCATCATCAGCTGATACCCCGTTGGATAGCCCATAGCGTTTTTGCGCTCGGGGCTGGAGAACAGCAATACCGCAGGCCGCTCGGCATTCATGTCGGTTTGCGCCATTTTCTCGTCTCGCACTTTTTGTGGGCTCAGGCTCCAAAGCCCCTGCCTTGGCGCGGCGCTGTTTTGCTTTGGTGCCATTAAACGCAAACGAGAGAAATCATTAGCCGTGCCATCAATATCAAAATCAATGCGATAGCTGAAGAAATGGTCATGGTTGACGCCCAAACGATGCGGCGCGATGAGGGTTCCGGTTTTCGTATCTTCGGCCGCAGTCGGGCTGTCTAGGCTCTCTGCCAACACCGCCTTGGTGGCATCCAGCCCTGTCGAGATGAGGCGAATACGCAAGCGTCCGTCTTGGCCGAAAACATAATCTTGGAAATAATCATAATTACCAATGGTCGCCACCATGCGCACCACCAGCTCGGTGGCTTTGCGCGACTGATGTTGCTCTAGCCCCGGAATGCCCGCCAGCAGCGGTTCGTCATGGCGCCAGGACGGATGACCAGGGTCATATTCAAAAATACAAATGCGGTTTTGCGCTTCCACGGCCGCCCCCGTTGCTTCGTGCAAAGTCACGTTCAAATATTGCGCGTGCGAGGGGCAATCGGCCTGCTGCAACTGCGTCGACATATTGCCAAAGCCATATTCGCCCATATCGAAATAGGCACGATAAAACCAGTTCGGGTCATTGTCGTGATAAGGTACAAACATTTCCGACATGGCAATCTCGTATGCCACGGGGCGCAAGCCTTCGTCGGTTTTATGCCCGACACGGTTCAGCACCGTGCCTTGGCGCGCATCGAAGCGCAGGCGAAACTGCCAGCCTTGCCAATCAATACGACTGCCGCGCAGCTTGTAATTCACGCCCTTGGGGCGCGCGCTGGTGACCGGGCGCAGGCTGGCGCGCGTGTCTAGCTTATCGCGGCTAAATTCACCCGACGGCAGATCATGCGGCGGCGCGATTTTGCCATCCGTCGTATCGATGACTTCGACAATTTTTTCTTCGGTCAAATTATACAAAAAGGCCAATCCCTCAATCGGGCGCGCAAAAATATTGCTGCTGGGCAAAACCCCGAAGGCGCCCGTGCCGGCCATATAAAAGCAATCCAGCCGCACTACACGATGGTTGCGCACATCCACTTTATCGTTAAAAAACCGACCAATCGTGCGCGGCAAGCAAATGCCCTTGCCCGCTTCGACGCCGCGCTTTTCCAGCGCTGCCAATATCGTTGGGTCTTCCATCATTTTCATAACCAAGGGTTCCAGCTCGCCGCTGCTAGAGAGCATGGGCTGCCCGCCCCGCATGGGCGCATCGGAGGTCAGCGTGTTGGCCGTCAAATCAACCTGCGCCAAGCGCGGCTTGCCTTTGGCCAGAAACGTAACCTCGGCAGCGCGCTGCGCCACCCCGCCTTCGCGCCAAGTCAGGGCGCTGGCTTTATCGGGCTGTTTCAAACTGATGCGCGTAAACAAAACGCTCTCGCCGTGTTTTTTTCGCAAAATTTCAGCGGCGCGTTCATATTCCGCAGCACTCAGCCCATCCCACGGCGACACGGTTAAAGGCGGCTCGGCGGTGGTGGTTCGGTTTTCCTGAATGGACCGGTCGAGCCCCCAAGCAAAAGCAGCAATGAAAGCAACGGTAATCGGCAAAGCAAATCTGGTTAAAACACGCATGATAATCTCCCTAGCCTTAGTCTAGGCAGGGAGCTGGAAAAAAGGCAAGTGTGTGGGGGGGCTTTCGCCTGAAACTGGAGTGTGGAGCTGATTGAAGATAGTAAGAGCGCGGTGCCTTATCTGCTAGTCGTCGGCGGTTAGAGAACAAACTCAAGAGCTAAAACTTTTTCAAATACCCCGAAACACCTACCCCAATTAATCATCGGCGGTGACACAAGACTATTGGGCTGAGAAAGCATACTGAACTATCTATCAAGCCCGCTAAGCAGACACCGCGTCCGACGCGGCTGCATCGTATTTTTCGCGAGCTTTGTCGATGGTCCCCAAATTATCCAGCGCCCAAAGCCCTAAAGCCTTCACCGGCTCGCGGAACGACTGACCCATTTTGGTTAGCCTATATTCTACCTTCGGCGGAATGGTCGGGTAATGCTTGCGCTGCACCAAACCATCGCGCTCTAACTCGCGCAGGGTCAAACTCAGCATACGCTGCGAAATGCCCAAATGGCGCTTCAATTCATTGAAACGAAGGGTCTCATATTGCGACAGTGAAATCACAACCAAAACACTCCAGCGGTCGCCAACGCGGGATAGAACTTCGTTGATGCGTTTGCAGTCTGGGCATTGGGCCGTCTCTACCATGGTGGTTCCCTCAATGTGACCAAGGGACAAATATGTGCCCTCTTGTCGTGGTGTACGGTATCGATTATACATCGAGTAACTAATTTATACCACTCTCCTTTTTTAACCCATAGAAAGCAAAAATCATGAACCTCATCGAACAATTGAACTGGCGCTATGCCACCAAAAAAATGGACCCCGCCAAGCCGGTGCCGCAAGACAAAGTCGACACCATCGTCGAGGCCGTGCGCCTGTCGCCCACCTCTAGCGGCACGCAGCCGTTTGAGCTTATCGTCGTCACCAACCCTGCGGTTCGCAGCAAAATCTGTGCCGCCGCTTCCGACCAAGCGCAAATCAACGATGGTTCTCATCTTTTGGTTTTCGCAGCTTGGGATAATTACACCGATGCGCGCATCGACGAAGTTTTGGACCTGATGACGCAAGAGCGCGGCGAAATTGACATGATGAACGCCTATTACGACAATCTGAAATCTGCCTATGTGCCACGCGACGCCGAAATGAATTACGCGCACGCCGCGCGCCAAGCCTATATTGCTTTGGGCATTGCCATGGTGGCAGCGGCCGAACAAGAAGTCGACAGCACGCCGATGGAAGGGTTTGACCCCGAGGCCGTGGATGAGATTTTGGGCCTGAAAGCGCGCGGTCTGCGTTCGGTAGTTTTGCTACCGCTCGGCTATCGCGACCCTACCGGCGACTGGTTGCTGTCGATGAAAAAAGTGCGCAAGTCACAAGACACAATGGTCACGCTGGTTGATTAAACCAAGGACCTGGTAAAAATAAAGGCGGCGTGGGCATATTTTCCCACGCCGCCTTTTTCTTGGGTCGGGTTTGACCGATTACTCGTCAAAGCCCAAAAAGGTTGTGGCTTCTTCCACGCTTTTGCGCTCCGACACCACGGCGTTGGCCGGAAAGCTCTCGTCTGGCCAACCGATGGCCACGGCTTTCATAATCACTTGATCTTCGGCAATGCCTGCGTGCTCC
The DNA here is from genome assembly GCA_018673175.1 of Rhodobiaceae bacterium. Classification (GTDB taxonomy): domain Bacteria; phylum Pseudomonadota; class Alphaproteobacteria; order RS24; family RS24; genus UBA8337. Next base: position 18,304 of record JABHDF010000024.1, on the reverse strand, counting down.
CGCACCACTGGCGATTGCATGATGCCTTGGCTGTTGATCACAGCGCCGAGGCCGCGCGACCAGGCCGCGTTCACCAAGGCGGTGGTTACCGCGCCGCAATCGAACGAGGTGTCGTCGCTGCTGGCCAAATTGCGGTCGTACGTCACAATCACGCAGACGGGCGCATCGAACTGGCGAAACCCGCGCAGCACCCAATCGAGGCGGGCGTCTTTGTCTTCACGGGCAATGCCCATGGCCGAGAACAATTGCTTGGCCACGCCCACTTGGCGGTCTCGGTGCTGGCCTTCGAAGGCCTCACCGGTGCGGAACTCGCGCGAATGCGGCACGCCCGCCATATTGCGCTCGGTGTTGCCTTCGCGAATGCGGTCGAGCGGCTCGCCAGATAGCACATAGAAGTTCCACGGCTGCGTATTCATCGACGAAGGCGAACGCATCGCCAAGGCTAGAATTTCTTCTATTAAAGCTTTTGGAACGGGCTCTGGCTTATAGCCGCGAATGCTGCGGCGGCCTGTGATTACATCATCGAACTGCATGGAAATACCTCACCTTTATTTGTTGCTCATTTATCTGCCCATAGTTCTATCGCTGCTCCGCCTGAAGTTCCAGAGTTTTCGCGCGAATCTTGCCGATGCTTTGAAAAAAGCGTTATTATCTCGCATGACTTATATCAAACGCGCCCTCCTCACCCTGCTCACCCTACTCTGCCTCGTCGTTCTGGGTGCGGGTCTCATCGCCCTTATTGGCTATCGTCTCAGCTCGGCCACCTCTACCGAGACCGATGCCAAATTGGAAAGCTCGCAAAATGTACGGCAGGGCAAAGTGCAAAACCTCGAGCCTGCAGCGGGCTTTGAATTTAGCTGGGCCAGTTTGGCCGAGGCCTTTGCCGAGCACCCCAACACGGAGCCAGTGGATGTTTTGCCGTTGCGGCCAATATCGGCGGCGCGCTTAAGCGCTGCGCCGCGTGCGGGTTTGCGCTATGCGTGGCTCGGCCACTCGAGCGTTCTGCTCGAGGTAGACGGCCTGCGCCTCCTCACCGATCCGGTCTTTTCGGAGCGCGCCTCGCCATTTTCTTTTGCCGGGCCCAAACGGTTTCACCCCACCCCCTTGGCTTTAGCCGACACGCAAAACATTGATGCGGTGGTCATCTCGCATAATCATTACGACCATATGGACGAGGCGAGCATTCGTCATTTGGCGGCGCAAGGCGCGCAAATTTTCGTACCCCTTGGCAATAAACCACAAGTGCTAGACTGGGGCTTGGCCAGCGCGCAAGTGCATGAAATGGATTGGGGCCAAAGCCTGCGCCTCGGGCAAGTAGAGATTACCGCCACGCCAGCGCGGCATTATTCCAGCCGTGGGATGTTTGATTTGCATGAGACCATGTGGGCTTCTTGGGTGATTTCTGGGCCTGACCACCGGGTCTATTTCTCGGGCGACACGGGCTACGGCAAAAGCTTCCAAGACATCGGCAAAGCCTATGGGCCGTTTGATTTAACGGTGATGAAAATCGGCGCCTATGGCCCCGGCCAATCTTGGGTAGACGTGCACATGCCGCCAGAGGAAACCATTCAAGCGCACATGGATTTGCGCGGCAAAATCATGCTGCCAACCCATTGGGGCACGTTTAACTTGGGCTATCATCCCTGGAAAGAGCCGATAGAACGCGCTCAAAGCGCGGCCAAGGCCAAAGGCGTCACCCTCGCCTCGCCAATATTAGGGGCCATCCACTCAACGAAAAAACCAACCCCGCAAACCAATTGGTGGGCGGGGCTGGAGTAGGTCTAAGTCGCATTCGGGGGCAACCCCGCTTTGTTTAGCCGCCGACTTTGTTTTGCTTCGGCAAGAACAGCAAGGCGATGGCGCCCATAAGCGAGCCGGCTGCCATGATGGGCGAGACCAGGTAAAGGCTCATGCCGCCTGCAAACAATATGCCGCCAACCCATGGGCCCACGACGGCACCGCCGCGACCCGTGCCCAGCACGACGCCGACGCCCGAGCCCAATACGGCTGGTGGGAACGCATAGGCAAACAAGCCAAAAGCGCCGCCAATAACGGCAAAGAGGAAGAAGCCAGCCAAAGTGCCAGCTACTAACATCATGGTCAGCGTGCCGGTGAAGAATGGGAAAACCGCCACCGATACCGCACTGCCCGTCAGGCAGATAATCATCAGGGTTTTTAGGTTTACCACCCGCGAGGCAAAGGCCATGGCAATCGAGCCAGTTAGGCCGCCGATGCTAATCATGCCCAGCACCCGCGTGCCTTCGACCGCCGTGTAGCCGATGTCGGTTACGGCGGCTGGCATCCATTTGACGAAATAATAATAGGTCAAAATATTGCCCAAATAGCAGATCATCATAATGATGGTGATGCGCCGCGTTTCGCCTTCGAACAGACGCATCGGCGAAATTTTTTCTTCGTCTTCTGCCGCTGGAACGCTGGAATCGAAGCTCTCGTCGAAACCAATTTTCTCCAAGGTTGTGCTAATTTTTTCCGCAAAACCGTCAGGTCGGCGACGCTCAAGGAAGCCGATGGATTCGGGCACTAAAAACACAACCACGGGAATAAAGGCAAAACTAATCCAAGCCCCGAAAGTGAAAATCGCGCGCCAATCGCCGCCCTCTAGCAACATGCCCGAAAACTGACTGGCCAGATAAATGCCAAAAGTATAGCCGCCAGCCACCATAATCACGGTCAGGCTGCGGTTTTTTGTATTGCTATATTCCGACGACAAAGCCGTGGCCGAAGCCATCATGCCGCCAATACCCAGACCCGTGAAGACGCGCGAAGCGGCCAAAGTTTCCATATTGAACGCATAGCCAGACCCCGCCATACCCAGCGTGATAATGATGAGGCAAAGCAGAAACACCATCCGACGTCCGTAAAGGTCGGTCAGCGTGCCAATAAAAATCAGGCCGATCGCCATGCCGATAAATTCGAGCGGCAACAAAAAGCCCAGCTCGGCTTTGGTCAGTCCCCATTCTTGGGTAATGCCGGCGCCCGCAAGCGAGATGGACATCACGTCATAGCCATCCAAAGCCATGGCCAGAATACAAATAATAACCACCAACCATTGCCGTCCTCGCATTGGCGACTGGTCGAGAATTTCACTTGGACGTCTTAATGATTGGCTGCTCATGGCATATCTCCCTAAAGTTGTACGGCTAGTCTAGTCACGCGTGCGAAGCTCTCGCAAGCGCTATTTGGCGCGCTACATGCCAATCAAATCGGCCCGATTGACGGTGTTTTGAAACAGCCGCGCTGAGGCGGCATCTACCATGACGCCCTTATGCCCCACAGAGCCAAGCCCTTCGGCCGCCGCCTTTTCATAGACAGCAATCACCTCGCGCGCAAAATCTACGTCTTCTTGCGAGGGCGAGAAAATTTCCAACGCAGGCTCAATTTGCGCCGGATGGATGGCCCATTTCCCTACCATGCCCAGCATCAAAGAGCGCTGGCATTCCACTTTATAGGCTTCCAAATTTTTGAAATCGACAAACGGCCCATCCACCGCATCAATGCCTGCCGCGCGCGCCGCTATGGTCATTTGATAGCGCGGATAATGAAAGATATCGCCCGGGTAACCCTCGGTATTGCCGATGTTTTTCATCACCAGACCTTGCGAGGCGGCATAGTCGCCCATGCCGAAAATCATACACTCCAAACGCTCGCAACTGGTGGCAATCTCGGCGACATTTTGCATCGCTTCGACTTCCTCAATTAAAACTTCCAAACCAATTTTGCGTTCCAACCCCAACTTCATTTCCAATTGGGTCAGCAGCGTGTCGGCAAATTGCACGTCCGAAGCGTTAAGCGGCTTGGGCAACATAATCGTGTCGATGTTCTTGCCCGCTTTCTCCACCACGGTGATAATGTCTTCATAGCACCATTGCGTGCCAATATCATTGACCCGCACACAGCGCACCGTGTCGCCCCAATCCAAGTGGTTGAGCGCATCGACAATGGTGTCGCGCGCGCCAGCTTTGGCCGAGGGCGCGACCGCATCTTCTAAATCGCAAAATACGTGATCGGCTTTCGAGGCGGCCGCTTTGGTCAGCATTTTTTCGCTAACGCCGGGAACCGCTAATTGCGAACGCCGTAAGCGCATGGGTTTATGGGTCATCGGGTTTCCTATCTACTTAAACTTGGCGACCAAATCTCTCGGTCGCGCTTACTTGAATTTACCATGGCTATGTTCGACATAAATCGGCGACGACCACGCCCGCTCTTCGACGGGGGCCAAGCAATCATCCGAGGCATCGGTGCGTTCATCGCCGTAGCAAATATTCAGCTTCAGACAATTGCCTTTGTCGTCATAGGTGCAGCGCAAATTATCGGCGTTGATTTTCTTGGTTGGTTCCTGAATGGCGCGCACGTAATAAGTCGCCATGCGTTTGGCTTTGGCAAATTCAGGGTCGGTAAAGGTGAACGAACAGCCATCGCCTGTATCTTTGCACTGGTGGGTTTTCCATTTGTCTTCAATCAAATCGGCAACTTCTTCGTTGGCGCTGGTTTGCGGGCGAATGCGAATGACTTCGATGCGGGTAATTTTCAACCGTTCCTCGGAAGGGTTAAAGCACTCATTGGCGCACAGCTTTTGCAAGCGATCCGCGCCTAAGGCGCTGGCCGCATCTTCTGGGCAACCGGGTTTTTGTTTATGGGCACCCACGGCTTTCACTTCAAATACCGGCGACTTAGAGGTTTTGGTGGTGCTGCCCATTTTTGTGCCCGCTTTGGTATTGAACCAAAGCAAAATGCGCGCGCCGCTGGTGCCATAGGTTTCGCGCGCTTTCATCGCGGCAAAAATTTCTTCACGGGTACGCCCTTGTGAATGCACGGCGGCCAAACCGCCCGTCGTCCAGAAACTCGCTTGGCGTTCTAACTCGGTGGCGCCAAAGCCGCGCTCAGCTACCGTGTCTTGGTTTATCGGTTGCGAGACAGACGTCTTCTCGCCTTTTGGATAAATCCGCTCGACCAACTCTTGGCGCAAACGAACGGCTTCCGTATTGCGCAGGCGGTCGATGTCTTTATAGCCCGTGCCAGGGCGCGCGCGGTGATTATCGCTGGAGGCAATCACCCCCCAATTCAACCGCGTCGGGGCTTCGGGATTATCGAAATTACGAATGGCCAAGGCGTATTGCATACTGTTGCCAGGCCGATAGCCAAAGCTTGGCAGGAAGCAATCTTTGCACTGGCCTGCGTCCAACCATTCTTCAATTTGGGTTCCAGGCACCGTTAAATGCGCCGCTACGCTGCCATTGGCTGCGTTTGCGCGGGCTTGGCTGGCGCGCACTTCACATAGCTCTTGGCTCTCACCATCGGCCAAACAGCGCTTCTTTATAATCTCGCCCGCTTGCCAACAGCTCGGCAAATAACTCGCCGTCGGCGCGGGGCAGCTAGCCAAACCGGTCTTTTCATCATAAGCCACCGAGCGCCAATCGCGATATTCTTCCGAATTGCCATGCCCTGACATCACCTCAATCAGCTGCATAGCCTCGGGACGGTTTTCGGCTTTCAAATGCTTATCGAAAGTCGTCGCCGTGGGCGTGTAAAAACCCCAACTTGTGCCATGCGGAATAATTAACGGATCGAGATTTTGCTGCTCGAGGCTTTTCACCAAAAGACCTGGCGTATCGGCAATTTCGAAACAGGCATCTGGCAATTCATTGGCCGGCACATCGGGCGCGCAAAGCGGCACTTTGGCGGCTTGGTCTAAAAACGTACGGATGTCGTAATAGTCTTGGCGGTTTTCAAAATCCAAAGCCGCCAAGCCTAACGGTACCAAAGACTTACCATTGGTGCGCAGCGCATCCACCGTCACCCCGCCAGAGGCGATGGGACGTTTGGCCAATTTGGCATCTTCGAGATCTTTAAAAATCACGTTTTTATGGCCGTAATGTTGTTCTGGGCGAGCGCCCACTTGCGTCCACTCAAAGCCGACAAAGCTAACCATATCAGGGCTCTCGCCATTGCTCGATTGCGCGTTGCAGGCACGGATGCTCTGTTTGGTATCTTCCCAACGTTTGGGGGTCGAGGCCTCGGCATGATCGGTAATCGACCAGAAATCCAGCGCCGAACAATGGCGCGCATAATCGCACGCATCGGCTAGAGGATGCGAGCCCTCCCCGCCATAAATCGGCAGCGACCACAAAAAGGCATCCGTAGAATTGGTCGTATGCACATGCAAATCGCCAAAGAGAATTTGCTTATCTTTGGGGGCGCCTGCCTCGGATTTACCAGCGCCTCGGCTGATCTGCAGGGCTTGGGCAATCGCTTTTTGTTCGTCCACTCTGGCTTGTACCAAAATATCGCTGCGTGCCGCACCAACAATTTCGCCAGGGCCGCGGTCTTGGCCGAGCCAGCCTTGTTGGGCGGCCAGCAAATAAGCGCCTGCCACGGCCACAAAGGTCACCGCGAGCGCGATACAAGTTTGGCGAATAAGTGTCAGCATGATGTGTCCCCCACAGGAAATTCTTAAAGTGCTTGCGGGACAAGATTTGTCGGTTTTTTAGGAGAAGTCAAACCCTGAAACGGAAAAAACCCAGCCTAGCTGGCCTCGCGCGGTAACAGTTTAAACGTCGCCGAGGCGCGGGCCACTTCTTCGCCTTGGTCATTCCATAAAACCGCTTCACTAAACGAAACACTGCGCCCCATCCGAAGCACTTTGCCCTTGGCAATATATTTGCCCGGATGCCCCGCTTTCAGGTAGCTGGTTTTCAGCTCCAAAGTCACCTGCCCGCGATATTTTTCGACATCCAAAACCGACCGTGCCGCGACCCCGCAAGCGGTATCCAGCATGGTGGCAAACGCGCCGCCGTGCAAAATACCCTGCATGTTTAGCCAAATGTCGCCGAGCTCGAAATGCACCTCACTGAGGCCGTTTTCCATGACCACCAACTCACGACCTATCAGCTCGCCAATTTGAGAAAATGGTTTGTCCGGATCAAACCCTTGCAAAGGGGTCATAGGGATTTGGCTCCCAGAACCTCATGCGACGCGCACCGCGCCATATAGGCAGTCATGTTTTTCCAGTCAGCATCCATCGGCTGGCTTACTTTCGACAGAAACAAAACCAGCGGATAAACAGCACAATCGACAAATGTCAGCTGTTTGCCACAAATAAAATCATCGCCTTGCATCTGCGTTTCCAACCAGGTCAGCCCATCGCGGGCAATGAGTTTCATCGTCGCCCCAATGGCTGGGTCAATGCGCATGCGAGGGCCAAAAAATTCAGCGCCCTCTGTATGGCGATAGCCCATCATCATTGGCGAGAGCACCAAATAATCCATCTGCCGCATACGCATCCGCGAATGGGCACGTTCGCCAGCCGTTGCCCCCACCAAAACGGGGTCGGCCTTCAACTCCTCCAAATACTCGGCAATCGCTGCCACCTCGGCAATCACTTGCCCTTCCGGTGTTACCAAAGCCGGCAATTGCCCGGCTGGATTTACATCGACAAAAGCCTCGCCACGGTTTTCACCGCCGATGAGATCAACCGAAAAGGTCTCTACTTCAATGCCTTTAATGGCCAGAATATTCTCAACGGCGCGCGGATTGGGCGCCATAGGTGCGGTATAAAACTTCAGCATTAAGATAGGCTCATCATGTGATCGCGCTCAAAAGCTTTTAGCTGATCAAAATTGCCGGCCTTAATTTTATTGGCCCATTCAGGATCGCTCAACAAAGCACGGCCGACGCCGACCAAGTCAAACTCGTCCTTTTCTAGCCGTTCGATAAGCCCGTCGATGGGCGCAGCTTGTGAGCTTTCGCCACCCATGCCACCCACGAAATCGCCCGTCAGACCGACAGATCCTACGGTGATGGTTGGAAGGTCGGTAAGCTGTTTGGTCCAACCCGCAAAATTTAAATCAGACCCTTCGAATTCAGGCTCCCAGAAACGCCGCGTCGAGCAATCAAAGCAATCAATGCCCGCGTCGACCATAGGTTTCAAAAAGGCTTTCAATTTATCGGGGTCCGTGGCCATTTTATGTTCGAAGTCTTGCTGCTTCCACTGCGAGATGCGGATGATGAGCGGGAAATCTTTCCCCACAGCGGCGCGGGCTTTTTCGATAATCTCAACAGCAAACGCGGTGCGCTCTTCCAAGGCGCCGCCATATTCATCGTCGCGCTCATTGGTGCCTTCCCAGAAGAAAGTATCGATGAGATAGCCATGCGCGCCATGGAATTGCACGCCATCAAAGCCAGCTTCGCGCGCGGCTTCGGTGCCTTTGGCGAAGGCATCGGCGATATCGGTGACGTCTTGCTTGCTCATGGCTTTGCCGACTTGCTTGCCTGGGTATTTTAGGCCAGAGGGGGACAAAGTGCTGGCGTCTGGGTTGAGGCCTGAGCCTTCAAAGCGCATCGATCCTGTGTGCCAAAGCTGCGGCATAACCAAACCGCCGCCCTCATGCACTTCTGCGGCCACACGCTTCCAACCATCCAAAGCTTGCTGGGTGTGAAAATCCGGAATTTTATCGTCCATGCTGGCCGACGGGTGGTCGATGGTCGTGCCTTCGGTGATAATCAGTCCCACGCCGCCTTCTGCGCGACGACGATAATAGGCTGCCACATCTTCCGTCGGATGCCCGCCTGGGGAAAAGCTGCGCGTCATCGGCGCCATGACAATACGGTTAGGAATTTCTAGGCCGTTTAGAGTGAATGAAGAAAACAGGGCTGGATAATTTGTCATGAGGGCTCCTTGGTTGCATAACAGCTATTTGAGTGGCAAACTTATCCTGCGTTAAGGTAATTGCAAGTGTATCTTGTTAGAATAAGTCAATTGACCCCAGCAAACGGAGCTTTCGTGCAAAGTAAAACAGCAAAATTTCAAATTGGCGACATCGTAAAGCACCGATTCTTTGCGTTTCGCGGCGTCATTTTTGATGTCGATCCAGTATTTGCCAATACGCAAGAATGGTGGGAATCCATCCCCGCCGACGTGCGCCCGCGCAAAGACCAGCCGTTTTATCATCTGTTGGCCGAAAACGACCAAACCGAATATATCGCTTATGTATCGGAGCAAAATTTGCTGACCGACACCTCTGAAGAACCTGTGCGCCACCCTCAAGTGGATGAAATTTTCGATGCTTTTGATGGCGCCCGTTATGCGGTTCGCATCAATAATACGCATTGAAGCCCCTTGAAATCGCCGCGCTCCCCCTCCCGACCTCAAGGCTGTTTGTGATGAAACCAATCCTTCGCTTTTTCGGACGCCAGATTATTCGCTATCTGGAAAAACCGATTACCAATTATCGCTCCTACCAGTTCATCCCCTTGGCCGATTTGGAAGCCTGTTTAAAGCCAGGGGATATTTTGCTGGTCGAGGGCAACCAAAGGGTCTCCTCGGCGATTAAATATCTGACACAATCAACTTGGTCGCATGCCGCCTATTATGTTGGCCGCGAAGCGGGCTTGCGCGACGAACACGGCCATAGGGCCAGCCTCGTGGAGGCCGATTTGAGCCGTGGCGTGATTGCGGCCTCGCTGACCAAATACCTTGGCTATAACACCCGCATCTGCCGCCCCGAACTGATCACCGAGGCCGATCAAAAGGCCGTATCTGATTTTATTATCAGCTCGCTGGGCCATTCTTATGATGTGCGCAATGTCATTGATTTGGCGCGCTATCTCCTGCCACAGCCGCCCGTGCCGACCAGTTGGCGCCGAAAAATGATTGCGCTCGGCAGCGGTCAACCGACGCAAGCGATTTGCTCGACGCTGATTGCCCGCGCCTTTCAAACCGTGCGCTATCCGATATTGCCAGAAATCACCCGCGAAAATCAGCGCGAAGTCATGCATATCCGCCATCACTCGCTGTTTACGCCGCGCGATTTCGACCTCTCGCCGTATTTCTCGGTCATCAAGCCGACCATTGAAAAGCGCCCTGATTACCAAAGTTTCGATTGGCAAAGCGCGGAGGATGAGCCTCTTGCGTCGTGACAATAAGCCCTACACGGTTCGCCTGATCAATAATTTCGTCCGCTGGCTCTATACGCGCTGGGTGTTGGTGCCGCAATTCGACAGCGTTGGCACGGGGCTGGAAATCATTGGGCCGCATCGGCTGGAGGTCTACGGCAAAGACATTCACCTGGGCAACCATGTGCATATGCAGACCTCTAGCGGCAATCTTTCGCGACTTTGCACCTGGGCAAATGGCAAAACCAATGCGGATGGCTCTGCGGGCCACGGTCGCATTGATATCGGCAGCCACACGCTATTGACGCCAGGCCTGCAAATTGTCTCGGCCCATCATGTCCGCATTGGCGACAATGTGATGATTGCCAGTCGGGTGTATATCTCCGACGCCGATTGGCACGAAATATATGACCGCCTTGCCTCGCCCGGCGAAACCGCGCCGATTACGCTCGGCAATAATGTCTGGCTCGGTGAAGGCGTGAAAGTCTGCAAAGGCGTCAGCATTGGCGAGAATAGCGTCATCGGCGCCGGCTCCGTGGTCACAAAAGATATTGCCGCCAATGTGGTGGCGGCAGGGAATCCCGCTAAAGTGATCAAACAACTAGATACAGAGCGCCCTATGGTGACCCGCGCTTCTATGTTTGAGGATGTTAAAAGTTACAATAAAACAATGCGTTATTTGCATTACTTAACCCATAAGAATAATAATTATCTAAGCTGGATACGCCAGCTGATAAGACCATCTAGAAAGGGCTAACCATGCGCCGCATCGGATTATTTGCCAGCTTGCTTTTATCGCTTCCCCTCGCCTCTACGGCGGCTGTGGCGCAAACCCATGCGATTGCCATGCATGGGGAGCCACAATTAAGCCAAAGCTTTAAATCCTACAGTTACGCCAACCCCAATGCGCCTCGTGGGGGCAAGCTGAAACAAGCCCAAATTGGCAGTTTTGATAGCCTTAACCCTTTCTCTATTCGCGGCAGTGCCGCGCGCAACATTCGCCAACGTGTGTTTGAAAGCCTGCTCGATCGCCATTATGGCGAGGCATTTGCTCTTTATGGTCTGCTCGCCGAGAGCCTGACCACGTCACCGGATCGTTCGCGCGTTACTTTTAACCTGCGCAAGGAAGCCCGTTTTAGCGACGGCACGCCCGTCACCGCCTCGGATATCGCTTTCACTTGGAACTTGTTGAAAGACAAAGGGCGTCCCAATCATCGCCATTATTACACTCAGGTTTTGAAGCTTGAGACCCCCGACCCGCATACGGCGATTTTCCATTTTGACAGCACCCAGCCAGACCGCGAATTGCCGCTGATTATTGGCCTCATGCCTATTTTGCCAAAACATATTTATGAAGCGCGCGACATCCAATCGGCCTCACTTGAGCTGCCCGTGGGGTCTGGGCCTTATGCGGTGTCAGAAATCACGCCTGGCGCGCAAGTCCGCTTCGAAAAACGCGAAGACTATTGGGGCGAAAAACTTGCGCTCAACCAAGGGCGGCACAATATCTCAACCTTCATCGACGATTATTATCGCGATGACAACACCGCCTTTGAGGCTTTTAAAGCGGGGGAGCTGGACATTTGGTTCGAGACCAATCCACAGCGTTGGCAATCTGGGTTTAACTTCCCAGCGGCCAAAGACGGAAGAATTGTGAAGCAAGAAGTTGCTTTGGGCACCCCATCTGGTTTGCGAGCTTTCGTGCTGAACACACGCCGCCCCTTATTGGCAGACCCTGTTTTGCGCAAAGCGCTCGACCTCGCGTTTGATTTCGAGTGGATCAATAAAGTTCTCTACGGCGACGTTTACCAACGCACGCAAAGCTATTTTGGCAATACTGCGCTGAGCTCGACCGGCAAATTGGCCAGTGACACAGAGCTGGATCTATTGCGAAAAAGCCCCCTACCGACCGAGACTTTGTTACCGGGATATTTGGCCCCGGTTAGCGACGGTTCCGGCCGTGACCGTAATTTGCGCCGCCAAGCTATCGATTTATTGGAAGGGGCTGGCTATAAAATTCGCGGCAAGTCCCTGTTTACGCCGAGCGGCCAAAAGGTGGACCTAGAAATCATGGTGCAACGCCGCGGCGATGAACGTTTGGCGCTGTCTTGGCGCCGAATGCTGGCTGGCATCGGCATTGGTTTGAAGGTTCGCCTCATCGACAGCAGCCAATATCAGCGCCAATTGCAAACCTTCGGTTTCGATATCATCGTCTATGATTATTACGCCTCGCTATCGCCGGGCAATGAGCAAGCCTATTATTGGGGAAGCGTGGCTGGCGAAACGCAAGGCAGCCGAAACTATGCTGGCATCAAAGATGCCGGCCTCGACCATGCCGTCGAAGCCCTAACGCAAGCCATTGAAGTGGAAGATTTCACGCTTGCGGCGCGCGCGCTCGATCGGGCGCTGATGGGCGGGCATTACTTTGTTCCGCTGTATCACAACCCCAAGCAATGGGTGGCGAGCTGGCATTATGTTGAACATTCGTCCACTCATTCTGCCTATGGCGCGCGCACCGATGCTTGGTGGTTAAATCAAGAGAACTAAATCGCTTCGGAAGATTTAAGCGCTTCAATTTCATCGCCCGAGAAGCCCCAATCGCTGAGCGCTTCGTCATTGTGCTCACCGACCGATGGCACAGGGCCCTGAATTTCGCTTGGCGTGCCCGTAAAGCGCGGCGCAACATTGGGTTGCTTGACGCCAAATTTGTCGACAATCGTCTCACGCGCTTGGTTGTGCGGATGATGATAGGCTTCTTCCATGTTCAACACAGGCGCGAAGCAAATATCGGTGCCTTCCATAATTTCGCACCATTGGTCGCGGGTTTTGGTTTTGAAAACCGCTTCCATTTTTAGCTTCAACGAAGGCCATTGCGATTTATCGTGCTGCGCATCAAAGGCGGCATCGTCCAGCCCCGCTTTGTCGCGCAGCAGCGCATAGAACTGCGGCTCAATGGAACCGATGGAGATAAATTTGCCATCCGAGGTTTCGTAAGTGTCATAAAAATGCGCCGCGCCATCTAGCATATTGCTATAGGGCTGGTCTTTCCAAATACCCGCCGCTTGCATGCCAAAAAACATACCCATCAGCGAGGTGGCGCCATCGGTCATGGCCGCATCGACCACTTGGCCTTTGCCAGTGGTTTGCGCGCTAACCAGAGCGGCACAAATACCCATAGCCAGATACAAAGCGCCGCCGCCAAAATCGCCAACCAAATTGAGCGGTGGCACGGGCTTATCTTTACCGATAGCGGCCAGCGCCCCGGTCAGGGCGATGTAGTTAATGTCATGCCCTGCGGCTTGGGCCAAAGGCCCATATTGGCCCCAACCTGTCATGCGGCCATAAACCAGCGCCGGATTGCGTGCCAAAGCCACATCGGGGCCAAGGCCCAAACGTTCCATCACGCCGGGGCGATAGCCCTCTTGCAAAACATGCGCGCCTTCGACCAATTTCAACACGGTTTCCACGCCTTGTGGGTTTTTCAAATCTACGGCTACCGAGCGACGCCCCCGACTATGCGGGTCATTGGGAATGCCGCCGCTGCCGCCCTTGCGGTCGATGCGCAAAACCTCTGCGCCCATATCCGACAACAACATGGCGCAAAATGGCCCTGGGCCAATGCCCGTCATTTCAATGATTTTAATTCCGCTAAGAGGCCCTTTGCCCATGACTTCGTCTCCCAAAATGAATTTCAATTGGGGCAGACGCTAAGCGAGCGCGCCGTCGAAGACAAGGGTAAATTACTTTTTGGAGCCGCGGACCACATCAATATCGAGCTCGCGAATTTTCTTGCGCAAAGTATTACGGTTTAGCCCCAAAAGCTCGGCTGCTTTTATCTGATTGCCCCGCGTGGCCTGCAAGCTCAATTCAATGAGCGGCGTTTCGACTTCGCGCAAAACCCGCTCGTATAACCCATTGGGGGGCAGACCATTATCGTGGCTCTTGAAATAAGTACTGAGATGGAAATGCAGACTATCGGTTAAGCTACCCCCTTCTTGATGCGCGGGCGCGGCTTCCAAATCGGTCTCGGTCAGCTCCAGTCGCACCGCTTCGGCGTCAATGACATCTTCGACATAAAGCGCGCATAGCCGGCGCACGAGGTTTTCTAATTCTCGCACATTGCCCGGCCAACTATGGGCCCGCAAAGCCTCCAAAGCCTCATTGTCAAAACTCTTGGCCACCAAACCCTCATCGATGCCTTGCGCCATGAAGTGACGCACTAAGTCTTCAATATCCTCCCCCCGCTCGCGCAAAGGCGGCAGGCGCAGCGGCACGACATTGAGGCGGAAATATAAATCTTCGCGAAATAGACCTTGGCGAATGAGGCGGCGCAAATCTTGATGCGTCGCGGCAACAATTCGCACATCGGTTTTAATCGGACGGCGCCCGCCAATGGTCGTATATTCCCCCTCTTGCAAAACCCGCAACAGGCGCGTTTGGGTTTCCATCGGCATGTCGCCAATTTCATCCAAAAACAAAGTGCCGCCTTCAGCCTGCTCAAAGCGCCCGTCCATGCGCTGATTGGCGCCCGTAAAAGCGCCCTTTTCGTGGCCAAACAACTCGCTTTCAATCAACTCGCGTGGGATGGCCGCCATGTTGATGGCCACAAATTGACCGCGCTTGCGGGCGCCATAATCATGCAAGGCGCGCGCCACCAATTCTTTGCCTGTGCCGCTTTCGCCAGTTATCAGCACCGATAAGTCATTTTGCGTCATCCGCGCCACCGAACGATAAATCTCTTGCATAGCTGGCGAGCCGCCCACCAAAGGCAGACCATCGGCGTCTCCAGCCTCTACCGGAGCCGCTGGCTCCCCAGATGGCAAATCGACGGCGCGTTGCACCAAGTCGGTTACTTCGTTGATGTCGAACGGTTTGGGCAAATAATCAAAGGCACCTTTTTCAGCCGCCGTGACGGCCGTGCCCAAAGTGTTTTTGGCGCTAATGACAATAATCGGCAAATCGGGGCGCAGCTTTTTGATGCGCGGAATAAGATCGAAAGCATTTTGGTCGGGCATCATTACGTCGGTAACAATCACATCGCCTTCGCCATTGCTGACCCATTGCCACAGCGAGGCGGCGGTGCCACCGGCGCGCACCTCAAAGCCTGCGCGGGTCAGTGCTTGCGTTAAAACAGTGCGGATGGCGGTGTCGTCATCGGCAACTAGAACGGTTCCCTTACTCATAACTAATCTCCTCAACTGAACTTGATTTTGGGCGCGCTTCGCCATCCATCTTCGCTTGCGTCGCCATGGGCAAGCGCACGCAAAACACGGTTTTCCCAGGCTGGCTTTCGCACTCAATGGTGCCGCCATGGTCGCCAATAATTTTTGCCACCAAAGCCAACCCCAGCCCCGTGCCCGTGGCCTTTGTGGTCACGAAGGGGTCAAATAAATGCGATTTAATATCTTCCGGCACGCCCGCGCCATTATCGATGACTCGAAACTCGAGTGGCAAGCTTACGGGCTTGGCGCGACCTGGCATCGACAACCGCACGCCGGGACGAAACGAGGACACGAGTTTAATTTCAGGCTTTTTGCCAACCGCGGCTTCCGAGGCATTTTTAACCAAATTTAAAAACACCTGCGTCAGCAAATCTTTATTGCCCTGCACCAAAGGCAGCGACGGGTCGTAATCTTCGATGAAATGAACATGCCTGCCAAAGCCGCTGCTGGCCGAAAGGCGCACTTGCCCGAGAACCGCATGCACGTTCACCCCATCCTCCATATTGGCGTGGGTTTCGGTAAACTGCTCAAACTGGTCCACCAGACCGGCAATGCGATCGGTCTCATCACAAATCAATTGCGTCAGCTCAATGTTTTCCGGACTGGCATCGCTTTCCAACAATTGCGCCGCGCCTTTAATGCCTGACAACGGGTTTTTAATCTCATGCGCCAACATGGCTGACATGGCCGAGACCGAGCGGGCCGCGCCGCGATGGGTAAGCTGCCGGTCCATATGTTGGGCAATCGAGCGGGGCTGCACCACCACAAGCGCCTGCCAATCGCCGTCTTGCGAACTGCCATCCGAGGGCGATACATGCAAATCAACCATCCGGTCGGAGCTTGCGTTTCCGACATAAGAATCGCTCGCGTTGGGCACGCCAAGGTCGATGCCATATTCGTTAAAGCTCACCCGATCGTCCAAACAGCGCTCGATTAGCCCCACCACCGGACTGCCAAAGGGCATCACGCGCTCAACATGTTGGCGGCGCAACACCGATAGGCCGACGCCGAAAAACTCTTGCGCCGCGAAATTGGCATAGGTCACAAAACGGTTGGCGCCAATGGCCAGCACAGGCTGCGGCAAGGCATCGAGAATGTGCTTCTCTTCGGCGCCGAGGCTTGTGTCTTTAGACTTGGAGCCGGATGTGGAACTGGATGTGGGGTTGGATAAAGCCATTACGCGGCTACCTCTTCGACTTGTGTTTCATACATTTTTTGCATCGCGCCAAGCACCACCTCTGGATTATGCGAGCGACAAATATCGGCCCGCATTTGGCGCCCGCCTTGCACGCCCAAATAGCTTTCGATAAAGCCCGCAATATGTTTTCGCCCGACGCGCACCCCCAAATAATCGCCATAAAGCGCTAAACAGGCGGCGTACCAGTCGCGAAAAATCTGCCATTGGGCTTCCGGGGTTGGGTCTGGTGCCCAGCTACCATGGTCGAGAAATCCCTCGATTTGCCCCAATAGCCAAGGCCGCCCAACCGCCGCGCGGCCTACCATCACGCCCGCTGCGCCAGAGGCGGCAAGCGCCGCTTTGGCCGTCTCGCCATCGATAATATCGCCATTGACGATAACCGGAATATCGACCGCGCAAACCGTATCCGCAACCGCGTGCCAATTGGCTTCGCCTTTATAAAACTGACAGCGCGTGCGGCCATGCACCGTAATCATTTGCACGCCGAGCCCTTGCGCCACGCAAGCCAATTCGGGCGCGTTCAAACTATCTTCATCCCAGCCCAAGCGCATTTTCAAGGTGACCGGCTTGTCACTGCCCTCGCAAGTTGCCGCAATAATGCTTTCTGCCAAATCCGCATCGCGCATCAGCGCCGAGCCGGACAGCCCGCCCGTTACTTTGCGCGACGGACACCCCATATTAATATCGACGATATCGGCCCCCGCCTCGCATGCCAGCCTTGCGCCTTCGCGCATCCAATGCGGGTCGCGCCCGGCCAATTGCAACATGAAGGGCTTCAGCCCTGCTCCTTCGGCGCGCAACGCCACATCGGGGCGCGCTTTGACCCATTCTTCGCTGGCCACCATTTCCGACACCACTTGCGCCGAGCTGACTTTGGCGACGCATTGGCGAAACGCCAAATCCGTCACCCCCGACATGGGCGCTAGAAGCACGCGGCTATTTAAAACCGTATCGCCAAGCTGAATGGTCATTATTTGGGCAATTCCTTAAAAACTCGAACCGTGCCTAAAATGCAGGCAGGCAGCGCTAAATGCAAGAAATTTCGTCGCAAATCGCCTCGTTTTAGTATAGGTTTAACGTATGAGTTCCGAACCTATCACCGCAGCCCTGATTGTTGCCGCCGGACGTGGACATCGTGCAGGCGAAGGCTTGCCGAAACAATATCGCGCCTTGCCACAAGGCAATGGGGAAACCGTTCTTGGAGCAACCTTGGGCGCTTTCGTCTCGCACAAAGAAGTTCAGCGCCTGTGTGTGGTTATTCATCCAGATGATGTAGAGCTTTACAATGATAGCCTTAAGACACTGTCTTGTATTGATAATATAGAATACGTATTTGGCGGCGAAACGCGCCAAGAGTCCGTTTTAGAGGGCTTAAAAGCTCTCGCGAAACACGGGCCAGAGGCCAAACAGACGCCAAAGCAAGTGCTTATCCATGACGGCGCCCGCCCCTTTGTGAGTGCAGAAATCATCTCGCGCTGCCTCACGGCATTGGGCTCTGCCGCTGGGGCCATTCCCGCGCTAGAGGTGACGGATACGTTAAAACGCGCCGAGCAAGGCACAGTTACACAAACCGTATCGCGCGAGGGCCTGTGGCGCGCGCAAACCCCGCAAGCGTTTCGGTTCGACGCAATTTTGGCGGCGCACGCCAGCGCACCAATTCTTCCAAACATCACCGATGATGCCGCCATTGCAGAGCTGGCGGGCCTCCCCTTGGCCATTGTGGCTGGCGAGGTCGGCAATGTGAAACTGACCCATGCTGAGGACTTTGTCTCGCAATCGCCAAATGTGCTGCCCCGCACGGGCTCTACCTTGCTGCCCCGCACGGGCAGTGGCTTCGACGTCCATCGACTGGGCGAGCCAGATAGCGCCGATGCCATTATGCTTGGCGGCGTGTCTATCCCCCACAATCGAGAGTTGATTGGCCATAGCGATGCCGATGTCGCCCTTCATGCCATCACCGACGCTTTACTCG
>JABHDF010000007.1 GCA_018673175.1 Rhodobiaceae bacterium | reverse complement strand
TTTTGCGCGATATGCGCGACAATGCAGGCTCTACTTTGCGCGCGCTGCGTCGGCTGCCGGAAACTTTGGCGCAAGCCGAGCGCGGCGCTGCCGCTTTGGAAACCATGGCCAACCAAAACCCTAGCCACACCCCATCTGCCAAAGCGGATAGGCTGGCGCGCGGCCTGGGGCTTACCGCTCTGGGGGCCGCCTTAGGCGCGCTGGCCATGAGCCTCACGGGATTTTTCTAAGCGCCAGACGCCGCTTTTCGGGTTTTAGGTTTATTTACATATTTTTTTTGGAGATTAGCCCTTTAGACGCTAGAGTGGCGAACATTGACGAAAAGGGTTGTCCTTATGAAGCGCGTTCTTTTGATTATTGGCGGCGGTATTGCGGCCTATAAAGCTCCTGATTTGGTGCGTAATTTACGCGCGCAAGGCTTGGCGGTGCGCTGCTTGCTGACCTCGGCGGCCGAACAATTTGTCTCGCCGCTCTCGCTGGCCTCTGTGTCGGGCGATAAAGTCTATGAGAACCTCTTTGACCTGACCGATGAAGCCGAGATGGGCCACATTCAATTATCGCGCGATGCCGACCTTATTTTGGTCGCCCCCGCCACGGCAGACCTGATGGCCAAAGCGGCGCAAGGCATTGCCAATGATTTGGCCTCGACCACTTTATTGGCTACCGATAAGCCAGTGATGCTGGCGCCGGCCATGAATGTGCGCATGTGGGAACATGCCGCCACACAAAGAAATCTCGGCCAATTAAAAACCGATGGCTTGCATTTTGTCGGCCCTGAAAAAGGCGATATGGCGTGTGGTGAATTCGGCTTTGGGCGGATGAGCGAGCCGACAGAGATTGCCGCGCGCGCCGCTTCCCTTTTGGATGATGACGCAGACAGCGCGCCCCTAAAGGGCAAAAAGGTTTTGGTAACCGCCGGCCCCACCCATGAGCCGATAGACCCCGTGCGCTATATCGCCAATCGCTCGTCTGGCAAGCAAGGCTATGCCATTGCCGAAGCTTTGGCCGCCATGGGCGCCGAGGTGCATCTCGTGTCTGGCCCCACCGCTTTGGGCGATGTCCAAGGGGTGCATATGCACCGTTTGGAAACGGCGGAACAAATGTATGACGCCTGCCACGCGCTTTTGCCGCTCGACATTGGCGTGATGACGGCGGCTGTGGCCGATTGGCGCCCTGAGCTGTGCGCCGATCAGAAACTCAAGAAAACCGAGACCGGCCTGCCCGAATTAACCTTGCGCGAAAACCGCGATATTCTGGCCAGCCTCGGCGGTTCGAAACAAAAGCCAAGCCTGCTCATTGGCTTTGCCGCAGAGACCCATAATGTGGAGGCTTTTGCGCGCGATAAATTGGCCCGCAAAAACTGCGATTGGATTGTCGCCAATAATGTGGCGCTCGATAGCGGCATTAAGGGCGGCGTGATGGGCGGCGATGAAAATGCCGCCACGCTGGTCCGCCAAAATAAAACCGAAGCCTTTGGTCAAATGAGCAAAGTCGAGACTGCCAAGACATTGGCCCAACGTATCGCGGCGCATTTTAGCGCTGCGGAAAAATCTTAGAGGAATACCGGATGAGCCCGCGCATTGAGATTAAAGTTCTAGACCACGCCAAAGGCCTCGAGCTGCCAGCCTATGCAACCGATGAAGCGGCAGGCATGGATTTGCGCGCCGCTTTGGCCGAGGGCGAGACGGTGGTTTTACAACCTGGCCAACAAGCCATGGTGGCGACCGGATTATCTATGGCCATGCCGAAAGGTTTTGAAGCGCAAGTGCGCCCGCGCTCAGGACTGGCCGCCAAACATGGTCTGACCGTGCTAAACACGCCCGGCACGATTGATAGCGACTATCGCGGCGAAGTGAAAATTATCCTGATTAACTTGGGCCAAGAAGATTTTGCGATCGAGCGCAATATGCGCATCGCCCAAATGATTATTGCCCCCGTCGTGCAAGCCAGTTTGGTAGAAGTCGACACGCTAGACGACACGGCCCGCGGCAGCGGCGGCTTTGGCTCCACCGGAACCGACGCCCCGGCTGGGGACAAGACGGGGCCTGCATGATTCAATTATCTCGCAAATCTTTAATGGCTCTCGAAGCGGTGTTGGATGTGGCGCTGCACGCACGGCCCAACCCCGTGCAGGCACGCGAAATAACCGAGCGCCAAGGCGTGCCGCAACGTTATCTCGAACAAATTATGCAAGCACTGGTGAAAGCCAATATTTTGCGTGGCGTGCGGGGGCCGCGGGGTGGCTATCGGTTGGCGCGCGAACGCCGGCGCATTAGCGTGCGCGAAATTTTTGAAGTTATCGAAACTTTGGACAAAGAGACCGATGGGGTCAGCTCGCGCTCCGATTTATGCCGCGAGATTGTCGAGCCTTTTCACGCACAGCTGCAAACCGCGCTGGGCAAGGCCGTGGGCGACACCAGCATTGCAGACCTATGCCATAATTCAGAGACCCAACAACAAGACGTTGGAAATTTCACCATTTAACGGCACCATTCAACGGGAGAGAGACATGAGCGAAACACAAAAAGCAAAAGCCCAAATAGGGCGCGGAAAAGTCTATTCGTCGATTACCGAAACCGTCGGCAATACCCCGATTGTACAGCTTCACCGCATCGCCGCCGAACACGGGTGCCATGCCAATATTTTGGCGAAACTTGAGTTTTTCAACCCGATCGCCAGCGTTAAAGACCGCATCGGCGTGGCGATGATAGAGGCGCTAGAAGCCAGCGGCGAGATTACCCCCAACAGCGTGATTGTCGAGCCGACCTCGGGCAATACGGGCATCGCGCTGGCGTTTGCTTGTGCGGCGAAAGGCTATCGGTTGATTTTATGCATGCCCGAAAGCATGTCGATTGAACGTCGCAAAATGCTGCTGCTGCTCGGCGCCGAGCTGGATTTAACGCCGGCCGAAAAAGGCATGAAAGGCGCGATTAATCGGGCCGAGGAATTGCTCACCGAAAACGACGGCTGGGTGATGCCACAACAATTTAACAATCCCGCCAACCCCGCCATTCACCGCGCCACTACGGCCGAGGAGATTTGGAACGACACACAAGGTAGCGTCGATGTGGTTATCTCGGGCGTTGGCACAGGCGGCACCTTTACCGGCATTGGCTCGGTGTTAAAGCCGCGCAAAGCAGGCCTCAAAATGATTGCCGTCGAACCCGAAGACAGCCCCGTTTTGTCGGGCGGCAATGGCGGCCCGCATAAAATTCAGGGCATTGGCGCAGGCTTTGTGCCGGGCAATATGGAACAACAATGGGCCGATGAAATTGTGACCATTGGCAATGAAACCGCTTTTGAAATCGCACGCCAATTGGCGCGCCTCGAAGGCGTGCCGGGCGGCATTAGCTCGGGCGCGGCCATTGCGGCGGCACTGGAAGTGGGCAGCCGAGCCGATATGGCAGGCAAAAACATCGTCGTGATTTTGCCAAGTTTTGCCGAACGCTATCTCTCCACCGCCTTGTTTGAGGGCCTGTAAACTCTATGCTCCGCGATAGCGAAATTGAGCGCTATCAGCGTCATATTCTGCTGCATGAAATAGGCGGTGCGGGACAGCAAAAACTAAAAGCCGCGCGCGTGCTCATCGTCGGGATGGGCGGCTTGGGCCACCCGGTCGCGCAATATTTGGCGGCGGCCGGCGTCGGCACTTTGGCGTTGGTCGATGACGATGTGGTGGCGCTTTCTAATTTGCAGCGGCAGGTTTTATTCACCGATAAAGACATCGGGCAGCCCAAAGTCGAGGTGGGGGCCAAAGCATTGCGTGCCATCAACCCCCACGTCGATGTGCGACCCATCTGCAAGAAAATATCTCAAGACAATGCCGTCAGCCTGTTCGCAGACTATGATGTGGTGGTCGATGCGTGTGATAATTTTGCGACGCGGTTTGTGGTGAATGATGCGTGTTTCGCCACGCAAACCATATTGGTGTCAGGGGCTGTCGGTCGGTTTGATGGGCAGGTAGCCACGTTTAAGCCTTGGCTGCGAGACGAGGAAGGCAAGCCTTTGGCATGTTATCGCTCCTTGGTGCCCGAGGCGCCAGAGATAGAAGAAGACTGCGCCACCACCGGAGTTCTGGGCGCGCTGACGGGTATTATTGGCAGTTTGCAAGCGGTGGAAGTGATCAAGGAAATTACCGGCGCGGGCGATAGTCTGGCCGGGCGGCTGATGATCTATGATGCTTTGTCGGCCAAAGCCCGCACGGTGAAGCTAGCGTGGGATCCACAAAACCCCAACAACGGGGCGGGGCGCGAGAGAGAGCGATAATCTGGCTTGCTGATTGAGGCGGTTATTTGTATCAAGAGATATGAATCGTTTGTGGATCGTTCGCCTCAGTCTTGGCCTTGTTTTGTTAATCAGCGTTGTGAGCTTGGTGCCATTTTCTATTTCGGCCCAAGACAGCCGCGACACACGGCCCCTGGGAGACAGTGGCTTGCCATTGCCGCGTTTTGTTTCGATCAATAAATCTGAAGCCAATATGCGCCGCGGGCCAGGCGAGGACTACCCGCTTTTATTCCAATACCAACGCCGTGGGCTACCGCTGGAAATCATCGCCGAATATGGCCAATGGCGCCAAGTGCGCGACCATGAAGGCAGCGAAGGCTGGATGCATGCCCGCCTGTTGCGCGGCAATCGAACCGTGATGTTGCGCCAAGCCGCCAATGCCCTGATTTTACGCCAACGCCCCGACATGGGCGCGGGCGTCGTCGCCTTGGGCCAATCGGGCGCGATTGGGCGACTGGAAGAATGCGAAGGCGACTGGTGCGAGATTGATCTGGGTGGCCACGAAGGTTGGGTGCAGCGCGACATGCTGTGGGGCGTCTACCGGTTCGAGTTTAACGACTAAACACCCCAAGCTGCGCACGCGGTAGCGCCTACTTCGTAAGGCGAATAACAATATCGACACCCGCGACACGAAAGCCTTGCGGGCTCTCTGGCAGGCGATCTATCGAAATAGCGTGTTTTTCGATATCCATCAAACGACCTTCCTCTTCGACATAGAAGTGGTGATGCTCGGAAGTATTGGTATCAAAATAACTGCGCGACGGGTCGACTTGGACTTCGCGCAAGAGGCCCGCTTCTTGGAATTGGTTCAACGTATTGTAAATCGTGGCTTGGCTGATGCTCAAACCAGCGGCTTGCGCCTCGCTATATAGCTGGTCAGCGGTGACATGACGATCGCCTTTCGCAAATAGCAAATCCGCCAAAGCCAAGCGCGGGCGCGTGGTGCGCAAGCCGGCAGCTTTCAGTTGAGCGGCACGGGTCATTGGCCCGTCTCTTTGTGCAATCGTATCTTTTGTAATCGTATTGTCCATTTCTTGGGCCCTCGTTTTGTTTTGTGAGGTTTGTTTTTTTTAATCGTTCTAAGAAATAAAGAGAAGCCCCCAAACTGTCAAGCGGCTTGGGGGCTTGCTGGCTCCCACGCGCTTGGCTGGCCATTATCGGCGCCTCGTTTAGCAGTAGGAGGCATCCCCAAAAGGTGATAGTTTTCATAGCTTAATTTAACGGAGATGAAGTATGTCGAGACAAAATTCTTATTCGTATGAGGAGTTGATTGCCTGCGCCAATGGCGAATTATTTGGTGATGGCAACGCGCGTCTCCCCTCGCCCCCGATGCTTATGTTTGATCGCATCACGCATATTTCGAACGAAGGTGGTGCGCATGGCAAAGGCGAGATTAAAGCCGAGCTGGACGTAAAACCCGACCTATGGTTCTTCGACTGCCATTTTAAAACAGACCCGGTTATGCCAGGCTGCTTGGGCCTCGATGCCATGTGGCAGCTCATCGGCTTTCATCTCGGCTGGCTTGGCAATCTTGGCCGCGGACGTGCGCTGGGCGCAGGCGCGGTAAAATTTACTGGCCAAGTAATGCCTGATGTCAAATTAGTGCGCTATGAAGTTGACCTCAAGCGCGTGATGACCGGTCGCTTGACGATGGGGATTGGCGAGGCTCGCCTGTTGGCCGACGATAAATTAATCTATACGGCTGAGGGCTTGCGCGTCGGGCTCTTCACGCCAGAACAAATGTAGCCTCGCGTTTTCATATACGTATTTTGATGGATAGGAATAAATTATGCGCCGTGTCGTGATCACAGGAATTGGCATTGTCTCAAGCCTTGGCAACAATGCCCAGGAAGTTACCGCCTCTTTAAAAGAAGGCCGCTCTGGCATTTCCGCCATGGCGAGCTTTGCCGATATGGGCTTTCGCTCGCAAATCGCAGGCCAGCCGACATTGAACATTGAAGAAGCGGTCGAAAAACGCGTCCGTCGCTTTATGGGCGATGGCGCGGCGTGGAATTATGTTGCCATGCAACAAGCCATTGCCGATGCGGGCCTCGAAGACAACACCATTCAAAACCCGCGCACCGGCCTGATTATGGGCTCGGGTGGCCCCAGTACCAAGGCGCTGATTGCCGCCACCGATACGGCGCGCAATTCCAGCCCAAAACGGGTCGGCCCTTTTGCTGTGCCCAAGGCTATGAGTTCAACCAATTCTGCGACGCTGGCCACGCCTTTTGGCATTAAGGGCGTCAATTATTCCATCTCCTCGGCTTGCGCCACCTCCACCCATTGCATCGGCAATGCGGCGGAAATGATTCAATGGGGCAAACAAGACGTGATGTTTGCCGGCGGCGGCGAAGAGTTGGATTGGGCCCTCTCGGTTCTGTTCGATGCCATGGGCGCCATGAGCTCGAAACATAATGACACGCCCTCCACGGCAAGCCGCGCCTATGATAAATCGCGCGACGGTTTCGTCATCGCGGGCGGTGCCGGCGTTGTGGTGTTGGAAGAAATGGAACACGCGAAAAAACGCGGCGCCAAAATCTATGCGGAAATCACCGGCTATGGCGCCACCTCCGACGGCTATGACATGGTTCAACCCTCGGGGGAAGGCGCCGTGCGCTGTATGCAAATGGCCATGCAAGACATCGACGGCCCGCTTGATTACATCAACCCGCATGCGACCTCGACCCCGGTTGGCGACACCAAAGAAATAGAAGCTTTGCGCGAAGTCTTTGGCGCTGATTGTCCGCCCATTTCGGCCACTAAATCTTTATCGGGCCATTCGTTGGGCGCGGCCGGCGTGCAGGAAGCGATTTATTCGCTGCTGATGATGGAACATAATTTCATTGCAGCCTCAGCGCATATTACCGAAATAGACCCTGATTTTGCCGATATGCCGATTGTCACCGAGCGTCGCGACGACGTGAAGCTGAACCAAGTCATGTCCAATTCGTTTGGCTTTGGCGGCACCAATGGCACGCTGGTGATGAAACGCGTCTAACCGGCGTTTTGCATCTTCGTTTAGACAAAGAAAAACCGCCGCGAGGAAATCCTCGCGGCGGTTTCTTTTGGCTTTCAAACAGAAACGCTTATTCGGCGTCTTTGTTTTCCAGGTCTTCCCCGGTTTCTTGATCGACAACTTTCATCGACAGGCGAACCTTGCCGCGATCGTCAAAGCCCATCAATTTCACTTTTACGGTGTCGCCTTCTTTCACCACATCCGTCGTGTTCTCGACGCGTTTTTCAGCTAGTTGCGAAATATGCACCAGACCGTCGCGCTTGCCGAAGAAGTTGACGAAAGCACCGAAGTCCATCGTTTTGACGACTGTGCCTTCATAGATAACGCCTTCTTCTGGCTCTGCTACGATCGAGTGAATTTGGTCGAGGGCAGACTTGATCGCCGCGGCATCCGCAGAAGCCACTTTAATCAGGCCGTCATCGCCAATATCAATCTTCGCACCCGAAGTTTCCACAATCTCGCGAATGATCTTCCCGCCGGTACCAATCACTTCACGGATTTTATCTTGAGGTACCTGAATGGTTTCGATCTTAGGCGCATATTCGCCCATCTCATCGCGTGCTTCGGTAAGGGATTTCGACATTTCGTCAAGAATATGCGTACGTCCACCCTTGGCTTGGTCGAGGGCCACTTGCATAATCTCTTCGGTAATGCCGGTGATTTTAATGTCCATTTGCAGCGACGTAATACCGTCTTTGGTACCTGCCACTTTAAAGTCCATATCGCCCAAATGGTCTTCATCGCCAAGGATGTCTGAAAGAACCGCGAAACGCTCGCCTTCTTTAATCAGACCCATAGCAATACCAGCCACTGGTTTTTTCAACGGAACGCCCGCATCCATCATCGCCAGCGACGCACCACAAACGGTCGCCATCGAAGACGAGCCATTGCTTTCTGTCACTTCAGACACCAGACGCAAGGTGTAAGGAAACTCTTCCTTGCTTGGCAACATGGCTTTCAAAGCGCGCCAAGCGAGCTTGCCGTGGCCAATCTCGCGACGGCCCGTAAAGCCGACACGTCCCGTTTCCCCAACCGAGTAAGGGGGGAAATTATAATGCAGCATGAAGTTTTCGCGGTAGGTGCCTTCCAGCGCATCCACAAATTGTTCATCATCGCCGGTGCCCAAAGTGGCCACGACGAGGGCTTGGGTTTCGCCGCGCGTAAACAAGGCCGAGCCATGTGTGCGAGGCAAGATGCCAGCTTCGGAAACAATCGCGCGCACATCGGCAAGACCGCGACCATCGATACGTTTTTCTGTGTCCAGAATATCGCCACGTACGATATCGCTTTCCAAAGATTTAAACGCACCCGACACGGCATTGCGCTCATCGGCGCTTGCATCGGCCGCTACCAAATCGGCATAGACCGTGTCTTTTAGGGCTGCAATCGCGCTTTGACGCACTTGCTTGTCGGCTTCGCCATAAGCGGCCACGAGGCCGTCTTTAGCAATGCCCGCAACGCTTTCTTTCAAGGCGCTATCGTCTGGGATAACCACATCACGAGGCGCTTTGGCAGCTTTCTCACCCATGCGAATACACGCATCGATAACCGGCTGGAACTCACGGTGACCAAACATCACGGCGCCCAGCATCACGTCTTCTGCCAATTCGTCGGCTTGCGATTCCACCATCAGGACGGCGTCATCTGTACCGGCCACGATGAGATCGAGCGAAGTGTCGGCCATTTGATCCAAGGTTGGGTTGAGGACATATTCGCCATCAATGAGGCCAACGCGCGCGGCGCCAATTGGGCCTTGGAACGGCAGACCCGAAATGGTCAGCGCCGCAGATACAGCTACCATGGCAACAATATCGGCGTCGTTTTCAAGGTCATGGCTCATCACAGTGGCGATGACTTGGGTTTCGTTTTTAAAGCCTTTAACAAAAAGCGGGCGGATGGGGCGGTCAATGAGACGACAAATCAGGGTCTCTTTTTCGCTCGGACGTCCTTCGCGCTTAAAATAGCCACCTGGGACTTTACCCGCGGCATAGGCTTTTTCTTGGTAATTTACAGTAAGAGGGAAAAAGTCGAGACCCGGTTTCGGGCTGCGATCTCCAACCACAGTGGCCAGCACTGAAGTTTCTCCATAAGTAGCCAAAACAGCGCCGTCAGCCTGACGGGCCACACGGCCAGTTTCGAGGGTCAGCGTACGGCCGCCCCATTCAATTTCTTCACGAGTAATATCAAACATTCGTTTTTCCTATCACGGCAAGCGGCCTTATCTCAACTCGCTTTGCCAAAGCTCCCTTCCCTTGAAAGGAGCAGCTTCAATCGAGAACCCAAAATAAAGACCGGTTCTCTTTCCTCTATTTTTTTTCTGACCTCATGTCACAAAAAATGTCTGTCAGGCCTTATGACAGAAATGAAAAGCCGGCCTCTAACATAAAGGCCGGCTTTCAAATTAGCGTACTCTAACGACGCAAGCCCAAACGCTCGATGAGGCTTTTATAGCGCTCCACATCGCGACCCTTGACATAGTCAAGCAAACGACGGCGTTGGCTCACCATTTTCAACAAACCACGACGCGAATGATTATCCTTGGCGTGGGTTTGAAAATGTTCGGTTAGATTGGTAATACGTTCTGTCAGAATGGCAACTTGCACTTCTGGCGACCCAGTGTCTCCAGCTACAGTTGCATATTCTTTAATTAGCGCGTCTTTGCGCTCGGCAGTAATCGACATCACACTCTCCTTTATAATTGACCTCTCGGTCTTGAGACGAACCTTTTGGGTTCTAGAGGTTAAACACCCGCATGGGCTTTAGGGTTTCCCCATCTTGGTGGGCGATGGCGACGGGAAGCTGCTCATGTGTGAGAAGCACCGGCCCAATAACCGCCAACCCTTGCGGTGATATAGCTTGCCCCTGCTTTATGCGGGATGCCTCGTCACCGCTAATGGCCACCGCCGGGATGTCGTCCAGCGCGGTCGTAAGGGGTAACAGGCAAGCATCCAGAGCCGCCAAATCGGGCGTACTATGCCCCAGATTGGTTAATTTATCCAGCCCTAAAGCGGATTTTTCGTCAAACGGGCCAACCCGCGTCCGGCGCAGTTTTGTTACATGCCCCTGCGTGCCAAGTTGTCGTGCTAAATCGCGCGCCAAAGAGCGAATATAAACGCCCTTGCCGCAATCCACCTCGAGCGTGAAATGGTCGGCATCGACGCGGCGCAAAAACCGAATATGGTCGATGCGCACGTTGCGCGCTTCCAGCTCCACACTCTCGCCTGCGCGCGCTTTGGTATAGGCGCGCACGCCATCTTTGCGAATGGCCGAAAACTGCGGCGGTACTTGCTGAATCTCGCCGGTAAAAGACGCCAAAGCCGCCTTAATCTCTTGCGTTTCCGGGCGATGCTCACTGGTTTCCAGCGGCTCCCCCTCCATATCATCCGTGGTGGTAGAGACGCCGAGCCCGACGCTGACGCGATAGGTTTTGGCGGCATCTTGCATAAAAGAGACGGTTTTGGTGGCTTCGCCCAAAGCAATCGGCAAAACGCCCGTCGCCAAAGGGTCGAGCGTGCCAGCGTGGCCCGCTTTTTGCGCGTGAAATAACCACCGCACCCGCGAGACGGCGGGCGTGGAACCTAATTCATAGGGTTTGTCTAAATTGATCCAGCCAGAGAGTTTCCGGCCTTTTTTACGTCGAGCCAATCGCTGCCTCTCTTTTCTTCAAAAGTGCTTAGGCGCCGTCGGGCGTCTCTAAATCGGCGATATCGCCAGCCACCACTTCGGACGAGAGAAGCTCATCCATGGCCGCCGCTTGGTCGAAGCTCTTATCGGCGGCAAATTTAAAGTCAGGCGTATATTTCAAATGCAGTCCCGACATGGAGATTTTTTTCAGCCGTGGCACTTCGTCGTTTAACAGCGTCACGATTTTCTCAATATGGTCGCCGCCCAAAGGCATAATATAGGCGGTCGCATGGCGCAGGTCTGGGCTGATGCGCACTTCGGTGACGGTGATATTGGCTTTTTTCAAAACCTTGGCTTCAAAGTCGGCCGCGTGCAGCACCTCGCTGAGGCGATGGCGCAGCATTTCCCCAACCCGCAACTGGCGTTGCGAGGGGGGCTTGCCAGCAATGTTCTTTTTCTCCGCCATATCCGTAAGAGCTTTCGCTTAGCTATCGAGCGTGCGAGCGATTTCTTCGACTTCGTAGCACTCAATAGTATCGCCAGGCTTGAGGTCTTTGTAATTCTCAAAGGCCATACCGCATTCCTGACCCGACTGAACCTCTTTGACTTCGTCTTTGAAGCGGCGCAGCGACGATAGCTCGCCTTCGTGAATCACAATGTCATCGCGGATGAGACGCACTTTGGCGCCACGGCGCACGAGGCCTGTGCCCACCAAACCACCGGCCGCTTTATCGGCTTTACCCACTTTAAACACTTCCAAGACTTCGGCTATGCCCAAGGCGGTTTCGCGCAATTCTGGCGACAACATGCCCGCCATAGCGGCTTTCAAATCATCGACCAAATCGTAAATCACATTGTAATAGCGAATTTCGATACCTTCCGCTTCGGCCATATTGCGCGCTTGGCCATTGGCCCGCGTGTTAAAGCCAAAGACAACGGCGCGCGAGGCGGCCGCCAAAGTAATGTCGCTTTCCGTGATGCCGCCAACGCCGGTATGAATAACCCGAGCCGAAACTTCATCGGTGCCAAGTTTCACAGCCGCTTGCGAGATAGCCTCGACCGAGCCTTGCACATCGCCTTTGACGACAATGGCAATTTCGGCGCGTTCGGCAGTTTCCAATTGGGTCATCATCTGATCCAAAGAAGCCGCACGAGGCGCAATGTCACTGGATTGCTGACGCGCTTTGCGGGCCCGATATTCAGCCACTTCGCGCGCATCGGCTTCGTTTTCGACCACGGTGAACATTTCCCCCGCACCCGGAACGCCGCCAGCGCCCAAAACTTCAACCGGAGACGAAGGCCCCGCGGTTTTAATCTGTTGGCCTTTGTCATCAATCAGCGCGCGAACGCGGCCCGATTCTTGACCCACCACAAAAATATCACCAACACTCAAAGTGCCGCGTTGCACCAGAACCGTAGCCACCGCACCGCGACCTTTGTCGAGTTTGGCTTCAATCACGATACCTTCGGCAGCGCGGTCGGCTTTGGCTTTCAGCTCCATCAGCTCGGCTTGTAGAGCCACCGCTTCCAAGAGATTATCAAGGCCATCGCCAGTTTGCGCTGAGACTTCGATCATTTGTGTATCGCCGCCCATTTCCTCGGAAATGATTTCATGCTGCAGCAAATCGGTTTTCACGCGATTGGCGTCCGCTTCTGGCTTGTCCATTTTGTTAATGGCCACAATCATCGGCGCTTCAGCCGCCTTCGCATGGTTAATCGCTTCCACGGTTTGCGGCATAACGCCATCATCGCCAGCCACCACAAGAATAACCAAATCGGTTACTTTGGCGCCGCGTGCGCGCATGGCGG
This sequence comes from Rhodobiaceae bacterium, assembly GCA_018673175.1. Lineage (GTDB taxonomy): Bacteria > Pseudomonadota > Alphaproteobacteria > RS24 > RS24 > UBA8337. The sequence continues at coordinate 6,568 of JABHDF010000007.1, read as the reverse complement.
TAAAGGCCGCATGGCCTGGTGTGTCGATAAAGGTAAGCGTTTCGCCAGCATCGGTTTGCGTCTGATAGGCGCCAATATGCTGGGTGATGCCACCGGCTTCGCCATCGGCCACTTTGGCTTTGCGAAGCGCATCGAGAAGCGAGGTTTTACCATGGTCGACGTGGCCCATAACGGTAACCACGGGCGGACGCGAGGTTTTATCTTCATCGTCGTCATCGGCCGTCACAATCGCATCTTCGACATCACTCTCCGATACGCGCTTGACTTGGTGACCCAAATCTTCGGCTACGATTTGCGCCGTATCGGCGTCAATCACATCATTGATTTGCGCCATAATGCCTTGCTGCATCAGCACTTTAATCACATCCACAGCCCGTTCCGCCATGCGATTGGCAAGCTCTTGAATGCTAATCGTATCTGGCAATTGCACCATACGAGCGACTTTTTCGCCATCGCCGGAATTATTGGCTTGGCGTTTTTCGCGCTCGCGACGACGCCGCATAGAGGCTAGTGAACGAACGCGCTCTTCATCGTTTAGCGCATCGTTAATGGTCAATTTGCCGGTGCGGCGACGGCGTTCGCCGGCGCGCTTATCTGGGGTCGCGGTACGGCGTTTTTCTTCGGCGCGTTTTTTCTCATCCGCACTCGCCACCGTTGGCGCTTGTTTGGTAGCGCGCGTGACCAAAGCCGGCTCGGCTGGGGGCGCATCTGCGGGGTCAACCACATCGCCTTTTGTCGTTTTTGTCGCTTTGCGCGAATTGGCTTCGGCCTGTTTGGCCGCTTCCGCATCTAATGTGGCGCGCTCTTCGGCGCGCTTGGCGTCTTCCTCGGCGCGTCGTTTGTTGTCAATTTCGGCTTGTTTGGCTTCTTCGACGGCGCGGATTTTAGCTTCCGCGACAGCGGCAAGGCGTTTGTCTTGTTCGGCTTTGGACAGACCATCTGGCATAGCGGGCGCTCTTGGTGCTGCCGGCGTGGGTGCCACAGGCGCTGGCTGAGCTTCCACAGGGGCTGCGGCTTGGGCTTCTTCTTGCCCAGGCTTAACCACGCGTTTCCGGCGCTTTTCAACCAATACAGACTTGGAACGGCCATGCGAAAAGCTTTGGCGCACTTGCCCGCTTTCCACTGTCCGTTTCAAAGACATGGTCTTTCCGCGTTTGGCTTCGCCATCTTGAGGGGCATCGCCGTTGGCGGCTTCATCACCTGTTTTCGCGTCGCTCATTCGCTCTCACTCCTATCCATGCTCACTTGGTCGCCCAAAAAAGTCGCCAGCCGCACGGTTTCTTTATCGATACGGGTCAACCAACGTGCATCGGTAAGCCCTGCATGTATCACATTTTCACGGCCAAAGGCCATGCCCAATTCTTCTGCACTAAATAAAGCGCATATTCTCGTATTCGTCACACGGGCCTTTTGAGCCAATGCCTGACGACCATTGTCGGCACCATCATGCGCTGCAAACAACAACACAATCCGACCCCTTTTTAGCGCGGCCTCCACTTTCATGAAGCCCATCACCACGGCCCCCGACTTGCGCATCAGCCCCAAAATACCATGCGCTTGTTGGCGCATCAGTCTCTCCAGCCTAATCTCTAGGCTTTCAGGGGCTGCAGCTTGTGCATCGGCAGCCTTATTTGCAAATTTAGCTGCCAAAGGCGCCACAAGGTCGCGCTGATTGGCCAGCCAAATACTCTCGCCAGGCAGTTTTTGCCCTAAGTCCGGGGTCAGCTCGCCACTTGGCGAGATGACAAAGCGCAACATATCAGCGCCCTCGGCTTCCTTGCCACTTATCTGGCAGGTTTGAAGCCCCCCCATAATCTCAGCTCAAGCCTTATTCCGCACTCGGCGCCGAAGCGTCTGGTACGGGAGCAAAGGGATCTGGAAGCTCGGCATCCGCGGCAGGGGTCGGGTTTTCCGCTTCCTGCTGGGCTGCCAATTCTGCTGCCACGCGCGCCGCTTCTTCGCTACGTTGCTGATCCAGCTCTTCTTGCGTAATCCAACCCGCCAAAACGCGTGCTGACATAATCAGGCTCTCGGCTTCTTCTGGTGAGACATCAAAGCCATCCAGAACACCTTCTTGGCGAACGCGACGACGCTCGACCGTTTCAAACCAACCCGTCAAATCATCGGTCACACAGCCAGCAAAATCTTCCAGCGACTTAATGTCGTTCTCGCCAAAGCGCACCAACATCGCCGGTGTCATGCCTTCCATGGCCGCCAGATCATCGCCAACGCCCATTTCTTTGCGCTGCGCATCCAGCTTCTCATTCTCGCGGTCCAAATGATCGCGGGCACGGTTTTGAATTTCTTCTGCCGTTTCCTCGTCAAAGCCCTCGATATAGGTAATCTCTTCGGCTGGCACATAAGCCACTTCTTCGACGGTCGAGAAACCTTCCGAAGCCAGCAATTGCGCAATCATCTCATCGACATCCAAAGCGCCCATGAACAAGGCAGTGCGCTCAGCAAATTCGGCCTGACGACGCTCGCTCTCTTGCGCTTCGGTCATAATGTCGATGTCCCAACCGGTGAGCTGAGACGCAAGGCGCACGTTTTGGCCACGACGACCAATGGCCAAGCTCAATTGCTCATCCGGCACCACGACTTCAATGCGCTGCACGTCTTCATCCAGCACCACTTTGGTAACTTCAGCAGGTGCCAAAGCGTTCACAATGAAAGCGGCAGGGTCAGGGGACCACGGAATAATATCCACTTTTTCGCCTTGCAGCTCATTGACCACGGCTTGCACACGACTACCGCGCATACCCACACAAGCCCCCACAGGGTCGATGCCTGGGTCGTTGGAGATCACGCCAATTTTCGCGCGGCTACCCGCATCGCGCGCCACGGCACGCACTTCGATGACACCATCATAAATTTCTGGCACTTCCTGCATGAACAATTTCGACATGAAGGCCGGGTCCGTCCGCGACAGAATAATCTGCGGGCCCCGCTGTTCGCGACGCACATTTTGGATGTAGGCGCGAATGCGATCGCCCGGGCGGAAAACTTCGCGCGGGATCAAATTATCGCGACGCACAACCGCTTCGCCACGGCCCAAGTCCATGACCACATTGCCGTATTCCACGCGTTTGACCAGACCATTGATGATCTCGCCCACGCGGTCTTTAAACTCTTCAAATTGACGCTCGCGTTCGGCTTCGCGAACCCGCTGCACAATCACTTGCTTGGCAGCTTGGGTGGCGATACGGCCAAATTCAACTGGCGGCAATTCGTCGATTACTTCATCGCCAATCTTGGCTTCTGGATTATCGCGCTGGGCGACAGGAAGCGAGATTTGCGTGTCGTCATTTTCTACCAATTCGACCACTTGCACGGCGCGCAGCAATTTGGTCTCGCCGGTCTTCGGGTCGATATCCACTCGAATATCGTTTTCCTGACCATAGCGTGCCTTGGCGGCCTTCTCGATGGCGTCCGACATTGCCGATAAAACAATCTCGACCTCAATGCCTTTTTCACGCGCGACCGCGTCGGCAATCTGCAGCAACTCCAGCTTATTTGCGCTAATCCCTGTAGCCATTTTCATCTCCTAAATTGGCTGACCCAATGGGTCGAATTTAATTTATCGCGTCTACCTGACGCGACTTATTTACTTACTCTACTCGCCCTTCTTGGGCTTTTTCTGCTGTTTCAACGCATCACTTATGGCGTCTTCATCTGGCACCAAACGCGCCTCAGCAATATTTTGAATGGCCAGTCCTAAGACTTGCGGCGTGTCAAAACCCGCCAGCTGCACTTCGATTAAGGCCTCGCCATCGGCAAAGCCTTGCACCCGTCCACGAAACCGTCGTTGGCCATCAATCGCATCGCGTAGACCCACTTTGGCTTCATATCCCGCCCAGCGTTCAAAATCGACAGGCCGGGTTAAAGGCCGCGCGACACCTGGCGAAGACACCTCCAGCGCATAAGCGCCAGCGATTGGGTTTTCGACATCCATCACATCCGACAGAGCGCGGCTAATCTCTTCGCATTGCTCGATGCGCAATCCCGCTTCATCGTTTTCGGCCATGATTTGCAATACCGCCTGGCCGTCATCGCCGGTCATGCGGATGCGCAAAAGCGTATAGCCAAGGCTTTCGATAACCGGTTCCACCAGTTCCAAAAACGGCCGCGCGGGGCCTGGCGCCTTTAAATGTGGCGTGTCTAGAGCCGTGTCTTGCGACATGACATCTCCTTCAAATTCTTGCTTTGGGGTCTGGCGCCCCCTTAGCTAAAAGAAGGCGTTTGAGCATGAAAAAAAGCGGGGCTGTTTCCAGCGTCCCACTTTCCCAAAGCAGCTTTAATTTGAGGCCACTATAGCCATTTTGAAAGCGCGCGCAAGCCCCTAAAGGGTTCCCGCTTGGCGCCTCTCGCGGCGGATGAACTCGAGATAAGTTGGCACGCGTCCCTCGCGAAGCGCTTTGGCTTCATAGCGCGTGCCCGGCCAGCCTTGGGGGGGCGAGCGGCGGTCGGCCTTTTCATCTTGCCAGCCAAAGCCGCCCTGAGCGCGCAAATGGTTCAGCGTCCAGTCGATATATTGGGGAATATCGCTAGCCACTAAAAATCGCCCGCCGGGGCGCAAAACGCGAAACACTTGATCGAGGTTTTCAGGGCTGATGAAACGGCGTTTATTATGGCGATTTTTGTGCCAAGGGTCTGGATAGAGCAAATAAACCTGATCCAAACAATGCTCGGGCAGGGCTTCCAAAACATCGCGCGCGTCGTCGTCATGCACGGCGATATTGGCGAGATTATCTTCGTCAATTTCGATCAGTAATTTGGCCACGCCGTTTAAAAACGGCTCGCAGCCAATGAAGCCCGTATCGGCTTGGGCGCGCGCGCGCGAGGCTAAATGCTCGCCGCCGCCAAAGCCTATTTCCAAAGCATAAGCCGTGAAAGGTTGCGAAAACCAATCGGCAGGGCACGCCTCGGCTTGCACATCCACCCGCAGGCGTGGCAGTAAATCGTCCACTAATTTGGCTTGTCGGGGGTGCAGTTTATGGCCTTGTCGGCGGCCATAAACAACGCGTTTCATTTCCGCAGAGGCATCCTCTGGCGCAGGTTTTTGACGCTCATCCATGAGCGCCTAAAGCGCGCCCTTAATGGCATCGGCCAAATCTGTGCGCTCCCAAGAAAAGCCGCCATCGTCTTGGGGTTTGCGCCCAAAATGGCCATAGGCCGAGGTGCGCGCATAAATGGGTTTATTGAGACCCAAATGTTCGCGAATGCCGCGCGGGCTCAAATCCATGACTTGCGCCAAAGCTTTTTCCAGAGCTGCTTCATCCACTTGTCCAGTGCCATGCGTGTCGACATAAAGAGACAAAGGTTGCGACACACCAATCGCGTAAGACAGCTGAAGGGTGCACCGATCGGCCAAGCCCGCCGCCACTATATTTTTAGCCAAATAGCGCGAGGCATAGGCAGCTGAGCGGTCGACTTTTGTTGGGTCTTTGCCCGAAAACGCGCCGCCACCATGGGGCGCTGCGCCACCATAAGTATCCACGATAATTTTGCGACCCGTAAGCCCCGCATCCCCATCAGGGCCGCCGATAACGAACGTGCCCGTTGGGTTTACATAAAAAGCCTCTTCCGGGCACATCCACCCTTGGGGCAAACCATTTTCAACGAATGGGCGCACCAGGGCGCGCACGTCATCTTGGTTCAGGCCTTCGTCATGTTGGGTCGACACCACAACGGACGTGGCGCGCACCGGCTTGCCATTTTCATAAGCCAACGTGACCTGGCTTTTGCTGTCGGGGCCAAGGCCCTGCACGCTACCTGATTTGCGAGCCGCTGCCATGTCCGACAAAATTTGGTGGCTATAAGCAATCGGAGCCGGCATTAGATCTTCGGTTTCGCGGCAGGCGTAACCAAACATAATGCCTTGGTCGCCAGCGCCTTCTTCTTTGTCGCTACCATCGGCGTCCACGCCTTGGGCGATATGCGCTGATTGTCCATGCACGTGAACTTGAACTTCGGCGTTTTGCCAATGGAAGCCGTCTTGCTCATAGCCGATATCTTTAACGGCGGCGCGGGCAATGGCTTCCATCTCTTCGTTGGACACCAATCCGGCGGGTCTAACTTCGCCAGCCAGAACAATTAAATTAGTAGTGGTAAGCGTTTCCACTGCCACACGGGCTTGCGGGTCCCGCGCCAAAAACGCGTCTAAAATACTGTCCGAAATCCGATCGCAGACTTTATCTGGATGGCCTTCCGAAACAGACTCCGACGTAAATTCATAAGACTCGCGCATAGCAATACCCTCAAAGGTTAAATCAGTGACTTTAAATGGCAGGCCAAACAACAATGGTCAAGTCTGTTGTCGCCCAATGGACGAGAGAGCCAACTGCGCTTTGGGCTTACTCTGGCGTTCGATTGACGCGCGCGATATTGGAAACCACGGACAGCAATTGGCGGCGCAAATCCTCATCGTCAATTTCTAAAAAAGCTCGGTTCAGCTCAACACCCGGCCCGCTGCTGACGAAATCTAGATAGGGGTTGAGCAAAGGCTCCTCGGCGAGGCCCGCTTCCGGATAGGGGTCTAATGGCTCGTCCAATCCATCGAAAAAAAACT
>JABHDF010000039.1 GCA_018673175.1 Rhodobiaceae bacterium | reverse complement strand
TTTTTCGCGGTCCAGGGTCTGAATGACATCAAAAACCGCAACCGCTTGCTTGACTTTATTGGTCTGCAGGGGCCCAACAAGATGCAGCTCAATCTCGCGTTTGGCGCGCAAAGCAGGCCATTTTTCGGCCGCTTCCTGCACTCGGTTTTCGCCAAAATGGCGCACGCCCAAATCCATAAAAGCCTCAATAAGGGCCGCTGACTTGGTTTTCGAAATGGCCAAAAGCGTTACTTCAGACGCTGCGCGTCCGGCCGCGATTGTGGCCGCCTCTATTTCGGCCTGCACATTTTGCAAACGCGTTGCGCAAAGCTGCGGGTCGATTTTTTCCGTGCCGGGGTGTTGCATCTTTCAGGGCTCTCTTTATCTCTTATCTCTCGGGGTCGCTTCCTCTCTTGCCAGCGGGCTGCGAAGCGGCGAAGCTGGCGCTGGAGATAAACCCCTATAGGGGAAACTACAATTTGCCAGCTCAGGTGACAAGCCCAAGCAAAACGTGAGGCTTACCTCAAAGGAACCAATATCATGCGGGCGCGCCCTCTTTCTCGACTGGTTTTAAGCGACCAAAACCGTTGCCCAGATTGGCGCGCGGCTTTGACCATCGCCAAGCGAGAAACCGTGAACCCGGTTGGATTAATTTTGCGCGATTACGACCTGCCCGAGCGCGCCGCGCTAGCCGAGGACATGGCAAGCTATTGTGCGCGGGAGAAAATCTATTTCGCGATTGCGGGCGATGCCCGTTTGGCTGCCAAACATCGGGCGGGCTTTCATTGCCCTTCCTATTTGCTTTCTCGCCCGGCCGCTCGATTGGGCCGGGCTTTGGCTTGTGATTTCGCCGCCGCCCATAATCCAGCGCAAATTCACCAAGCGGCCCGCGCGGGGTTTGGCTCCGTCTTTGTGTCTCCCGTGTTTGCCACCCAAAGCCACGCGGGCGCCCAAACTCTGGGGGTTGTGCGCGCCCGCGCCTTGGCCCAGCTTGCGCGCCAATTGGGCTTGCGAGCCTATGCGCTCGGCGGCATGAAAAAAACCACCTGGCAACGACTTAATGGCCAAAGCGGCACCTTTCACGGCTTTGGCGCCATAGATGCTTTCGTGTCAAATTCGCCCGCAAAGGGCTGACGTCTCTTTACATTTGGCCGCCACCGCCATAATAGTTAAGTCACTCATAACCAACGCCCGCTTGGGCTTTTTGACGGATGACACCATGGCCGAACCTCACACCGCTCTTATCACTTTGGCGTCTCTGACGCAGGCAAAAATCAGCCTCGGCTGGGCCCGTGTCGCGAAGTCTCTCGGCGCGCCTATTCGCGTGGCTTTCTTGGCCGCCATGGTCAGTGCTTGCGGCGCCAATGTTGAGGCGAATTATCCAAGCGGTTCAGAAGATGAGATGGAAGATAGCGGCTCTTTGCTAGATTATTTTAACTTCCGCGCCGCCGCCGCCAAGACGGCAAAGCCGGTGAAAAAATCAGCCCCACTGGGTCTGGCCGTGAATACAGATTTATGGCGCGCGTCGCTAGACACGTTACGCTTTATGCCCATCGCCAGCGCCGACCCAATTGGCGGCACGATTATTACCGACTGGTATAATGATCCGGGCACCAATGGCGAGCGCCTCAAAATTAACGTGGTGATTAGCGGTATTGAATTGCGCGCCGATGCTTTGCGCGTTTCGGTTTTCCGCGAACGCAAAACCTCCGGTCGCTGGACCTCGATTACGGTTTCCAGTCGCTCCGCCGCGCAAATGGAAAATATTATTCTGACCCGCGCCCGCGACTTTAAAATCGCACGCCGCGTCAATCCTTAGGAGTTTTCATGTCGCGTTACGACCCCTCCGAGCATGAGGCCGATTGGCAGTCCGCTTGGGAGGCAGCCGATTGTTTTGCTGCCGAAAATATCGATGGCGGAAAACCCAAATATTACGTGCTGGAAATGTTTCCCTATCCATCGGGGCGCATTCACATGGGCCATGTTCGCAATTATGCGATGGGCGATGTTGTGGCGCGGTTTAAAAAAGCCCAAGGCTTTAATGTGTTGCACCCGATGGGCTGGGATGCCTTTGGAATGCCCGCCGAAAATGCGGCGATGGAAAAAAACACCCATCCTGGCACTTGGACCTATGAAAATATTGATGCGATGCGCGCGCAGCTTAAAAAGCTGGGCCTCTCGATCGACTGGGCGCGTGAGTTTGCAACCTGTGACCCCACCTATTACGCCCACGAACAAGCCATGTTCCTTGATTTCCTCGATGCCGATCTGGTCGATCGGCGCGAAAGTCTGGTCAATTGGGACCCCGTAGACCAGACCGTTTTAGCCAATGAGCAAGTCATCGATGGCAAAGGTTGGCGCTCGGGTGCGGCGGTGGAACAAAGAAACCTGACGCAGTGGTTTTTAAAAATCTCGGAGCACGCCGGTGAGTTATTGGACGCGCTGGACGGATTAGACCGTTGGCCCGAGAAAGTCCGCACCATGCAGGCCAATTGGATTGGCCGTTCGGAAGGCCTATCGTTTGCTTTCGAATTAGACAAACCGGCGGCGGGATTTGACGCTTTAGAAGTTTATACCACCCGACCCGACACCCTTTATGGCGCAAGCTTTTGTGCCATTTCGCCAGACCACCCTTTGGCTCTTGAGGTGGCAAAAAACAATGCAGAGCTGGCCGCGTTTCGCGCCGAATGTGCCCGTCGCGGCGCCTCAGAAGTGGATATTGAGGCCGGCGAAAAACTCGGTCACGATACCGGCTTGCGCGTCAAACACCCGCTAGATGACAGCTGGCACTTGCCCGTCTATGTGGCAAATTTTGTTCTTATGGGCTATGGCACAGGCGCCATCTTTGCCTGCCCCGCCCATGACCAACGCGATTTAGACTTCGCTATAAAATATGGCCTTCCGGTGCGCACGGTTGTCGCCCCCAAAGACCAACCCGACTTTGAAGTCACGGACACAGCCTTTGCCGGCGCTAGCGCACAAGACGGTGTGATGGTGCGCTCCGGCCCGCTCGACGGTATGCGCCCAGCCGAAGCCAGTGATAAAATAATTGCGCAATTCGAGGCCGAGAAAAAAGGCCAGCGCAAAGTCAATTTCCGTCTGCGCGATTGGGGCATTTCGCGACAACGCTACTGGGGCTGCCCGATACCCATGGTGATGTGCCAAGCCTGCGGCGCGGTGCCCGTGCCGCGCGAGCAATTGCCCGTGGTTCTGCCCGAAGACATTAGCTTCGACAAACCCGGGAACCCGCTCGATCATCACCCGACTTGGAAACACGTGGACTGCCCATCTTGCGGCCAAGCGGCCCAGCGAGAGACCGATACATTCGACACATTTATGGACAGTAGCTGGTATTTCGCCCGCTTTGCTGGCTTGAGTGAGGACAGCCCAACCGATCGCAAAGCGGTCGACCATTGGCTCCCCGTAGACCAATATATTGGCGGGATTGAACACGCGATTTTGCACCTTCTCTATGCGCGGTTTTATGCTCGCGCCATGGAAAAAACCGGGCATTTGGGCGTTAAAGAACCGTTCGATGGCCTGTTTACCCAAGGCATGGTGTGTCACGAGACGTACCGGGTGAAGGGCGATAAACAAGCGCCTTGGTTGTCACCTCAAGAGATTACGCGCAACGATACGGGCGCTGTTTTGGCCGCCGACCCGGGCGTAGAAGTAAGCGTGGGCAGCATCGAGAAAATGTCCAAATCGAAAAAGAATGTCGTCGACCCAGACGATATTATTGCGCGCTATGGCGCCGATACGGCGCGTTGGTTCATGTTATCCGACAGCCCGCCCGAGCGCGATGTGCAGTGGACACAAGATGGCATCGAAGGGGCTTGGCGTTACGTCCAGCGGGTCTGGCGCTTGTTCGATGAAGCGCGTGGCATGGGAAGCGCCAAGACAAGTCTTGCGCCCCCAACCGGCGACGCGGCGCTTGAGATTTATCGCGCAACCCAAATGGCCGTCGATACGATGACGCAAGATTTAACCGCCCTTGGCTTTAACCGAGCGGTCGCGCGCGCTTATGAGCTGACCAACGCATTGTCCGGCTTTACGGCCAAAACCGATGAGGACACTGACACTTATCTCTATGGGTTGGCGCGACTGGCGCAATTGATTGGGCCGATGATGCCGCATTTGGCGGAAAGTGGCTGGAAGATTGTCGGCGGCCAAGGTCTTTTGGCACAAGCCGCTTGGCCCAAAGCCGATATGAGCGTTTTGGCCAGCGATGAGATTTTGATGCCTGTGCAAATTAACGGCAAGCGACGGGCAGAAATTAAAGTGCCCAAAGATGCCGATAACGCTATGATTGAAGCCCTGGTTCTGGCGGAACCGCAGGTGGAGAAATTTGTCGATGGCAAGCCGATTAAAAAAACCATCATTGTCCCTGGTCGGATTATCAACCTTGTTATTTAACCGGGCAAGCCGCCGCCTGCTGGTCCTTTGGGTCAGCGGTCTTATGCTGGCGGCCTGCGGGTTTGAACCTATCTACCGGGCGGATAATCTCAGCGCCGGGGTTCTTTCCAGCCTCGAAGTGCCCGATAGCCGATTGGGCCGCCAATTGGAGCGCAGCTTACAAAGCCGCCTTCGCCTGCTGCCAGACGCCCCTTGGGCCGCGAGCCTTAAAATTTACGAAACGCTGGAAAACCGACAACTCGATAGCCAGGGCGTGGCACAAGGCTCGCGCCTTACGCATCGGCTAGAGTTAGCCTTGCGCGCGCGCGCTGACGGCCAAACCCGTTTGGTGGATTTTTCGGAAACGCAATTTCTATCGCGCAGTGATAGCGGCGGCGATGAGGTGGCAAAAGTGCGTGCCCTTCGTGCCCTGGCCGTTCAAGGATTAAGCCAAAAGCTCGCGACGTTCCTCGAAAGTCTGGCGTCGGAGCCCACGCGATGAAACTACAGGCCTATAAAGTGGACCCCTATGTGGCGGCGTTAAAGGCCAGCTCCGCACCGGCTTTGATTTTAATTTACGGACCCGACCAAGGCGGCGTGCGCGAGGTCTCTAAGGCCGTGTTGAAACGCTTTTTAGGCGAAGATTATGATCCCTTACAATCGGTCTCCTTCGCCGACACGCAATTGTCGGGGCAGCCTGGGTTGCTGGCCGACGAAGCGGCTGCCATGCCGATGTTTGGCGACGAGAAAATTGTCGTCGTGACGGGCGGTGGCGGGGCCGCGCCAGAGGCCGCGCGCCTGTATTTGGAAATGCAAACCGGGGCGTCGCAAGCAAGCCTTGTCGTTATCGAGGCCGGCAATCTGAAACCATCTTCAGCTTTGCGAAAATTGGCCGAGAAAGACGACCGCGCCATGGCCTTGCCTTGTTATGAATTAGAAGCGCGCGATATTGCTCAGCTGGCACGCGGTTTCATGGAAAAAGAAAACTATCGAATTGAGGCGCAAGCGCTCGAGATGTTGGCCGCTCGCCTGGCCACCGATCGAGGCATTATTCAGCGTGAATTGGAGCGTCTGGTTTTATTCAAAGGGCCGCTCAAGACGACAGACCCGGCCGGCATGATTAGTGCCGATGACGTCGATGCCGCCTTGGGCGATTTAACCCAAGCCGGTTTTGACAAGCTTATCGATAATGTGGCGCTGGGCCATTTAGACGCCGCCGACCGAGCGGTGGCTAGATTGAGCGAAGCGGGAACGCCCGCCTCTGTCGCTCTTGGCCCTGTGCGAACTCATTTTCAAACGCTGCATCTCGCCCTTGCGATGATGGAAAAAGGGACACCGCAAAACCAAGCGCTGAGTGCTTTCAAACCGCCTTTGCATTTTCGCCGCAAGCCAAAAGTCGAACAGCAATTACAAATGTGGTCGGCCAAAAAATGTGCGCGCGCTTTATCGATTTTAAACGAAGCGGAAACCGCGTGTCGCGGAGCCGCCTCTGGCTTATCGCAAGCACAGGCTGGCCAAGCTCTTTTGCGGATTACGCGCGCCGCTAAACTTTAAAAAATTACTGGCCGATAAGTTTGCTGACCAAAGCGTCAAGCTGGTCGAGCGAAGCATAAGACACACGAACCGAGCCACCTTTATTGTCGCCCTTATCGTCAATCGAAACGCTGAGGCCGAGGCTGTCGGTGATGGTTTTTTCCAAGGCTCGCGTATCGGCGTCTTTGGGGGCGCTGTCTTTTTTCACTTTGTCTCGCGGGCGGGTGTCGTCCTTATCGGTGCTTGCCAAAGCCTCCACTGCGCGCACACTGAGACCCTCAGAGATGATTTTTTTCACCAGGGCCGCGGCATTCGAAACCCCTAAAAGCGCGCGCGCATGACCCATCGAAAGGGTGCCATCGACCAGCGCTTTGCGCACCGCATCGGGGGCGCCCGTAAGGCGCAGCAAGTTTGCGATATGGCTGCGGCTTTTACCAATCGTCTCGGCTAGCTCCGCTTGTGTGTAGGCGAAATCATCTATAAGGCGTTGATATCCCTCAGCTTCTTCGATTGGGTTTAAGTCTGCGCGTTGCACATTCTCGATGATGCCAATCTCTAAGGCGGTCACATCATTAATATCTTGAACGATAACGGGCACGTGATGCAGCTTGGCTTTTTGCGCCGCCCGCCAGCGCCGTTCGCCAGCAATGATTTCAAATTGCCCGCTTTTCCCCGCAACTGGGCGAACCAAAAGCGGTTGTAAAATGCCAGATTTCTCAATCGATGCCGCCAGCGCCATCAGCTCGCTTTCTTCAAAATGCTTGCGCGGCTGAAACTTGCCGGGCTGCAATTGGTCGACGCCGAGGGAGGAAAAGCCATCGTCGCCGGCCCCGGGCTGCTTTTGAGGAGAGCTTGTCGCTGGCGCGGCGGCGTTAGGTTTGGCCGCTGGTTCGACAACGGCCTGTTTCGCGGTTTCGCCAATGAGGGCCGATAGCCCTCGGCCGAGGCCCCGTTTTTTATCGCTCATGTGTTTCCCCTGGCGCGGCTTTATAGTGGCGCTCTCTTTGAATAAGTTCCGACGCTAATTTCATATAGGCTTGCGAGCCGCTGCACTTGTGATCATACAATAAGGCTGGCTTGCCAAAACTTGGCGCTTCCGATACGCGCACATTGCGCGGAATAATGGTTTCGTAAACCAGCGCCTCAAAATGTCCGCGCACATCGTCTTCCACTTGCGTCGACAGATTGTTGCGCGCGTCATACATGGTCAAAACAATGCCCTGAATATCCAGCGACGCGTTGAGGCTATCTTTGACCTGCTCAATGGTTTGCAGCAATTGGCTCAGACCTTCGAGGGCAAAAAACTCGCATTGCAGCGGCACCAAAACAGATTGCGCGGCGACCATGGCGTTGAGCGTCAACATATTGAGCGAGGGCGGGCAATCAATGAAAACATAGCCGTAGTTTTGCGTGCTATCGCGGGCGAAGGTTTCCAGCTCGTCTTTCAGCCGGTGCAAACGCCGCGCGTTTTCCGCCAGCTCCACCTCTACGCCCAAAAGGTCCATACTGGCGGGCACAAGGTCTAAGCCAGGCACCACGCTGGGCATAATGGCTTGGGCAAGGGGCACTTCGCCGAGCAAGACCTCAAAGCTCGTAACCTTACGGGCTTCGCGATCGACGCCCAGACCGGTCGAGGCATTGCCTTGCGGGTCGAGGTCGACCAAAAGCACTTTCTCGCCGATGGCCGCCAAAGCCGTGCTGAGATTAATCGCTGTCGTGGTTTTGCCAACGCCGCCCTTTTGGTTGGCCAAGCAAATGAACCGAGGCATCTTGGGCGCCTGGGTTGTGGCCTCAGGAAAGGCTGAGGAAGACTGTGGGTCTTGCGAACTCATAAGCGTGTTTTTCTCCAAAAAGCGGCTGGTTTGCCCTCATGTTGGGGGCGGTATTTTGTTTTAGCGAGCCGCCAAGGCTCTCACTTCAATCAATCTTGCATCCGCATCGGTGCGGCTTTCGTGGGCAATGGTCTCGAGTTTCCAATATTGTTGGGCTTGCGTCAATTCTTCTTGCCAATCTCGCCCCTTATGCAGCAGCGCAATTGTGGATGGATTGAAAAACGGCGCCATCAACCCGGCAAGGCTCGGCATAGAAGCCAAAGCGCGCGCCGTAATCACATCCACTTGCGCCAATTCCTCTGGCAAATTATCGCTCAGGGTCTCGATGCGCATATGATGCACGCTAGCCGGTGCCCCCGTATCGCGCAACACGGCGCGCAAAAAGCTCACTTTTTTGCGATCGCTTTCCACCAAATGCACATGCGCGGGCGCGCCACCCTCGGCCCGGTCGGCCAATAAGATGGCTAAAACCAACCCTGGAAACCCCGCGCCGCTTCCGATGTCCAGCCAAGTTCGCGCCGATTTTGGTGCCAGCGCCAGGATTTGCGCGCAATCAGCCACATGGCGGTGCCAATATTGGGTCAAAGTCGAAGGGCCAACCAAGTTCACCGACTTCTGCCATTTACCCAACAGGGCTTGGTAGGTGGTCAAATGCACCATTGTTTCACGTGAAACATCGAATTGCTCGGCAAAGCTTTGCGCATTCATTTCCATGACGAAGCCTATTTGCCCATGGACTTAACTTGGGCGCGAGATTGCGTGCGCTGATTTTTGCGCGCATGGTGCAGCAATAACGTCAAAGCGGCCGGTGTCATGCCATCCATACGCGCCGCCTGCCCCAGCGTAACCGGCCGAGCTGCGGCTAGTTTTTGGCGAACCTCGGTGGCCATGCCCTCGAGTGCCAGATAATCTATGTCACTGGGTAGGCTCAGGGCTTCGTCGCGGCGAAACGCGTCAATGTCCGCCTGCTGCCGGTCAAGATAGCCGGCATATAAGGCATCGGTTTCAATTTGATTGCGAATTTCACGCGACCACTCGCCCATTTCGGGCCAGACGGCTTGCAAGTCTTTCCAATCAATCGATGGATAGGCCAAAAACTCGGTCATCGTGCGGCGCGTGCCATCGGCACGAATATGCATACCTTTGGTGCCCGCCTCATTGGGGGTCATCGTCCAAGAAGCCGCTTTTGTGCGCGCCACTGTTAGGGCCGCCATTTTGGCACGAAACGCTTTGGCGCGGCGCGGGCCCACGATACCCGCGGCAATGCCTTTCTCCGTCAAGCGCTGGTCGGCATTATCGGCGCGCAGGGTCAGGCGATATTCGGCTCGTGCGGTAAACATGCGATAGGGCTCGGAAACCCCTTTGGTTACCAAGTCATCGATCATCACCCCGAGGTAAGCCTCGGCGCGGTCGAAATATACCGCGTCTTGACCTGCCGCAGCGCGGGCTGCATTGAGGCCCGCGACAAGCCCTTGTCCCGCCGCCTCTTCATAGCCCGTGGTGCCGTTTATTTGTCCGGCCAAATATAAGCCAGGCAAAGCTTTCAGCTCGAGGCTGGGTAGCAAGGCTTTGGGGTCGACATAATCATATTCAATGGCATAGCCCGGGCGGAAAATTTTCACGTCTTCCAGACCCACAATCGTCCGAATAAATTGGTCTTGCAGCTCGGCCGGCAAAGAGGTGGAAATGCCATTGGGGTAGACCGTGGGATCATCGAGGCCTTCGGGTTCCAGAAAAATCTGATGGCTCTTGCGATCTGGAAAGCGCGCCACTTTATCTTCAATGGCTGGGCAATAGCGCGGGCCGACGCCGGCAATCTGGCCAGAGTACACCGGCGATTGCAGAATATTCGCCTCAATAATGTCAAACGTCGCCTGATTGGTATGCGTGATATAACACACGGTTTGCGGCACGATAATTTTCTCAGTTAAAAACGAAAACGGTACCGGGTCTTCATCGGCGGGCTGGGCTTCCAGTTTTTCGGTCGCAATGGTGCGCCCGTCCAGGCGCGCAGGCGTTCCGGTTTTCATCCGCCCCATGGTCAAGGCGCCGGTCTTCTCGGCCAGACCATAAAGGCGCTTGGAGAGCGTAATCGCAGGCGCCTCGCCGTGGCGACCCGCCGGTACGCGCTCGGTACCAATATGAATAATGCCATCCAAAAAAGTGCCCGTGGTTAAAACCACAGCCGCCGCGCGATGGGTCTCGCCATCTTCGGTAATGACCCCGCAGGCGCGCCCATCTTCCACCAACACATCGTCGACGGGTTGGCCCAACAAACTCAAGTTTTCGGTTTCCTCTATCGCCGCCTGCATGGCCTCGCGATAAAGTTTGCGGTCGGCTTGCGTGCGCGGTCCGTGTACGGCAGGCCCCTTTCGGCGATTGAGCAAACGAAACTGAATGCCCGCCTGATCGGCCACGCGCCCCATCAACCCATCGAGCGCATCTATTTCGCGCGCCAAATGGCCTTTGCCAACCCCACCAATGGCAGGGTTGCAAGACATCTCCCCAATCGTCTCTAGTTTATGGGTAACCAAAAGCGTGCGCGCCCCAAAGCGCGCCGCAGCCGCAGCCGCCTCACAGCCCGCATGGCCGCCGCCAATGATAATCACATCCCAGTTGTTTTCGTGCATGTTATGCACTCCCAAATGAAAAGGGGGTTAAGCCGCCTTGTAACGCGGCGCACAGGCCGAGGCAAGTGTTTCACGTGAAACATTTTCGCAAAGCCCGCTATTTTCCGATACAGAAATCGGCGAAAACAATATCCAATAATTGCTCGATATCCACCGCGCCCGTGATGCGCCCTAGGGCGCGTTGGGCAAGGCGTAAGTCTTCCGCCGCCAGCTCCAGTCCCGTATCGGCGACTGTCACCGCGCGCTCCAGCGAAGCGCAAGCCTCGCTCAAGGCCTGGCGATGGCGCTCGCGAGTTAAAACGGGGGCTTCTTTGGCACCCGCTCGCTCGTTCACCAAGTCCTGCAAAGCGGCAAGTAGAGCCGTTTCTCCCTGACCCGATACCGTCGACAGAGGCAACACGCAAACCCCTTCAAATAGCGCCGCATCCGAGGGCGAAAGCGCGCCCAAGTCGGCTTTATTGCCAATTACAAAATCAGCCGCTTGCGTCGCGGCTGCCTCGCCTTGCGGGGGGCTCGTGTCGGGGGAAAGAACCACCAGTCGAATGTCGGCCGCTTCGGCCTGCAATTTGGCGCGGCGCACCCCTTCGCGTTCAATATCATCGCCCGCCTCGCGCAAACCCGCCGTATCGACCAAAGTCACTGGCACGCCGCCCAGCACCATAGCCACTTCAATCACATCGCGTGTGGTGCCAGCTCGGGCCGAAACAATAGCCGCCTCTTTTCCTGCTAACATATTGAGAATACTAGATTTTCCGGCGTTTGGCGCGCCCAATAAAGCAACCCGCAAGCCATCGCGCAAAGCCAGACCCCGCGAGTCTTGCACCTGCGCTTGCATGGCTGCGGCGATCTCTGGCACGCCCTCCAAAGCCCGCTGGCCCAAACCGCCGGGTAGGTCTTCATCGGCAAATTCAATATCCGCTTCGACATGTGCCAAAGTGGTTTTCAACGCCTCGCGCCAGCCCTCCATCAGCTTGCGCAAACTACCGTTCATTTGACGAAGCGCTTGGGCTTGTTGCGCCCCGCCCTCGGCATCTATCAAATCGGCAATCGCCTCGGCGCCGGTTAAATCCATCTTGGCGTTTAACACCGCGCGGCGCGTAAAGTCTCCAGCTTCCGCCGGCGTACATATTTCTAGGCTGGCCAATGCGGCCAATATAGATTGGGTCACCGCGAGACCACCATGAACATGCAGCTCGGCCATGTCTTCGCCAGTGAAGCTATGCGGCGCAACAAACCGCAACACCAAAGCCTCGTCGAGCAAGGCGCCGCTCATCGGGTCATAGAGTTTTCGCAAAGCCGCCAGGCGCGGAGCGGGTAAAGACGTCACGCCCAAATGCGTAAGCGCGCGGTCCACATCGGGCCCGCTCAGGCGAACGACCGCCAAGGCGGCGCGGCCCGCACCCGTCGATAAGGCAAAAACAGTTTCAGGGGCCCCAGGTCGGCTCACAGATATCTCCTCTAGCGGCAAAGCAAATCATCGCTAAACTGCACGAGATGACAGATCCATTCAAGCGAAACAGGCTGGCCGATGCCACCAGCCCCTATCTTTTGCAGCATAAAGATAACCCCGTGCATTGGCAGCCGTGGGAACCAGAGGTGTTTGCCCAAGCGCGCGCCCGAAATGTGCCGGTGCTTTTATCCATCGGGTATGCCGCGTGCCATTGGTGCCATGTCATGGCGCATGAAAGCTTTGAGGACGAAGATGTCGCTAAGCGGATGAATGAGAAATTTGTCTGCATCAAGCTCGACCGCGAAGAGCGCCCCGACCTAGACGAAATATATATGACCGCCCTCTCGATGATGGGCGAACAGGGTGGCTGGCCGCTGACCATGTGTCTCGATGCCGACGCGCGACCGTTTTGGGGCGGCACTTATTTTCCCAAATTGCCTAATTACGGCCGCCCAGGCTTTATGCAAATCCTCGACGAAATATCGCGTATCTGGCACGAAACCCCTGACAAAATAGAGAAAAACACCACCACCCTCACCGAAGGTTTGCGCGCGCGCGCCAAAGCCGATGCGCGCGGCGCCATGCCCGAAGACCTGCCCACACGCGCCGCGAAAACACTCAGCGAGCACATTGATTTGCAAAAAGGTGGCTTGCAAGGCGCGCCGAAATTTCCGCAACCCTTCTTGTATCAATTCCTCTGGCAACAAGCCCAACTGGACGCCGACCCGAACTCGCGCGATGCGGTTCTTGTGACGCTGGAGAAAATTTGCCAGGGCGGCATGTACGATCATATCGGCGGTGGCTTTGCCCGCTATAGCGTCGACGCCGACTGGCTGGTGCCGCATTTTGAAAAAATGCTCTATGACAATGCCCTGCTGGTGCAGCTAATGACGCAAGTCTGGCGCGATACAAAAAGTCCCCTGCTGGCCGCGCGCATTGAAGAGACGCTCGATTGGGTGCGAAATGAAATGACGCTTGCCAATGGCGCTTTCGCCGCCAGCCTCGATGCCGACACCGAAGGGGAAGAAGGTAAGTTTTATGTCTGGTCGCGCGACGAAATAGCAACGGTTTTATCGGACAAAGCCACCGCAGATGTTTTTTGCCAGGCCTATGACATCACCGAAGCAGGCAATTTTGAGGGCCATAATATCGCCAATCTGCTCGCCCAAGGCGATGGCCCTCAAGACGCCTTGGCCGAAGCGCGCGCCCTCCTTTTAACGGCGCGCAATCAGCGCACGGCTCCTGGCCGCGACGATAAAATATTGGCCGACTGGAACGCCATGATGATTACCGCTATGGCCGAGGCCGCGCTCGCTTTCGGGCGGGACGATTGGCTGAGCCAGGCCGAAACCGCTTTTGGCGCGGCGCGTCAGGCGCTTACCGACGCCACGGGCAATTTGCGCCATAGCGCGCGTGAGGGCCGTCTGTTGTCGGTGTCTTTATCCAGCGATTACGCTTTTATGGGACAAGCCGCCTTAGCGCTTTATCAGGCAACCAGCGCCGCGCCCTACCTCGGTTATGCAAAGCTATGCGCCGACGGTCTTCACGCAGATTTTTATGATGACCCCGAACTTGGCGGGCGCGGCGGCTATCTGACCAATCGTCAAACGGAAGCTGCGGATGTTTTGGTCAACAATCGGCCGGTGCAAGACAATGCTATGCCATCTGGCAATGCTGCCATTTATCAGCTGTTCGCCGCCCTAGCCGCCTTGACGGGACAAACCGCCTATCGCGCTCTGGGGCAAGATTTATTCACCGCGCTGGCGGGGCATTTAGCCAGTCAGTATTCCGCCATGACCTCGCTTTTGGTCGCCCGTCAACGAGATGACTATGGATTGACGATTGTGCTTATTGGCGATCGCGAAGCCAATCAGCTGAAGGCTTTAGAAAAAGTGGCGCGTCAACACCGCGTGTTTAACGCCCATGTTTTGGTTTTATCGCCAGACGCTGAACTGGCGCCCACACATCCGGCCCACGCCAAAACGCAAATAGATGGAAGGCCCACTGCCTATGTCTGCCCAGGGCAAAATTGCCTGGCGCCGAGCACCGATCCGCAAGCCTTAAGCGATCAGCTAGACGGCCTTGTGCAAGCGCGTCAGGTGCCAGCCAACTAAGATTTGGTGACTAAGTGTTCATCGAGTCGAAGAACTCGCCGTTGTTCTTGGTGTTTTTCAATTTATCGAGCAAGAACTCGGTCGCATCTACAGCGCCCATTGGGTTAAGGATACGGCGCAGCACATAGATTTTCGATAGGTCGCCGGCCTCCACAAGCAGCTCTTCTTTGCGTGTGCCAGACTTCATAATATCGATGGCTGGGAAAACCCGTTTGTCGGAGATTTTGCGATCCAGCACAATTTCCGAGTTACCCGTACCTTTAAATTCTTCAAAGATGACTTCGTCCATCCGCGACCCGGTCTCAATCAGCGCGGTCGAAATAATCGTCAGCGAGCCACCTTCTTCAATGTTACGGGCTGCACCGAAAAAACGTTTCGGGCGTTGCAGCGCATTGGCATCCACACCACCGGTCAGCACTTTACCAGAGCTTGGCACCACGGTGTTATAAGCCCGGCCCAAGCGGGTAATGCTATCGAGCAAAATAACCACGTCGCGGCCGTGTTCTACCAGACGCTTGGCTTTCTCAATCACCATTTCCGCGACTTGCACGTGTCGAGTAGCCGGCTCATCAAAAGTGGAAGAAACCACTTCGCCTTGCACCGAGCGCTGCATGTCAGTTACTTCTTCTGGGCGCTCATCAATGAGCAGCACGATAAGATAGCATTCAGGATGATTGGCAGCGATGGATTTGGCGATGTTTTGCATCAGCACAGTTTTACCTGTGCGCGGCGGCGCCACAATCAAGGCGCGCTGGCCTTTCCCGAGCGGTGCCACAATATCAATAATTCGCGAGGACAAGTCTTTACTTGTCGGGTCTTCCACTTCCATCGCAAACGCGCTGTCTGGATAGAGCGGTGTCAGATTGTCAAAATGAACTTTTTGGCGGGCTTTTTCTGGGTCTTCAAAATTAATGCCGTTCAACTTCAGCAGGGCAAAATAGCGCTCGCCATCTTTAGGGCCACGAATTTCGCCGTCAACCGTATCGCCTGTGCGCAGCGAGAAGCGGCGGATTTGGCTTGGGCTGACATAAATATCGTCTGGGCCTGGCAGGTAATTCGCATCGGGGGAGCGCAAGAAGCCAAAGCCGTCTTGCAGCACTTCCATCACGCCCTCGCCAATAATCGTAATGTTATCTTCTGCCAGTTTTTTCAAAATGGCGAACAACATGTCTTGCTTCAACATCGTCGACGCATTTTCGATCTCATGTTCCTCGGCGAAAGCCAAAAGCTCCGTCGGCGATTTGCTTTTCAGATGCTCGAGTTTGATCTGGTCTTTCATGTCGTCCATAATTTTATCCATAGAAAGCGCGCGCAAAGTAGCGGCGAAACTGATTTTTTAAATGGGAATAAGCTCGACTAATTTAAAAACAGATCGAAGCTTTGAAGGTGACTACCCTGAGTATAGCGAAAAACAAGGGGTTTCACAAGCGCCCTTGCAAATCATTTCTAAAACGGTTGAACCACCACTAAAATAACAATGAAAACCGTCAGCACAGGCGGAATTTCATTGATCATCCGATAAAACCGAGACGAGCGCGGCAAACTCTGGGTCAGAAATTTTTTGCGCGTAGATGCCAAGAACCCATGATAGCCGGTCAGAATAAGCACAAAACTCAGCTTCACATGCAGCCATAGGCCTGCGCTATCTAGAAACCCAGCGCGCAAAATTAAACTCAGGCCTAAAATCCAAGCCACTACCATGGCCGGCGTCATAATGATGCGCAGCAGGTTTCGTTCCATGGTTTCAAAAATAGCAAATGGTTCGCCCGCTTCCATCGCTTCTGCGTGATACACAAACAAGCGCGGCAAATAATACATACCCGCCATCCAAAACATCACTGCGATAATATGAAAGGCTAGAATCCAGGGGTAAAGATCGGCTAATAATTCACGCATTGGCTTATCCTTGTCGAACCAAGTCTATCAATTTTTGCACATGCTCGGGCGGCGTTTGCGGCACAATGCCATGCCCAAGATTAAAAATATAATCGCGTCCGGCAAAATCTTTTTTAATTTCAGCGACCGCTTGCTCCAACGCGTCCCCACCTTCCACCAAAACCAGCGGATCTAGATTGCCTTGCAAGACAATGTTTTCAGGCACGTTTTCAACCATCGCTTTTCTGTCCGCACTGGTATCTAGCCCCAAAACTTGCACCCCCGTGCGCGCCACATAATCAGCCATATCGCAGCTAGCAGCGCGGGGGAAACCAATAATCGGCACATCGACCCCACGCGCGCGCAGGCCTTGCACAATGGCCGCAACGGGGGCGACGCACCACGTGTCAAAATCGTCGCCATGCAAGGCAGCAGCCCAGCTCTCAAATAATTGCAAAACCTCTGCACCAGCCTCGGCTTGCGCCGCCAAATAATCGATCGTTGCCGCCACGATAATATCCATCAGTCCTTGAAAGGCTTCGGGATCTTGTTGCGCCAGCGCGCGCGCCGGCGCTTGGTCCGGCGTGCCACGTCCGGCCACCATATAAGTTGCGACTGTCCACGGCGCGCCAGCAAACCCAATGAGCGTGGTTTCTTTCGGCAATGAATGAGACAAGCGAGACACGGTTTCAATAATCGGTTCCAAATGCTCGGTTACTTTATCCAGGGATAAGCTGTGCGCATTTACCACTGGGTCGAGGCGGGGGCCCTCGCCCGTTTCAAACCAAACCTTTTGGCCCAAAGCATCGGGGATGAGCAAAATATCGGCAAATAAAATCGCCGCATCAAAGCCATAGCGCCGGATCGGTTGCAAGGTGACTTCTTCGGCAAAAGCTGGATTATAGCAAAGGTCCAAAAACCCGCCCGCCTGTTCTCGTAGCGCGCGATATTCAGGTAAATACCGCCCCGCTTGGCGCATTAGCCAAATTGGCGGTATGTTGGTCTCGAGAGACTTGGAGGTCTTGTCTCTGGCGGCTGCGCCAGAGAGTGTTTTTAAAAATGGTTTCATGCTCATTCCACCTTCTTAACTTCCTTTGTCTTATTAATACACTAAAGATGTAGTTGTAGTAGTGTCGCAGGCCAACTGTGGATTATTCATTTCACGCCAAACAATGCACAGGCAGGCACTTGTGGTTTTAGCCTGTGAACTGTGGGGATAAGCTAGACGCCATGTGTATAAAACCAGCGATCGCCTTTGTTAATTGGCTTTTTTACATATGTGAAGTAGGTGAATAACGGGGATAAAGGAACGTTTTGAGGTGTGTGTTTTCTATCCCCAATATCCCCAATCGTATTTCGTGAGTTAATAAATCGCCGCAAACCCATGGTATGAAAAATGAACAATGGGGACGAAATTTCTTGGCTTGCTGCGCGGTGCGACTTATCCTCACTATTCACATAATCCACAGGCGCGCGGCGCGCGAGAATTGGCAAAGGATATGCACTCGTGAAATATTTTCACCTGCATTTAATTTCAGACAGCACGGGCGAAACCATCCAAGCGGTGGCGCGCGCGGTATGCGCGCAATTTGTCGAAGCCCAGCCCGTCGAGCATATTTATGGATTGGTGCGAGGCAAGAAAGCGCTCGACCGAGCCTTGGCCGAATTAGCGGAAAACCCGGGCCCCGTCATGTATTCCATTTTGGACGATGCTTTGCGCGCCAATTTGCACAGCGTATGTGAAAAGCTGGCGGTGCCCTGTCTCTCGGTTCTTGAGCCATTCGTCAATCAATTGGCGCCCTATCTAAACGTCGAGGCCAGCGGTAAACCCGGCGGCCAACACGCGATGGATACAGATTATTTTCGTCGTATCAATGCTTTGAACTACACCATTCAACACGATGATGGTCAAAGCCAAAACGATCTGGATACGGCCGACATAATTTTAACGGGCGTCAGCCGCACCTCTAAAACACCGACCTGTATTTATTTGGCCAACCGTGGTTATAAGTCGGCCAATGTGCCTTTGGTTCCGGGCCTGGATCCGCCGAGCGAATTATTGGAAGCGAAAAACCCGCTGATTGTGGGTCTGTTAAACAGCCCTGAACGATTGCGCGCCATTCGGCGCAATCGGCTTTTGTCGCTGAACGAAGAAAGCGAAACCGAATATATCGACCCCGAGCTTATTCGCGCCGAGATTGCGGATGCGCGGCGCTTGTTTGCGCGCCAGCGGTGGCCGGTTATCGATGTGACGCGGCGCTCGGTAGAAGAAATCGCCAGCGCGGTGGTAAACTTATATCAAGATCATGAAAAGGCCCGCGACGCGCGCCCCTAGCGCCGTCACGCGAGCACCAGAAAAAGCGGACACGAGGAAAACATGCAGTTAACCAAAAAACTAACCTTGGCTTCCAAAAGCCAAATCCGAGCGCAAGTCTTAGCCGGCGCGGGCATCGCGTTTGACGTGGCGCCTTCGGGGGTCGATGAGGATGCGTTGAAAGCCATACATTCGGGCGATGCCGCGGGCCTAGCCGTTGGTCTGGCGGAAGCAAAGGCCAAGGCGGTTTCTGCCGAGGGGCTTATTATCGGCGCCGATCAAGTGCTGCAATGCGAAGGCGTTTTATATGACAAACCACGCGACATGGCCGAGGCGCGCGCCAATTTGAAGAAATTTCGGGGCCGCACGCATTATCTCATTGGCGGTGTGGTTTTGGTCGAAGGTGGCGAGACGGTCTGGGCACATCACCAAAAAGTATCTTTGGTAGTACGCGATTTTTCCGATGCTTTCCTCGACGCCTATCTAGAACAAGCGGGCGAAAGCATTCTTGCTTCGGTTGGGTGTTATCAGTTGGAAGGCTTGGGCTCCCATTTGTTTGACAGCCTAGATGGCGATTATTTCTCGACGTTGGGTCTGCCGCTTCTGCCGCTTTTGCAGGCTTTGCGCGACCATGGCAGCTTGGCCAGGTAATGGCTAGCCAAGCCAAGGGAGCGCCGCAAAAATCTGGCATTATTGGCTGGCCAGTCAGCCATTCTCGCTCGCCACTGCTGCATACGTATTGGATGCAAAAACACAATATTCAAGCCAGTTACGAACGCTGCCCTGTGAACCCCGCCGACGATTTTCGAGCCGCCCTAGAGGCCATGGCGCAAGACGGGTTTGTGGGTGCCAATGTTACCATTCCGCATAAAGAAACGGCTTTCGCCGCGATGGACTCGCGCACCGAGGCGGCGCAAAAACTAGGTGCGGTAAATACCATCGTCATGCGCGAGGGTCGCTTGCTTGGCGCCAATACGGATGGGGAAGGATTTATCGCCAGTCTCGAGGCGGGCGCGGCCGATCCAGACTGGCGTCAAAAACCGGCTCTTGTGTTGGGGGCCGGCGGTGCTGCGCGCGCTATTTTGGCGGCGCTTGAACAAGCGGGTGTGGGCGATATTCGCCTGGTTAATCGCACCCGAGCGCGCGCCGAAGCTCTGGCGCCTTCGTTTGGCCAAGCGCTATCGGTTGGCGATTGGCAAGCGCGGGAAGACTTAGCAAAAGACTGCGGGCTTTTGGTCAACACGACCAGCTTGGGCATGCAAGGTGCGCCGGCCCTAGATATGGGTTTGCAAAACTTAGCCGACGGAGCGGTGGTGACAGATATTGTTTACACGCCGCTGGAGACAGATTTATTAGCGCGCGCGCGCGCCTCAGGTTTTGTGGCGATCGATGGCTTGGGCATGTTGATGCATCAGGCGGCAGCGTCGTTTGAAATGTGGTTTGGGGTGCGCCCGCAAGTGGACGCGGTTTTGCGCGCCCTTTTGGTAGAAGATTTGGCGTAACCCTAGAGCGCTATTTGGGAGATATGACTGTGTATTTAATTGGACTGACGGGCTCTATCGGAATGGGCAAAACGCAAACCGCCGCTTTGTTTGAGGCCGAGGGCGTGCCGCGCTATGACGCCGATGCGGCGGTCCATGCGCTGTATCAAAAAGGCGGTGCGGCGGTGGCACCCATTGGCGAGTTAGTGCCCGAGGCGGTGGTCGATGGGCGTGTGGACCGAGCTATTTTGGGGCAAGTGGTTTTGAAAGACGCAAAAAAATTAAAAGCGCTTGAGGCCCTGGTGCATCCGTTGGCGGGTCAGGCCCAAATGCAGTTTTTAGCGGAGCAAGAAAAGGCCGGTCAGCCAGTTGTTTTGTTAGACATCCCTCTTTTGTTTGAAACGGGCGGACAAGATTACGTCGACTGCGTGGTCGTGGTTTCGGCCCCGTTTGAGTTGCAGCGCGAGCGGGTGCTCGCCCGCCCCGGCATGAGCGAAGAACGGTTTATGGATATTCTGGCCAAACAAGTGCCCGACGAGACCAAACGCGAAGCGGCGGACTTTATTGTGGACAGCTCGATATCGGTAGAAGACGCCCATGCCCAAGTGCGTGCTATTGTACAAGCCATAAGCGGCCGCGATGGCCAAGCCTATGAAGCGCGCAAAAGCCGCTCCGGGCCCCGCAACCAATAGGGTGAAACCGCCATGCGCGAAATTGTTTTTGATACGGAAACCACAGGCCTTAGCCCTAAAAATGGCGACCGTGTGGTGGAAATCGGCTGTTTGGAATTGTTCAATCGGCTGCCAACGGGCGAGACATTTCATGTCTATCTTAACCCCGAGCGCGATATGCCTAGCGAAGCCGAGGCGGTGCACGGGCTCTCCGAGAGCTTTCTGGCGGATAAGCCTTTATTTGCAGAAGTCGCCGATGATTTTTTAGCTTTCGTCGGCGATGCCGCGCTCATCGCCCATAATGCCAGCTTCGATATGCGCTTTGTCAATGCGGAGTTAAAGGCCTGCGGGCGGTCTGATTTAAGCGAGCATGAAGTGATAGATACTTTGGCGATGGCGCGGAAAAAATTTCCCGGCTCGCCCGCCAGCCTCGATGCTTTATGCAAGCGGTTTAACGTCGACACCTCCAATCGCGAGCTGCATGGCGCCCTCATTGATAGTGAGTTATTGGCCGGTGTTTATTTGGAGCTTATGGGTGGGCGCCAAACCGGCATGATTTTTGAGAAGAAACAACAACAAGCCCAAGCGGGTGAGCTGTCCCCGCGCCAGCCGAAAAAGCGGCGCCCCAATCCGCTGCCCTCTCGCCTCAGTGCGCAAGAAAAAGACGCGCATATTGCGTTTCTCGAAGGCTTTCCAAGACGTGCTGTTTGGTTGGGCGAAGAAGACGCTTAATTTAGGGTTTCTTCGTCACCGCCGCTTTCGCTTTGTTGATAGAGCGCCATGAAATCAATCGGGTCGAGCATGATCGGCGGATAGCCGCCATCGCGCGTGGCATCGGCCAGAACGCGGCGGGCAAAAGGAAATAATTGGCGTGGCGCTTCGATGAGCAGTACGGGCTTAATGTCTTCTTCGGTAATATTGAGCAAGCGAAAGACGCCGCAATATTCCAGCTCAGCAATAAATTGAATGCTCTCCTCGGCGTCTTCTTCTGCCGGGCTTTTGGCTTCAATGCGAAACTTCAGGCCGACTTCATAATCTGTATCGGATAATTTTCGGGCGCCGACATTGGCGTTCACGCCAATTTCGGGGTTCTGACCTGCGGCGAAATTGGGCGCGCCTGGGTTTTCAAACGATAGGTCGCGGACATATTGAACCATAATTTGCAAGCCAGGTTGGGCTTCTGGGGTGGGGGTGGCTTCGGCCATGGGGCTCTCCTATCGGGGGGTCTGTCTTGGATTAATTTTTGCCACAATTTGGATGGCGACAAAACCTATTTATTAGGCGCTTAGCGGTCTTCGTCTTCGACGCGAAAATCGCCTTCAATAATATCGGGCCCGTCTACCCCAGGCCCGTCTACTTCAGAGTTGGCGGCGGCGTGAGGGCCGGGTTTCATCTGGCCGGCTTGGCGGGCTTGAAACCCGCGCATTAAGTGCGGCATCAACATGGCTAAGACGCTTTCCAAAACCAAAAGACGGGTCCAGCGCAACATCAGCAGGAGCCCCAAGCTATCGGTAAAAAATCCGGGTAAGACCAAAAGCAGACCGCCCAGAATAATCAGGACCCCGTGGCCGACAGCGGCCAAAGGCGGACGGCCTTGTTTTTGCGCGGCTTGCGCTTCCGCCAGAACACTCATGCCTTGGCTGCGCATTCGGCTCATGCCCCAAAAAGCTGTGGCAAACACGAAAAGCAAGGTCCAGCCTGCGCCAATCGCGCCGCCGACCTCGATGAACAGATAGATTTCCAACACGAGGGTGAGCAAGAGCATCGTAAAAACTGGGCCGAGCATAAGGTCTCCTTTGCTGCGCCAGCATAGCGCAGTTCTGATTTATGGCCAGAGCTTTGCAATTGTGCAAAAAATCACCATATTGATACTACGCTGGCCTATCTAGTAGATAGGTATTGACCCTTAGCTTGAAAAGAGACCCATTATGGATCCGCTTAATTTAATTCTCCTGATTGTCGTTGTTTTGGTGGGCATGAAGTTGCGCTCCGTTTTGGGCTTTCGCAATGACGACGAAAAGCCAAGCTCGCACGCCGATGCCTATCGGCTTAACCGCGAGGCGTTTGAAAACAAGCCGGCGGCAAAAAACGGCAAAACCATCGGTAAAGACACGGGTGAGGAGGCCAACCAAGAGGCAAGCCCAGCTCCAGAGGGTTTGCAAGAAGCCGCGATACCCATTGAGGGAAGCCCCGCAGCTGAAGCGCCATCCGACACACTATCTGACACATCGCCTAAAATGCCTGCCGAAGCGCTAGAGGTTGGGGCCGAAGAGGATATGGGTCGTGGATTGGCTTATTTGCGCCGTGTGCAGCCAGATTTTGACGAAGCTGGTTTTGTCGACGGCGCGGCGCGTGCCTATGAAATGATTTTAACGGCCTACGCGGATGGCGACCTCTCGGGCGTGCAAGCTTTCTTGGGAGCCGATGTGGCGGCCGGGTTTGATGCCGCTATCGACGATCGCCGCGCCCAAGGCCAGCAGCTGGTCACGCGTATTTTGCGCCTCGACCGCCCGATCCTAGACGATGCCCGCTTTGAAAACGATAAGGTGCAATTGGATGTGCGGTTTCGCGCCGAGTTGATTTCCTTCACCGCCGGTCTCGACGATACGATTGATGAGGCGGCTCTGCCGTCGCCCAATTCGGCTTTGGATGTGTGGACTTTCGAGCGCGCGCAAAACGCGGCTGACCCGAGCTGGGCCCTGATCGCAACCCAAAGCGCCTAATTATGGCGCCGCGACCCCCAAAGGATGACGGCAAAAAGGCTTGGGATAAAGTCACCCAACAGTCGACGCCTATGGACCCCGAAAAACAGAACCGTCATTGGGCGGAGCTTGCGGCAGAACCATCAAAAAAACCCGCAAAAGCGGCTGCTAAGGCGAAATTCACCGAAAAACGAACCGCTCCGCCATCGGGCTCCCCGATTGTGGTGAAGCCAGCGCCTTCGGGGCTGAGCCGGGCGCCACGAGAGGCGGACAAACCGCCTCCTTTGTCTCAAATTGAACAAAAATCGCGCCGCCGCTTGGGCCGCGGATCGATGGAAATAGACGCGCGACTAGACTTACACGGGTTTACCGCAAGCCAAGCCAAGGCCGCTTTAACCCGCTTTGTGGAGCATGGGGTCGCGCAGCGTTTTACGTGGGTTCTCGTCATTACCGGAAAAGGTGTGCGCGGGGAAGGGGTTTTGAAAAATTCTTTGCCGCAATGGCTGTCGCAACCGCCGCTTTCCAATCGCGTTGTGGCCTATGATGCGGCCACCGCCCCGCATGGCGGGGACGGCGCGTTTTATTTGCGATTGCGCAAACCCAAAACCGAACAAAGATAAGATTATTGGGTTTTGCGTCGCGTCGTTTTATCTAGCGGCAGCGCTATGAAAACGGTTGCGACTTTGCTACAAAGACCTTACTTAGGCGACCCAAGAGACCTCTCGTTTTTTTGCGTCTCGGGTCTATGTGAGCAAGTTAATTTGAAAAGGACGGCTTTATGTCTCAAGCCTCTCAACCCCGCCAAGCCAAAGCGTCGCGCGCGACCAAAGAAACGTCAATCTCGGTTGCCGTCAACCTGGATGGCAGCGGCGAGTATAACGTCAGCACAGGCATTGGATTTTTGGATCACATGCTCGAGCAGCTTTCGCGTCACTCCTTGATTGATATTGATGTTGAAGCCAAGGGCGATCTGCACATTGATTTTCACCACACGACAGAAGACACAGGCATTGTGTTGGGCGAAGCGGTGCGCGAGGCGCTGGGCGATTTTAAAGGCCTGACGCGCTATGGCAGCGCCATCATCCCGATGGATGAAACGTGCTCGCGCGTATCGCTAGACGTTTCGCAGCGGCCTTATTTAATTTGGCAGGTTGATTTCACCAAACCAAAACTTGGCGATATGGACACGGAATTGTTCAAAGAATGGTTCCAGGCCTTTGCGCAAAGCGCGGGCATTACGCTGCATGTGGAAAACATGTATGGCGAAAACAACCACCATATTGTTGAAAGCTGTTTCAAGGCTTTGGCGCGCGCTTTGCGCCAAGCGATTGAGATCGACCCCCGCAAAGCCGATGAGGTGCCCTCCACCAAGGGTGTGCTCGGCAGCTGATAGGCGCCTAGATTGTGACCATCGCGATTATTGATTACGGCTCTGGCAATCTGCGTTCAGCGGAAAAATCTTTTGCACGCATGGCCAATGGCGCCACGGTCACCCTTACGGCAGACCCAGATGTGGTCGCCAAAGCCGACCATATTGTGTTGCCAGGCGTTGGCGCCTTTGGCGATTGCGCTCAAGGCTTGCGCGCCATCGACGGCATGGTGGAGGCGCTAAGCGAGCGCGTGCTAAATCAGGCGCGCCCGTTTTTGGGCATTTGTGTCGGCATGCAATTGCTGTGTGCCAAAGGTCATGAGCGTGGCTTGCATGAAGGCTTGGGCTGGTTGGATGCGCAAGTGCACCCGCTTGAGGTACCGCCTGAGCTAAAGGTTCCGCATATGGGGTGGAATAATTTGCGCGTCGAGGGCCAGCACAAAGTTTTGGACGGGTTGGATGGCGAGGATGTTTATTTTGTCCATGGCTTTGCCGCTAGATTTTCGGGCGAGACATCGGCGCTTGCCGCGAGCGTAGATTATGGTGGGCCCGTGGTGGCGGCGGTGGCGCGCGATACGTTTATTGGCACGCAATTTCATCCTGAAAAAAGCCAGCAAGCGGGCTTGCGATTAATTGAAAACTTTTTGGAGTGGCGGCCGTGATTATTTTCCCAGCGATTGATTTAAAACAGGGGCGCTGTGTGCGCCTCGAGCAGGGCGACATGGATCGTGCCACTGTGTTTAATGAAGACCCGGCCGACCAGGCGCGCTCGTTTTGCGAACAAGGGTTTTCGCATTTGCACATTATTGATTTGGACGGCGCCTTTGCGGGCGAGCCGGTCAATCGCGCGGCTGTCGAAGCCATTGTGAAAGCGACCCCTGCCAAGACCCAATTGGGCGGCGGCATTCGCACGATGGCCACGATTGCGGCTTGGTTGGAAGCTGGCATTGGCCGGGTTATTTTGGGCACTGCCGCTTTGCGCGACCCGCAATTGGTCAAACAGGCCTGCGCCGAATTCCCCAATCAAGTCGCGGTGGGCATTGATGCGCGCGCAGGCTTTGTGGCGGTCGAGGGCTGGGCGGAAGACACACAAATGAAAGTGCATGACTTGGCTGCCGTATTTGAAGATGTCGGCGTGGCGGCGCTGATTTATACCGATATTGATCGCGATGGATTGCTCAAGGGCGTCAACTTAGAGGCCACGGCTGAGCTGGCACGCGCCACCTCTATTCCGGTAATCGCCTCGGGGGGTCTGGCGGGCATCGAGGATGTGACCCAGCTTTTGGCCCATGAAAGCAGCGGCATTATTGGCGCGATTTCAGGGCGTGCCCTGTATGACGGGCGCTTGAGCTCGGCGGAAGTTTTGGCCCTTGAGGGGGTCGTTTAATGCTCAAAACCCGCATCATCCCCTGCCTTGATGTGCATGAGGGTCGCGTCGTCAAAGGCGTGAATTTTGTCGATTTGATAGATGCGGGCGACCCCGTGGAAGCCGCGCGCGCCTATGATGCGGCGGGTGCGGATGAGCTGTGTTTTCTAGATATTTCAGCCACTCACGAAGGTCGTGACACGCTCATCGATGTGGTGCGGCGTACGGCCGAGCAATGTTTCATGCCGCTCACGGTGGGCGGCGGTGTGCGCAAGGTCGAAGATGTGCGCAATCTTTTATTGGCGGGCGCGGATAAAGTTTCCTTCAACACCGCTGCCGTGAAAGACCCGGATGTGGTGACGGCAGCCTCTGAAAAATTTGGCGCGCAATGTATCGTCGTCGCCATGGACGTCAAGCAAGTCGATGAAGGCCCGCAAGGCAAGCGATGGGAAATTTTTACCCATGGGGGCCGCGAGGCGACGGGCCTTGAAGCGGTAGGCTTTGCCAAAGAAATGGCGGCGCGCGGCGCCGGCGAAATCTTGCTGACCTCGATGGATCGCGACGGCACAAAATCCGGTTTTGATTTGCCCCTCACCCGCGCCATTGCCGATGCTGTGCCCGTGCCGGTCATCGCATCGGGTGGCGTCGGCACGTTAGAGCATTTGGTCGAAGGGGTTCGCCAAGGCCATGCCAGTGCCGTGTTGGCGGCATCGATTTTTCACTTTGGAACCTTTACCATTGGTCAGGCAAAAGTCGCTATGGCCGAAGCTGGGCTTCAGGTTCGCGCGCCTTCACAGAGCAACGCATGATTGCTTTTAGGGCGAAAACTCGCTACGCCTGAGTGCACAGGCCTGATGGGAAGAGGAAACGGACGATGAGCGATTTTGGCTATTTAGACGAGCTGTTTGGCGAAATTGAAAAGCGCCGCGGCGCTGCGCCAGAAGAGAGCTATTCGGCACAATTGATGGCCGACCTGCCTCGGGCAGCGCGCAAGCTCGGCGAAGAGGGTGTCGAAGCCGTGGTGGCAGCGCTTTCGGGCAGCGATGAAGAGCTGCTGGGCGAGTTGGCCGACCTTACCTATCATCTGTTGGTGGTTTTGGCGGCGCGTGGATTGACGCCCGAACAAGTGGTCAACGAGCTGAAAAAGCGCCAAGGCGTTTCGGGGCTCACGGAAAAAGCCGCGCGCGGATAAAGGTAAATAAGCCAGCCCTATGACCGACATGATTAACGACAAACTGGAAATATCCCCCTATCGCTCCTTTAATAGTGAGGAATGGGGAGAGCTGCGCAAAGATGCCAAATTAACCTTGGTCGAGAGCGAACTGGAAAAGCTGCGCGGGCTTGGCGAGACCGTCTCTTTGGCGGAGGTGGAAGAGATTTATTTGCCGCTGTCGCGCCTGCTGAACTTTTATGTCGAAGCCAGCCAAGGCCTCTATGGCGCCACCAATGCGTTTTTGGGGCGCGAAGTAAAAGTGCCATTCATCATTGGCGTGGCCGGATCTGTGGCTGTGGGCAAAAGCACCACCTCGCGGATTTTGCGCGAGATGTTGGCGCGCTGGCCGTCGCACCCTAAAGTCGATTTGGTTACCACGGATGGGTTTTTATTTCCCAATGCGGTCTTGGAAGAGCGCGATTTGATGCAGCGCAAAGGCTTTCCAGAAAGTTTTGATCTGCGCCGCATGCGCCGGTTTTTGGCCGAGGTTAAATCGGGTCAGGCGCATGTTGAGGCGCCGGTATATTCGCATGTGGCTTATGATATTTTGCCGGATGATAAAATTACCGTCTCGCAGCCCGATATTTTAATTGTCGAAGGATTGAATGTTCTCCAGCCTGCGCTTTTGGCAAGGGAAGGCACGGAAATTCCTTTTGTCTCTGATTACTTTGATTTCTCGATCTACATCGATGCGGAAGATGAGGTCATTCGACGCTGGTATGTAGAGCGCTTCATGTCGCTACAAAAGACCGCCTTTCGACAGCCCGGTGCTTATTTTCAACGCTACGCAGAGCTGAACGAACAACAAGCGAGCGACATGGCCGTGGATATTTGGACGCGGATTAACCTCAAAAACTTAGAAGACAATATTTTGCCTACGCGGGCGCGCGCCGATTTGATTTTGCACAAAAGCGATGACCATCGCATTGACCGCGTGCTGTTGCGCAAAATCTAATTTTTAAAGGGTCAGGCCATGGGCTTTGAGCTGGGCGCCAACATCGGATTGCGGACGCGGCCCGAATTGGCGGATCACATGACTGGCGGCGATGATGCCCATTTTACCCGCAACCTCTGGCGAATGGCCGCGATGCAAGCCGGCAAGAAAGCCAGCCGCGAATTGGTCGCCGGCACCGGTGAGGTCGACGATGTCTTCGACCTTTTGGGCCGCGATTTGGACCGCCTCTTTGGTGTCGAAAACCACCGCGCCATCGGCGCCATAAGTTACGGCGCCGAGCAGATTATGTTTGGCGAAATGCGGGGCCAGCTCGCTCGGGTTTTGGCTGCCAAATAGGGCAGCGATTTCGGTTTCATTGGCCAGAAGAACATCGATATGGCTGTCCAAAAGCGCCATAAAATCAGCATGATGGCGCTCTACGCAAAACCCGTCAGCCAAAGAAAACCCGACCTTTCCGCCTTGGGCGTGCACGCGCTCGGCCGCCGCTATAAACGCTTGGCGTGCGCTGGGGCTATCCCAAATATACCCTTCGGCGAAAAACAGACCGGTTTGTGCCAGCACCGCGTCGTCCAAATCTGCGGTGGAGGTGGTCACGGATGCGCCCAATACGGTGTGCATCGTGCGCTCGGCGTCTGGGGTGACCAACACCAGGCAATGGCCGGTCGGCAGGCTGGTTTCGGGGCGGCTTGGAAAAGCGACCTTGAGCTGTTGGAAGGCGTCAGAAAAAACATGGCCCAAAGCATCATCCGAAACTTTGCCGATAAAGCCGGTAGCTAGCCCGAGACTGGCAATGCCCGCCACGCTATTGGCGGCCGAGCCGCCGGGCTGATGGGTATGTACCGAGACAGACTTTTGCAAGTCGGTGGATTGGTTCGCCTCGATCAAAGACATAGAAGCCTTGGGGCTGCCCAGCGCTTCCAGCTCGGCGTCTTGCACATCGGCGAAAAGATCGACCAAGGCGGCGCCCATTCCGGTAATCAGGCGGCTCGGGTCAGAAGCAAAATCGGTCATAGGGTGTATCTTTCTCGCGTTAGGCGGTTTCGGTTTTCGGCTTGAAGCGACAAAGGTCGCGCACCAAGCAATTATAACATTTGGGTTTGCGAGCCAAACAAACATAGCGGCCATGCAAAATCAACCAATGATGGGCGTGGCGTCGATAGGGGTCCTTGATGCGCCGGTCGAGTTTTTTCTCCACCGCCAGCTCGGTTTTGCCCGGCGCCAATCCGGTACGGTTGGAGACGCGAAACACATGCGTGTCGACGGCAAATGTCGCGACACCAAAGGCTTCATTCATCACCACATTGGCAGTCTTGCGCCCCACGCCTGGCAGGCTCAGCAAGGTTTCCATATCGTTGGGAACGGCGCTGTTATGCTCGGCGATCAATTGTTGCGAGAGGGCGAAAACATTTTTGGCCTTATTGCGGTACAAGCCGATGGTCTTCACTTCCTCGCGAATGGTCGCTTCGCCGAGGGCGACCATTTTCTCGGGCGTATCGGCACGGGCAAACAGCGTTTTCGTGGCTTTATTGACGCCAATATCGGTGGCCTGCGCGGACAGCACAACCGCGACCAGCAGCGTGAAATCATTGGAGAAATCAAGCTCGGTTCGCGGCGCAGGGTCATCGCGCGAGAGGCGTTCAAAAAATTCGGGGATTTGGGCAACTTTCATAAGATTTGGGCAACTTTCATAAGACGTATCATAGCTTCGCTAGCGCGCCAGTGCAAAGCCTGCGTCTGCTTCGAAGGGGTATTCTGGGCGCAGCGCTTGATTCTTCGCACGCGCGACTTAC
>JABHDF010000019.1 GCA_018673175.1 Rhodobiaceae bacterium | reverse complement strand
TGGGGTGGCAGGATTCGAACCTGCGCATGCCGATACCAAAAACCGGTGCCTTACCACTTGGCTACACCCCAACTGAGCGCGAAAATATATAAAACCGAGGCTGCGGTCTAGCCCTTAAATAAACTTTATGGTGCGGCACTTAAGCTTCGGGCCAAAAACCCGTCTAAGGGGCCTCCAGAACACCGATCACATGATTGGTCAAACTGCCAAGATACAAGCTGCCATTATGTTCCAGCACACTGGTCATCATATAAATATGGCCGCTATCATCTTCTAGCGACGCCAGCACATTGGCCTTAGCGTCTAGCTTTACCGCATAGCTATGCTGTTGGGCCGGCGAAGCACCGGTTAACTGCATCGCGCGATACACAACTTTGCGCAAAAACGGGGCTGGCACCAGAGCGTCTAAATCATCCGTGCGCGCCGAAACCACAGCTACCCAGAAACTTCCATTTGGCCCTTCGGTAATATTGTCGATGTAACCTGGCAGATTGTCGATGAAGACATCCGAGGTGCCCGCTTTGGGTCCCTCCAGCCAATAGCGCATAATGCGATGGTCGAAGGTCTCATTGACCAGCACAAAGGCCTCCCCTTGGCTGAGCGCCACCCCATTGGCGAAATATAAATCATCCAAGAGTACCGTCAGCGATTTATCGCGCGGATTATAAACCATCAGACGGCCCGAAGGACGCCGCTCAAAAACCTCAATAATATCGCTGCCATAGGCATGGCGCTGCGAGGCATCGGAGAAATATATTTTGCCATCGCGAGCTATCGCAAGGTCATCGACAAACAACATGCGCTTGCCTTCAAAATCGGTAGCCAAGGTTTTCATCGTGCCATCGGGCGCCATAGAAATAAGACCAGCCAAAGCATCGGCGATAATCAGCTGTCCGCGCGCATCAAAATCCATCCCCAGAGGCCGCCCTCCCGTATTGCCTACCCGCTCAAATCCACCGTTAGGCTTTTGCCGCATAATATCGCCATTATGCAGGCCGGTGTGCAGTCGCCCTTTGGCGTCAAAAGCAATGCCCTCGGGGCCATGTCCGGCCTCTATCACTTGGGCTTTGGCCAAAGCATTGTTCTTGGCAAATAGGCCCGTGCCTGCGGGGTTGGCCGCGCGCTCAGGGCCAGCCACAGGATCAAAAGGCACAGGCCACAAAAGAAGATAGCCAAAGAACAGCGTAACGAAGCCAATTAGAATGGATAGAAGGGGGCGTTTTTTCACACCCTCAAGGCTCGACTGCGACATAAGGTTTCTCCCAGTTTTCAATCTCAATGACTTAAAACCCTGCCATGCAGGGCCCACAAAGTAAATCGCGCGCCCGAAGACGCGCGATTATTATCTCTCTCGGAAAAACCCGAGGCTCGTTTTAAGCTTTCAAAGTGCGCGCGTAGGCTACCAAAATAACCGTGCAAACAATCTCTGGG
Source organism: Rhodobiaceae bacterium (assembly GCA_018673175.1). GTDB lineage: Bacteria > Pseudomonadota > Alphaproteobacteria > RS24 > RS24 > UBA8337. The sequence goes on along the minus strand of JABHDF010000019.1, from coordinate 4,266 downwards.
CCAATGGCCGACATCAGCATAGGCGCATCATGCACCAGACCAGCCAAAATGCGGAAAGTCGCGGCAAAGCCCAAAAGCATGGCTGCGGCATAAATGAAATCTACCCGCTTCTTCAAGGCCCCAACCACGATGGAGACCGTAATCGTGGCGAAGAAAGCCGTAAAATCGCCAACTTGCGTATTGCGCCCCAGACCCTCTAGCAGATCCATTTCCAACCGCTTGCCGGCACTTGCTGGATCAAAAATCCAGCCAATTGTTGTCAGCGCAAAAACCGCGCCGAGCACTAAAACCAAAATATGTAAAACTTTATTCATGAGAAACTCCCTCTCTTTGTTACGAAAAAAAGGCTAGCCAGATTGGCTACCAGAAGCAAGCCACGGAGCTAGTGTTTTCTCGCGCGGCGCTTCATTTCGGTTTTGCTCAAAACACCGTCGCTATTGGCATCCATTTCAGCAAAGCGCTTTGCGGCTTGCGCCACAAACTCCGCTTCAGAAATCGTGCCGCTGCCATCGCTATCGACGTCAGAAAACCGCTCGCCGCCCCTCGAGGCATGAGAGCTTTCCCCTTCGCCAGATTTGTGATGACCGGCTGTGGCGGGCGCCAAAAAGCTTGCGGATAAAACAAAGGAAAGGCCAAGGGCGGTAGAAAGTAAACGCATGATAAAACTCCTAAAAAGACACATATGAATTTCCATGCTACACACGAGAAGGTTTTTTTTAAATTGAAAAGAGGCGCAAATGGGCATTCCTTTTGTTACAGAGTTTGAATTTTCTTATGGCAAAGTAGACCGCTTAAGCTCGCGCATCCGCCGCGTTATTTGCAACAACCCCGGCCCGTTCACTTTCACTGGCACGGGCACTTATCTCATCGGCAATGGCCAGGTTGGTGTCATCGACCCAGGCCCAATAGACGAGGCGCATATCGAGGCCATTTTGGCCGCCCTCGAGCCCGGCGAAAGCATCAGCCATATCATCATCACCCATACGCATGGCGACCATTCGCCTGCCAGTGCGCCCTTGCAGCAAAAAACAGGCGCACCGATTTATGGCCTGACGCCGCCTAAATCGAAAGACATAGCGATTAATAGCGACGCGCCGCAAATGGAAGAACATGCCGATGACGCCTTCTCGCCAGATGTGGAAGTGGCGCATGGCGATGTCATCGAAGGCGGCGATTGGTCGTTAGAGTGCGTGTTCACGCCCGGCCATATGGCGGGCCACATGTGCTACGCGCTGCGCGAAGAAAAAGCCTTATTCACGGGCGATCATGTGATGGGCTGGTCGACCAGCGTCATTATTCCGCCCGATGGCAGTATGTCAGATTACATGGCCTCGCTAGATTTATTGCTAGCCCGCGACGATGAAATTTACTGGCCCACCCATGGCACGTGCATTCAAAAGCCCCAAGATTTCGTGCGCGAATACATCCGCCACCGTAAGTCTCGCGAGGCGCAAGTTTTAGCCCGCCTAGAGGCCGGCGATAGCGATATTCGAGAAATGGTAAAAGTAGTCTATGCCGCGGTCGACAAACGACTGCACCCGGCGGCGGCGCTCTCTATGCTCGCGCATTTGCAAGACTTGGTAGAGCGCGGTGTGGTGTCGAGCGCTGACAATCCAACGCTCGACACGAAATTTACACTGGCTTAAGAGACGCTATTTTACGGCCTCTATTTCAAAGCCGCAAAATAAGCTTCGATACGCGCCGCATTGGCTCCCAAATCGGATAGGCCAACGCGAGACGCCGAACGCACATCCACTTTCGTGGCGCCCGCATCGCTCGTCAGTCGAATAGACACATCGTCTTTAAAACCAAACATAGCCGTGGTGGCGGTGGCCTCAAGGGTGCCAGCCGAGGCGTCTTGCGCCACAATATCCCACCCCATAGCTTCGGCCGCAGCCACAGCTTTGGCGAAATTATCGCTTGGCGAACCAGCTAGACGCAAAGGCGCCAGCTCTGTGTAGAACGCTTTTTGCTGCGCTTGCACGTCTGCATTTATATCCAGACTATTGTCGCTGGCCACTCGGGTCGCTGGCACGGCAGTGAACACAGGTGGCGTATCCAAATCTGTGCTGATGTCATGGATCGGTGGCACATTGGCGCCCTTACGAAGCGTCGATAGCGGCGCGTAAAGCACCACCAAAGCCAAGACCACCGCGATAACGGCTTTTTGCGTATGCCCGCCATCCCCGCCAAAGCCGCCGATGAGCGCCATAGCGCCCAACAACAAGGCGATAATCGCGAGCAAACTTGCCACAGCCACGCCCAGCAAAGGCAGACGGAAATCCATCACCCCAAAGCGGAACAAAGCCAGTAAGGTAATGGCAATCACCGGAGCCGCAATTGCAAGACGCAAAGCCCAAGTGGTTAAAGTTGTAACTGAAATTCCAAGCATATCTATTCCGCCGCGCTATCTGCTGTCGGCAATTTGTAATCAGCAAATTGCGCCCGCAGGGTTAGTTTCTGAATTTTACCTGTGGCTGTATGCGGAATTTCATCCACGAAAGCCACATCATCTGGCATCCACCATTTGGCGATTTTACCTTCGAGGAAGCTCAAAATTTCTTCTTTGCTTACTTCCGCGCCTTCGTTTTTCACGATGATGAGCAGCGGACGTTCATCCCATTTGGGATGCGCCAAACCAATAACCGCAGCTTCCATGACGCTTTCATGCGCCACCGCAACGTTTTCAATCTCGATAGACGAAATCCATTCGCCACCCGATTTGATAACGTCTTTGGCACGGTCGGTAATTTGCATAAAGCCGAGCGGGTCAATTGTCGCCACATCGCCAGTATCAAAGAAGCCGTTCTCATCGAGAATGTTGCCGCCATCACCTTTAATGTATTCGCCGACAATAAACGGCCCACGAACCATCAGGTGACCAAAGGCCACGCCATCACGCGGCAATTCTTTACCCTCGTCATCGGTGATTTTCATTTCCACACCATATGGCGCGCGGCCTTGCTTCACTTTAATGTCCATTTGTTCATCAAAGGTCATGTTTTCCATGCCTGATTTGAAGCTCGCAATGGTGCCCAGTGGAGACAATTCTGTCATGCCCCAAGCATGTTTCACCGAAACGCCGTAGTCGCGCTCAAACTTCTCAAGCATGACGCGTGGCACCGCAGAGCCGCCGATGGTCACATCTTTGAGCACTGGCAATTTCAGGTCATTGGCTTCCATATGTTGCAACAACATCAGCCAAACGGTTGGAACGGCAGCGGTGAAAGTCACGGCTTCGTCGGTCAACAATTGGTAGATGCTCTCGCCGTCCATATTCGGGCCAGGGTTTACAATTTTCGATCCCGCTGCCGGTGCGCTGAGCGCAAGGCCCCAAGCATTGGCGTGGAACATAGGCACAACGGGCATAATGGAATCGGTGCTTTTCAGCCCCATCACATCGGCGGAATTGCCGACCAATGTGTGCAACACGTTTGAGCGGTGCGTATAGCAAACGCCTTTCGGGTTGCCTGTGGTGCCGGAGGTGTAGCACATGCCGCAAGGCGCGCGCTCATCGACTTCCACCCAATTGAAATCGCCATTTTGGCCATTGATGAGGTCTTCATAGCAATGCACATTGGCCAGGCTCGTGTCTGGCATATGCGCGGCATCGGTCATAATAATGATGCCCTTCACATGGCTCAGCTGGTCTTGAATGGCTTCGAGAACGGGCACGAAAGTCAAATCCGTGAAGATCATTTTGTCTTCCGCATGATTGATAATATAGACCAATTGCTCGGGGAACAGACGCGGGTTCAGCGTATGGTAAACCCCGCCGATACCCGTAATGCCATACCAAGCCTCGATGTGGCGGTGCGTGTTCCAAGCCAGCGTAGCAATCACATCGCCCTGCCCCATGCCAAGACCTTGCAAGGACTGGCTGAGTTTGCGAGCGCGCAAATGCGCGTCAGCATAAGTTTCGCGATGAATATTGCCTTCCACCAAGCGCGATACAATCTCGCGTTCTCCGTGGTTAATCATGGCATGATCCAAAATACGGTTCATGAGTAGGGGTACATCTTGCATTTGACCGAACATAAGTTCCTCCTTATCGTCTTTCTCAGACGGTGTTCATCGGGGCGTAGATTGCCCAAACTGTACCCATATGTCTATAGGACGGAGATAGAAAAATGAGTTTACATACGCTTTCTGCACAAGAGATTGCAGCGCAAATTAGAGCCAAAAAACTATCTGCTCTCGACGCCCTCAATTATTTCGTCGCCCGCATTGAAACCCATAATGCGAGGCTCAATGCCGTCATCGCCA
>JABHDF010000006.1 GCA_018673175.1 Rhodobiaceae bacterium | reverse complement strand
GACAAACATGAAGGCGAGATATCGCACTTCCAAGCGCTCAGCACCGCTATGTCTGGCACCATTGGCATCGGCAATATTGCGGGCGTGGCCATTACCGTTTCGCTTGGCGGGGCGGGGGCGATTTTTTGGCTTATCTTGGCCGGCTTCGTGGGCATGACCACGAAATTCGTGGAATGCACACTGGGGGTGAAATACCGCGTGCTAAACCCCGATGGCACAGTTTCGGGAGGCCCTATGTATTATTTGCGCGATGGTTTGGCGCAAAAAGGCTTTCCACGTTTGGGCAAATATCTCGGTAATTTCTTTGCGGTCAGCATTGTTATTGGCTGTTTGGGTGCGGGCAATATGTTCCAATCCAACCAGGCGTATGTGCAATTGGTTGAAGTGTCGGGCGGCGCCAGTAGCCCCTTGGTCGGCTATGGCTGGTTGGTCGGACTGGTTTTGGCTGTCATGGTGGGCCTCATTATTGTTGGGGGTATTAAATCCATCGCCAATGTGACGGCGCGCTTGGTGCCATTCATGATTTTGATTTATATCGTCGGCGCGGTGATTGTTTTGGCAATGAATGCGACGGCCATTCCGGCAGCCATTGGCGCCATTTTTGCCGGCGCCTTTACCATGAGCGGGGTTTCAGGCGGCTTTATCGGGATTATGATTTTGGGTTTCCAACGCGCCGCCTTCTCTAATGAGGCGGGTCTCGGCTCGGCGGCCATCGCCCATTCGGCGGTGAAAACAGACGAGCCTTTGAGCGAGGGCTTTGTCGCCCTTCTGGAGCCCTTCATGGATACGGTGGTGATTTGTACGCTGACCGGACTGGTGTTGATTACAACGTTGCCACAGGAAGTTTTAATGGGCGGTGGCCTGTCGGGCATTGAGCTGACGTCGTCGGCTTTTGAGATCAATATTTCTTGGTCGCCCGTGCCGCTGTCTTTTGTGGCCTTGATGTTTGCTTTCTCAACCATGTTGGCTTGGGCCTATTATGGCATCAAAGGCTGGACGTTTTTGGTCGGGGAAGGAAAGTTGAAAGAACGCGCCTTTGGGGTCGTGTTCTGTATTTTCATCGTCATCGGCGCGTCGATACAGTTGAGCGTTATTCTTGATTTTGCCGATGCGCTTATTTTCGTGATGGCCATTCCCAATATCATTGGTCTGTATATTTTGGCACCAGATGTGAAAAAAGATCTGCAGGTCTATATGGCGAAGCTGAAAGACGCACAGTAGCGAAAAATCGCAGGCATAAAAAAACACCCGCGCAATGGGGTGCTTTATCGGGTCAAAGTTCCCGAGATAAAATTAAAAGAGCCCGTCGGAAAATGCCGACGGGCTCTTAAAATATTAGTCAGCTGGGCCGAGGTTAACAGCGGAGTATTTGCCGTTTTTACCTTGCTGCTTTTCAAAGGAGACTTTCATCTCTTCTTTGAGCTGCAAGCCGCTAGCTTCGACTGCGGAGATGTGCACGAATACATCGTCTTCACCTTCAACAGCAATAAATCCATAACCTTTTGTGGCGTTGAACCACTTCACAGTACCAGTAATCATTAGTCAGTCCTAAAGTTGTGTCTTTTGCGTACGTAATTTAAAAAGTAGCAAAACCAACCAAAGGGAGATGCTAAGCCGCGCCAAAAGAAACATATAACGTCACGCAGCCCTTTGTCGCTACCATATGGGGAGGCAAATGCAAGCAAAAACTTAATTTTTTATAAACCGCGATACGCAAAATACCTGACAACCCCTAGCAACACCTGACAATTTCTGACAATGGCTTGTAATATTTAGTTTTACCTTGCCCCACGTCCTTCAAGCGGATTAGGGTTATGGCTGACTTTTAAAGGAGCTTTTTGATGAGCGAACCACAATATGAACCTCCCAAAATCTGGACTTGGGATAAAGAAAGCGGCGGCCGCTTTGCCGCCATCAACCGTCCTATCGCCGGAGCCACCCATGATAAAGAGCTGCCCGTGGGAGAGCATCCTATTCAGCTGTATTCTTTGGGCACCCCCAATGGCGTGAAAGTTACCGTCTTGTTGGAAGAGCTTTTGGCGCTGGGACATGCGGGCGCAGAATATGATGCTTGGCTGATTAATATTGGCGAGGGCAATCAGTTCTCTAGCGGGTTTGTTGAGTTGAACCCCAACTCGAAAATTCCTGCGATGGCCGATCGCTCGGGCGATACGCCGCTGCGCCTATTTGAAAGCGCCTCTATGCTGGTGCATTTGGCCGAAAAATTTGATGCCTTTTTGCCCAAGCAAGGGGCCAAGCGCGCCGAATGTTTTAATTGGCTGTTTTGGCAAATGGGATCGGCGCCTTATTTGGGCGGCGGCTTTGGCCATTTTTATGCCTATGCACCAGTAAAAATCGAATATGCCATCGACCGTTTTTCCATGGAAGTAAAACGCCAATTGGACGTATTGGAACGCCATCTGGCGGACAATCAATTTATGTGCGGGGATGAATATACCATCGCCGATATGGCCATTTGGCCTTGGTATGGTGCTTTGGCTATGGGCATTTTATATGACTCTGCGGAGTTCTTGCAGGTGCATGAATATACCCATGTGTTGCGCTGGGCGAATGAAATATCGGCACGACCTGGCGTGCGCCGGGGCCGTTTGATCAATCGGGCTTGGGGCGCGGAAATGGTGCCGGAGCGCCATAGCGCCGCCGATGTAGACACACCGCAAAAAGGCGATCCGGATAGTCGTTTGTAAACTGCCCGATGAGGGTTTTGAGCCAAACCATTCGCGCCAAAGAAAAAGCCGCCGAGGAACCTCGGCGGCTTTATTAATGGAACGAGATGCCTCTCGCGTGAAAAAGACCTAGAGATCTTTTTGTGGCTTGATGAGATATTTCTCACCCGTTTTCTTTGGCATATAGCGTGCCACATTGGCCGGATCGATAGCTTCCAGCAGCGACAACGTATCGGTGATGTTGCTGGCGAACGTGGTTTTAATCTCATCGGCGACGCGGGCTTGCATGGCACCGAGTTTTTCGGGGCCCATTTTTTGCAAGTTTGGCGTTAGCAAATAACCGCCGCACGCCCAATGCATGCCATAGCTTTGGCCCAGAGTAATTTGGCCCATGCCGAGGCGACCATAGACGTAAACCTGTTTGAACTGGTCAGAGCCATAAGTGTTCAGGCCCGAAGCCGAGCGACTGAAGGCACGTTCCATAGCGGCCAAAAGCGTGTCGGCCATGTCGCCAGCGCCAATGGCGTCAAAGGCGAGGCTGGCTTGTGTTTCGGCAATGGCATCTTCCAGCTGGCTCGTGAAGTCAGCGTCTTTCGAGTTGATGACATATTTGGCACCCAGGTCTTTCAAGATTTTGGCTTGCTCGTCGGAACGGATGATACAGACGAGGTCGATGTCGTCTTGCAGGCAAAGTTTCAACAGCATCTGGCCGAGATTGGAAGCGGCGGCCGTATGCACAATCGCCTTATGGCCTTCGGCCCGCATGGTTGCAATGAAGCAAAGGGCGGTCAGCGGGTTGACGAAAGAGGAGGCCGCTTCGTCGGCTGTCGTGGTGTCGTTATGTACCAAGCACATCGCGGCAGGCACTTTTACGAATTGCTGATAGGACGCTCCGGTTACCAGCGATACCAATTTGCCTTCCATGTGTTTCACATTGTCGCCAGCCGCCACAATGGTACCCGCGCCTTCATTGCCGACAGGCAAAGATTGGCCGACACGCGCCTTCATGGGGGCCATCATGCCTTCGGGAACCGGGGCAACCATTTTGTGCGCATTGCCTTCGCTGATCAGTTTGCCTTTTGAATAATCGGCAAAGCCCAAAAGCGGGAACATGTCGGATGGGTTGATCGGCGAGGCTTCGATGCGAACAACAACGTCATCAGCCCCTGGCGTTGGAATGTCGTTTTCGACGATGGAAAGAACAGTTTCTCCAGCTTCGGTGACGGTTGAAAGAATTTGACGGTTACCACTCATGGGTTTCTCCTTTTAGAGGTTAACGATAGCGGGCAGGACGCCCGAATAAGTTAGGGGCGCATGCCCGTAAGGTAGGGGGTTGGCGCTTCGGTACGCGCGTTTAACGCAATCTGCAACCATTGTATCAGCTTTGGCCGCGTCTCGCGTGGGTCAATTAACTCATGTACACTTAAGCCCTCGGCGCGTGGAAAGGGCGATTGGGTGGCGGCCAACATGTCTTCTAATTCTTTTTGCCTGGCGGCTGGGTCGTCCGCGGCGGCAATCTCGCGTCCAAAAGCGACGGCCACACCGCCCTCTACAGGCAAAGCGCCACTGGCCGCGCTGGGCCAATTGAGCATATAGGCGTCGGGCCCGAAATGGGCTTGGGCGGCCACGCCAAAGGCTTTTAAAACTTGCACACAAGCCCAAGGCACACGGCTTTGCAGCACCGCAGAAATAGCCGCCGTGCCATGTCGAATGGTGCCCGCCGCTTCGCTATCGGGGCCAATCATAAAGCCTGGTTCATCTACAAAGCTGATGATGGGCAGGTGGAAACTGTTACAAAAATCAACAAAGCGGCGCATTTTTTGGGCCGCCGCGGCGGTCATGGCGCCTGCGTAATACATGCAATCATTGCCGATGACGCCAACGCTTTCGCCGTTGAGGCGGGCCAAGCCGGTAATTAAACTAGGCCCATATTTGCGCGACATCTCAAAAAAGCTAGACGCGTCTGCGTCTTGGTCCATCACCATTTCAATGATTTTGCGCATCTGAAAAGGTTGGCGCCGCGAGGTTGGCACAATGGAGGCCAGCGCGTCTTCGCAGCGATCGATTTTATCGGTCGGCGTAATGGCCTTTGGAAACGACCAAGCATTGTCGGGCACATAAGATAAAAACCGCGTGATTTGGCGCATGGCATCGGCTTCATCTTCAGCCAGATTATCGATGGCGCCGCTGGCCAAATGCACTTGCGGGCCGCCCAACTGTTCTTTGGTCATATCATGGCCGGTGGCACGTTTGACCACTTGGGGCCCCGCGATCAACACCGCAGCATTGGGGGTCATCACCGAAAAATGCGAGGCCACGAGGCGCGCGGCAGGCAGTCCCGCTACGGGCCCAAGGGCGGCCGTGGCGACAGGAATGCTCGAGAGGGTTTCGGCCAAAGGCACAAATCGAGATTGGCTAAATACCGGATCTCCCAAAGGGCGGCGCGCTTTATCATTGCCTGTGCCACCCACGGATCCGCCGCCGCCTTCGTGCAGCCGAATGAGCGGCACTTTATATTTGAGCGCCAATTGTTCCGTGTAAACGCTTTTGCGCAAGCCCGCCGGATTGGGCGAGCCGCCCCGCACGGTAAAATCTTCACCGCCAACAATCACTTTGCGACCCTCGACTTGGCCAAAGCCGAGAATAAAATTAGCGGGCTGGAAATCTTTTAAAGTGCCATCTTCGTTATATTCGGGCACGCCCGCGCCTTCGCCGATTTCGTCAAAGCTGTTTTTATCGAGCAAAGTGTCGATGCGCTCGCGAATGGTCAGGCGCCCTTTCGCGTGGTGTTTGTCTACCGCCGCTTGGCCGCCTTGCTGTTTGGCAAGTTTGCGACGGGCGTGAATTTCTGCAATTTCGTTTTCCCAAACCATAGCCAAGCCCTACGTTAGCTTCAGCGTGGCGACGAGTTGGCCTTCGCCAATCATTTCGCTTTCGCTCACATGTAGTTTTTCACAAATTCCCGCTTTGGGGGCGGTGATAGGGATTTCCATTTTCATCGATTCCAAAATGACAATGACGTCGTCGGCCGCCAATTCAGTGCCTTCTTGCGCGATGATTTTCCAAACGCTGCCGGCAATTTCGCTTTTTATCTGCATGGTTTTCTCCCTCAAGTGCGAAAGCCTAGCCAATGAGAGGGGGGTGGTGCAAGTCGCCTTATTTGGAATCGCAGCCAAAAAGTGTATAAGGCATGCCTAGTAAGTCGTTTGTTCCCTCAAGACATATAATTAAATAGGAAACTCCCCATGCGCTTTTCTCTTGCTGCCTTTTTGGCCTCCTCTTTTTTGTCGGCATCTTTTTTGGCTGGCGCTCCTGCGCAAGCCGCTGATTTGCCCGAGCCGCTCTGGGAAGCTGGCATAGGCGGGGGCGCCTTTAGCGGGCCCACTTACCCAGGCGCCGATGACACCACCACGCAAGCGCTTTTCATTCCTTATGTAATTTATCGCGGCGAAGTTTTTTCCATCGGCGAAGAGAGCGGCGTGCGCGCCGTGGCGTTTGCCAATGAGAAATTTGAATTTGATATCTCGCTCGGCGCCTCTTTGGCAGCCGATGCCAGCGAAGATGATGACCGCGATGGCATGCCGGATTTAGAGTTTCTGTTTGAGATTGGGCCGCAAATTATTTATCACGCCGCGCAGTATGAACATAAAAGTTGGACCTCGCATTTTGATATTAAACTGCGCACGCGGGCGATCATCGCCACAGACTTGGGAAGTTTTGAAGACCAAGGCTATATCGTCGAGCCAGCCTTTGTGTATGAGCTGAAATCGAAACGCAATCGGCATTTGGAAATTCAATTAGATATTGAAATGATCAATGGCAGCGAACGCTTGAACGAATATTTCTATGATGTCGACAGTCGATACGCCAAGCCCGGACGAGAAGAATATAAAGCCAAGGCAGGGTATATTGGCACGGAAATTGGCCTCGGCTTATCGATACCGGTGAACCCGCAATTGCGCCTATTCGGTGGCTTTGACGTCGAGTTCTATGACGGCTCGGCCAACCGGGACAGCCCGTTGTTTAAGGATGAGATGGGCTATTCGGGCGGGCTTGGCTTGGTTTACACATTCTTCGAGAGCGATGAACGCGTACCGCAGCGCTAATTGGCGATTGTTTTCAGCGTGAAAGTGACATTTACGCTGGTCTCGGGCTCAATGCTGGTGCCAGACACACGCGCATAATCTCGTTCCATTGAAATTTGGAAAACCGTGCAATCGTCTTCATAGGTAAAGGCGGCGTCGGATTTAACGCGCGATTGGGTTTCTAGGTTCTCGCTTTGCGAAGCGCGAAACGCCCAGTTTTGCGACATCTCCCAGTTCACATGAACGCTGGCCTCTTCCAGAATATCTTTACCAATACCCAATTGCTCGGCGGCGTAAAAACTATGCTCTAGTCCCACGCTAAAGCGAGAAAAAGCCAAGTCGCCCGTGCTTTCACTGCGCAGAATTTCATGCGTGTCGTTGTCAAGGCGGGCATTTTGCTTGAGCGTCAAAGGCCCTAAGTAAAGCGCCCAATCTGCCAAAAGAGCGGAGTGTTCGTCGCCGTAGCCTGATTTATGCGAGAACTTCAGGTCCGATAAATTATAGGACTGGCCGATAAAAAAGGAGCTGCGCAGGTCGCCCGAAACCTCGGTGTCATGTGATATCCCGACGTTGATGCGGCTGGCTTCATTGGTCGGTGTGATGGGTTGAAACAATTGCGCGCTGGTTAAATCGAGACTGGCGTCGGCGATATAGGGAATGCTGGCGTATTTGTCATTTTCGCTGGCCAGTACCACTTGCGCTTTTGGCGTGAGGGTTTGGCGATGGCCGGGGCGTTTGCGTTGCAAGGGGTAAGATAGGGTAAGCGCGGTCGCATTGGCGCCCAGCAGCTCTTCCGCGGTTTCCAATTCCACCGTCTGCGCGTCGGTTTTTTCGTTGCCATAGTGATAGGCATCTAGGACCAAACGGTTGTTGGCCTCCCAAACAAAGCCGCCTTGGTTCACGTGGCGCCAAGACCAGTCCAATTGGCTTTGCAGATGGCTAACCTCAATTCCCAAATCGCGCGTCTCATGGGTGAAGCGATTGGTCATATCGAGCTGCCCGCCCAAAACCGCACCCTCGAAGTAAACCTGATGGGTCAGCGTGGGAAGAATGCTATCGACGGTGGAGGCCGTTTCCGGATCGACGGTGTTGCGAAAGCTGCGGGTCTCAATGGTTAAGTCTTGGTTGTCCCAAAGGCGGGTGGCGGTGAGACGATTTTCGAGCCGCGAGGTGTCGTTAATTTTATAGCGTTTGAAAAACAAATCATCGGTGGCTTCTTGAATTGAAAAATCGATATCCCAAGCATCAAAACGAAATTCACCCGAACCGGTCACGCCGCCGCGCGCGGCTAAATCCGTGTCGTCGGCTAATTTATCCTTGGGTTCATGCATATAGGCAGTCAGTTCGTAAACGCCTTTTTGCGTCAAATGTTGCCAATCGGTTTTTAGCAATGGGTCTTGTTTGGCGCTGAAGCGTGGCGTCAAAGTAAGGTCATAATTAGACGCTAGATCAAAGAAATAAGGGGTTTCTATGCCTTGGCCAAATGTATTGGAGCGGACGAAAGAGGGGGCCAAAAAGCCGCTGCGACGAACGACTTCGGGCCCGGCATGGGCCAAATAAGGGAAATAGGCTACTGGCACGCCATAGACCTCGAGGCGCGTGTTTGTATAGATGACGTCTTGCGCGTCTTGGTCGTAATGAATGCGGCCGGCGCGCAATTGCCATAAGGGGCTGGCGTCGGGTTTGGTTTCACAGGCGGGGCAAGACGTGAAAACACCCCCTCTCATGTCCAAAGTAGCCCCATCTTTGGTGGCCTCAGAGGCGCGAAGACGCGCACCTTTTTCGAGGCTCATCTGCAGGTCTTTCAGTGTGCCTTTGTCTAAGGTGCGGTTCAGCTCGGCGGAGCTGGCGGAGATTTTTGTGCCATTGTTTTGCGTAAGAAGGAGCGGGCCTGGAATGCTGAGGCGCGCGGGCGTATCTGGCGTCTGGCGGCTTAAGCTCAAGCTCTGGGTGGTCAAACGCGCGCCCTTGCCCTCTACTTGGACATTGCCTTTGGCGCTAATTTTACCGCTGGTTTCCTCAACGGTAATTTCATCCGCCTCGAGCGCAGATTTGGTTTGGCTGAAGGCGGGCAGAGGCAAATGAGCTGCCAAACTGGCAAGCCAAAGAGCGGCAAAAATGCGCGAGTTTGGAGGCGTCTTCATGGGCTCAACATAGGCCAGTTTGCCAAGCTGCAAAAGCAATTGCTTTGTTGCGAATGAAAGGTATTTTGAGGGCTAGTGAAATGAAGCCCTTTGCGGTGAGGCGGAACTATGCTCGAGCGATTTAAATCTAATTCAGGTCATGTTGGCGTGGTGGGGCTGGGCTATGTCGGCCTGCCGCTTTCCATCGCTTTTGTAGAGGCAGGATACCGGGTAACCGGTCTGGATATCGACGCTGAAAAAGTAGCGCTTTTAAATCGAGATGAAACCTATATCCGCCATATCGGCGCCGACGCGATTGCGAAGATGAACGCCAGCGGGCGGTTTTCAGCGACAACAGATTTTGCGCAATCGGGAGACGTGGATGCGATTGTCATTTGCGTGCCGACACCTCTAAAAAATGGCCGAGAGCCGGACTTAGGGCCGGTTTTATCTACTGGAAAAGAGATTGCTAAATACCTCCAAAAAGGCCAATTGGTTGTCTTGGAATCCAGCACCTATCCTGGCACCACAGACACAGACTTAGCCAATGTTCTGGAAGTCTCTGGCCTGAAAGCCAATGAAGATTTCTATCTGGCTTATTCGCCTGAGCGCGAAGATCCGGGTAACGCAGATTTTGGTACCTCGCTGATTCCAAAACTCGTCGGCGCCGATACGCCCGAAGCGCTGGCTTTATCTGTGGCGCTTTATGAGGATGTCATCAGCGAGGTTATTCCAGTGTCTTCTGCCCGTGCAGCGGAAGCCGCCAAGCTGACCGAAAACACGTTCCGCGCCGTCAACATTGCGATGGTCAATGAGTTGAAAGTTATTTTTGATAAAATGGATATTGATGTTTGGGATGTGATTGACGCGGCCGCCACCAAACCATTTGGCTTTATGCCGTTTTATCCAGGCCCTGGCTTGGGCGGGCATTGCATCCCCATCGACCCGTTTTATTTGACTTGGAAAGCGCGCCAACACGGCATTGAAACCCGCTTCATCGAATTGGCGGGCGAGATAAATACCGATATGCCGAAATATGTTGTCTCGCGGCTGAGCGAAGCTCTGTCGATTAAAGGCACGAAACTGGCCGATGCGCATATTTTAATGTTGGGCATGGCCTATAAAAAGAACGTCGATGATATGCGCGAAAGCCCAGCTTTGGTTCTATTGGAATTATTGGAAGCGGCTGGCGCGAAAGTCGATTTTCACGACCCGCATGTGCCCATCGTGCCTATGACGCGCGAGCATAGTGACTTGGCGGGGCGAAAGTCCGTGACTATTGAGCTCGCAGAAACCGCCGATGCCGTGCTGATTGTAACCGACCATGATGATGTGGATTATGACTATATTGGCGATAAAGCAGCTTTGATTATCGACACGCGCAACGCCATGAAAAACACTTCTGGCGCGGCCCCCATTGTGAAAGCGTAAACTTGATGACCCTCATTCCCATTATTATTTCAGGCGGCGCCGGCTCGAGATTATGGCCCGTATCGCGCCATGCCGAGCCCAAGCCTTTTATGGAAGTGGCGGGCAAGCCGCTCCTCGCCCATGCCGTGGATAGGGCATTGGTAGAAGGCGCCAAGGACCTGATTATCGTGACCAATCAAGATCACCTGCATTTGTCGCAACAGCTCATCGCCGAGTATGCGCCTCAGGTGAACGCCCATTTTGTGCTAGAGCCCAAGGGGCGCAACACGGCGCCGGCGATTGCCCAAGCCGTGCATCATGTCATCGACGCTTTCGGTGAGGCGGCGCATTGTTTGGTATTGCCTGCCGACCATATTGTGACCGATTTAGAGGCGTTTAAAGAGGCGGTAGCAAAAGCCACGGCTTTAAGCGGCGCTGGCGACACACAAGACGCTTTGGTGACGTTTGGGGTTGTGCCAACCGCGCCCGACACAGGGTATGGCTATATTGAAGTAGCCGAGGCGGGCAAGCAACCAGCCCCAGTTCGTCAATTTGTCGAGAAGCCAGATTTGCCAACCGCCCAAGAGTATCTCGCCAGTGGGCGCTACTTTTGGAATAGCGGGATGTTTTATTTCTCCGCTGCGGCGATGGCCAAAGCGCTCAAGGCGCACGCGGCAGACGTGTGGTCAGCTTCGGCGGATTGTTTTGCCACCAGCACGTTAGAGGCTGGCGTTCGCCGTTTTAACGAAGCCGCCTTTCTAGCACAACCTGACATCAGCATTGATTATGCCGTGTTTGAACCCGCCGAAACCGTGATGACCGTGCCAGCTGGCTTTGGTTGGAGCGATGTTGGCACATGGGACACAGTGGCGGCCGCACAGTCTAAAACCGCGGATGGCAATAGCGCCATTGGCGTGCCTGAAAACCGACTGATGCAGATTGGCACTCACAACACGCACATCGAAAGTTTCAGCCAAACCGAAAAAATGGTCGCGACTTTGGGCGTGGACAATTTGGTGATTATTGATTTGCCGGACACCTTGATGGTGGCCAATCGGGCCGATAGCCAGCAGGTGAAAAACTTCGTTGATGAGTTGAAATCGGGCGATGCGTTTATGCAGGCGACCACGCAATTGCCCGCGGTCGTGTCTCGGCCCTGGGGCACCTATGCCACGCTGAAACACGAGACTGGATATCAGGTTAAGCGCATTAGCGTGCAACCGGGCCAGCAGTTGAGTTTGCAATATCATCACAAGCGCGCCGAGCATTGGGTAGTGGTGCAAGGTCTGGCGCTGGTGCAAGTGGGCGACGAAGAACTGGAAACCAAGCCGGGGGAATATCGCTATATTCCATTGGGCGAAAAACACCGTCTGAAGAATGTTGGCACCGATGAATTAATTTTGATCGAAGTGCAATGCGGCAGTTATCTCGGCGAAGATGACATTGTGCGACTAGAAGATAATTACGGACGTTCATGAGCCAGAGACGCAAAATCACTGTGGTGGGCACCGGCTATGTTGGGATGTCGATGGCCGTTTTATTGGCTCAACACAATGAAGTTGTGGCGCTCGATATTGAGCCAGCTCGTGTGGCGGATATTCAGGCAGGCCGGTCGACGAGCCCAAGGCGAGCCGCGAGCGGGTTTAGGATAAAGCTCAAGGTGAGGCTAATGGCAACCGTGGCTAGGGCCAAAGTACTTAAAAAAGGGCTTAAACTCATGAGGTTACAGCGCCCTTTTTGTTGGGCAGCACTATAGCTGCACTCAAGGCACAAATCAGCAGACTGGCCATCAGCCAAGATTGCCAAAAATTATAGCTAAACATCAGCGTTCCCATGCCAGCGCCCCAGGCTCCCATTCGCCACATATTGGTATCCGACTGTTGGCTGGGTAGCCATTTGCCAAGTACAAATAGGCATAAGACCCCGCCGACAATTCCGAGTTCAAACAATATCTGCAGAAATAAATTATGGGCATGAGCCGCCACAGTCTGGTTTTCTAACGCCAAATCGCAATGTCTATAAGAGTGTGACATTTTTTGGCATTCAGACACATAGACGTCCAGGTTCTCGGGATTGAAGATACGGCTCGATTGTAAGCCATGACCGAACAGGGCCTTGGGTAACAACTCTTTCGAATAAACATAATAAATCCACGACCGAATATTGGGGGCGGCGGTGTTGTGTATGGCTTGGGGTAAATAGGTGGTGCTCCATCTTTCTTCAAAAGCACGGATGCTAAACGGAGCAATAAGCAATAAAGACAGCGCAAAACTGGCCAATATCAGACGGCGGGTAACTTTCACCGACATGCGGGCAAGCCCCAAAGCGAGCCATCCGAGCGCCATGGCCAAAGCGGCAGACTGGCTTTCCGAATAAAAAGCTACCGCCGTGCTGATTGCCAACAAGGCAACGGCTATGCGAGGCCGGCGTTGGGCGATGGAGCCCGCGTAAATAAAGACCAGAATAGCGACAATGGTGAGCGAACGGTTGACTTGGCGTAGCAGCTCTAAAACGGGGCTGAGCGCATCGGCTAGGTTTGGCGCATATATCTGCCAGGGGCCGAGTATCAAAGATAGGCCAAGGCCAAGGCCAATTGAAATGGAAATGCGTTTGCCCCAAAGGCTCTTTTTTTCGTCATCCAATTGTTCAAAGAGAAACAATAAGCTGATGGCAAAAAACAAACTTAAGAGGAGCTGAACGAGTTTATTGCCTGCATCTTCGTGAAGGCTCCAGATCGCGGACAAACTTATCCAAGTCAGTAAAGCAAGCGGCCAGCCGTGAGGTTTGAACCGGGAAATATTTGGCCATTTGTCTTGTAAAATAAGCGCTAGAGCCGCAAAAATCCCTGCTAGAGCGAGAAGAACAGCAAAGCCTTTTATGGCCAGAGCTAAAAGCGGCCCGATGAGGACAAGCAAAATTAGGCTCGTCGTAGAAAATCTTTGCGCCACAATAAACCCTTCCAACAAGCTCTCCTTATAGCTGACTTAGGCGGCCAGATTAAGGGTTAAATGCTTATCGGGCTAGAAAACCAGATAATTGTGACAAAGTTACGCCAGCGCTTAGCCGGTCGGCGTAATCGAGGCGCGCAGCCTCGCCCAGCGTGTGGCGTAATTTTGTGTCGCTCAAAGCTTGTTGCACGGCGGCGTCTAGTTCGGCTGGGTTTAGTGTATCGACGCACCACCCGGTTTCGCCATTGCGCACGGCCTCTGGCGCGCCCCCTGCCGTGCCCGCAATGGAGGGAACCCCGAAGCGGGCGGCTTCTGCATAGCTAATGCCAAAACCCTCGAGGGATTTCCCGTCTTGAAAAGAGGGCATGAGGAAGACATCAGCTTGTGCCAATAAAGTCTCTTTTTGTTCGTCTTCTACGCGGCCCAATAAAGTGACTTTGCTTTGCAGCCCCAGCGAGGCGATGGCTGCGGCCAAAACATCGGCTTGTGGGCCGCTGCCGCCGATGCGCCAGCACCAGTCCGGCAGGGCGGCGTCGAGGCGGGCGAGGGCTTGCAGACTTTGTAGCAAGCCTTTGCGAGCTTCCAAGCGGCAGATGCTGAGTAATTCGATTGGGGCTTTGGCGGTGCGGTTTTTTTGTGTCGCGGGGTTTGCCGCTTCATCGGGCAGCATATAGGTCGGGGGGATGGTGACTGTTTTGGCGTGGTTTACCTGCCAGCCGCTCTCGATCAAATTTAAAGTAAAGGCCGAGCTGGCGATAATGTGGCTGGCGCGGTTTAGCGCTTTTTGCACGCGTTTGGCGCGACGCCCGGATTTTAAATATTCTTGCCCATGCGCCAAGACCGCCAATGTGCCCTGATGCGGCGGCACGGCGGCGACAGATTTCCAGCTATCGCAAATAACCAAATCATCCCGCTGTAGATGTTGGGCCAACCAGCGCCGTTTGCTCATGGCGCGAAATGGTTTTGGGCGGGTGGTTTGGTGAAGGCGATAGGGGGTGTTTGCAACATAGGGTTTGTCGGGCAGAACCACGACATTTTGTGGGTCGGCGAGGGTCTGTGCGTATTTTTCAGCTAGGCTTTTCATCACCCCTTCCATTCCTCCCATTTGGGGCGGGAAGGTTTGGGTTACGATGAAAACCCTCATGCAGCGTGCTCCACAAACCATTGATAGGCGGCCGCCAGACCCGTTTCTAGGTTGAGTTTATGGTGCCATCCGAGGTTGTTTATTTTCGATACATCTAGCAATTTGCGCGGCGTGCCATCTGGCTTACTGGCATCAAAAGCCAAACTGCCCTCGAAGCCCACGGTCTTGGTAATCGCCTCGGCCAATTGGCGGATGGTAACATCCTCGCCGGTGCCTAAATTAACGTGGCTCATGTCGGAATAATGCTTCAGCAAAAAGACAATGCCGGCGGCGCAATCTTCGACGTGAAGAAACTCGCGCATGACTTTGCCCGAACCCCAGACTTCCATCGTCGCATCGCCAGCCAATTTGGCTTCATGGCATTTGCGCATCAGGGCAGGAATGACATGGCTCGATTGCAAATCGAAATTATCGTGAGGCCCATACAGATTGGTGGGCATGGCCGAGATGAAATCAACGCCGTGCTGTTTGCGATAGGCTTGGCACATTTTAATGCCGGCAATCTTGGCGATAGCATACCATTCATTGGTCGGCTCTAGGGCACCGGTTAAAAGCGCATCTTCGGGTATCGGCTGAGGCGCGAGCTTGGGGTAGATACAGCTGCTGCCTAAAAACAAAAGCTTTTCGACGCCGCAATCAAAGCTCGCTTTGATGAGATTGGCTTCGATCATCAAATTGTCATAAATGAAATCCGCCGGATAGGTATCATTGGCCAAAATGCCGCCCACGCGCGCCGCGCAAACGACCACGGCGTCTGGCTTATTATGGCTCATCCAGGCCTCGACTTCGCTTTGGCGGAGGAGGTCTGCGTCTTGGCGTTCGGCTGTGAGAACCGTGCAATTTTCAGCCGCTAGAGCCTTCACAACGGCGCGGCCGACCATGCCATTATGGCCCGCTACATAAACCCGCTTGCCGGCCAGCTCGTACATTAAAAGTCAGCCAATTTGGTTGTTGGTTGGGGTTGTTGGGCATTGTGAAGCGCCACGGACACCATTTCGGAAACCAGTTCTTCCAGCTCAATTTTGGCTTCCCATCCCAGCACGTCTTTGGCTTTTTTCGGGTTGCCGATGAGCAATTCAACTTCTGTTGGGCGGAAATAGCGCGGGTCAATCTCGACCAATGTCTTGCCGGTCTTGGCATCTTTGCCGACTTCCTCGACGTCTTTGCCTTCCCAGACAATCTCGCGATTGACCTCGGCAAAGGCCAGCTCTACGAAACGACGAACGGTTTCTGTGCGCCCGGTCGCCAGCACAAAGTCATCGCCTTGCTTATGGTTGATAATCGCGTGCATGCCTTCGACATATTCGCGCGCATGGCCCCAATCTCGTTTGGCATCCAAATTACCAAGATACAGTTTTTCTTGATGTCCGGCTTCAATGGCGGCGGCGGCCATAGCGATTTTTTGTGTTACAAAAGTTTCGCCGCGCATCGGGCTTTCGTGGTTGAACAAAATGCCGTTCGAGACATGCATGCCATAGGCTTCCCGGTAATTGACGCAAATCCAATAGGCATAAAGCTTAGCCACCGCATAGGGGCTGCGTGGGTAAAACGGGGTGGTCTCGCTTTGCGGCACCTCTTGCACTTTACCGTAAAGTTCGGAAGTCGAGGCTTGATAAAAACGTGTTTTATCGACCAGACCCAAGGTACGAATGGCTTCTAGAAACCTTAGCGTGCCAAAGGCATCGGCATTGGCGGTATATTCAGCTGTCTCAAAGCTCACTTGAACATGGCTTTGCGCGGCCAGATTGTAAATCTCATCTGGCTCGATAGATTGGACCAAGCGCATGATGTTGCTGCTGTCGGTCATGTCGCCGTAATGCATGTGGAAGCTGGTTTCGCTATCGTGCGGGTCGGCATAAATGCCATCGACGCGCTGTGTGTTAAACGACGAAGCGCGGCGTTTCATACCATGGACTTTATAGCCTTTGCCAAGCAAAAGGCGGGCTAGATAAGCACCGTCTTGTCCCGTTACACCGGTAATAAGAGCTTTTTTCTGTGCCACGATAATCTCCACAAGTTACTAAATTTGGCTGACTTGTCTTCTTCGTATCGCGTTCGTGCGGGTTTGTCTATTGCTGGCTTGTGCCCGCCAAGGCCGTTGCCCCGTCTCGGCAATGTCGTTACAAGGAGGGAAAGATTATTTGAATTGCCAACGAACCATACCCATGAGGAAATTGTGAGCCAAAAGACTGCATTGATTACCGGGATAACCGGTCAAGATGGCGCTTATCTCGCCAGATCTTTGGTCGATAAAGGCTATCGCGTGGTCGGGGCCGTGCGGCGCAGCTCGACCCTGAACCTGCCCCGGTTGGTGTCTTTGAAAGTGGCGCAAGAGGTCGAGCTGAAAACGCTCGATATGCAAGACTTTACCTCTATTGTGCGCCTTATCGAAGAAATTGAGCCCAATGAGATTTATAATCTCGGTGGGCAAAGCTCCGTGCAAGCCAGTTTCCAACAACCCCTTTATACCGGCGAAACTTCCGGCCTCGGCCCCATGCGGTTGATGGAGGCGGTGAAATTAGTGTTACCAGAGGCGCGCCTGTTTGAAGCCTCGAGCAGTGAGATTTTTGGCCTCAAAGCCAAAGGCACGGTGAACGAGACACAAGATTTTCATCCGCGCTCGCCCTATGGAGTCGCCAAATTATTTGCCTATTGGGCGGTGGTAAATTATCGCGAGGCCTATGGATTGCACGTCTCCAACGGCATTATGTTCAACCATGAAAGCCCGTTGCGTGGCATGGAGTTTGTGACCCGCAAAATTACCGCAACCTTGGCGCAAATTGCCTGCGGCGGACAACAGACCTTGATGTTGGGAAATCTCGAAAATGCCCGCGATTGGGGGTTTGCCGGAGATTACGTCGAAGCCATGTGGGCCATGTTGCAACAAGACGAGGGCGATAATTATGTCGTCGCGACAGGGCAAACCCATACGGTAAAACAATTCGTCGAATTGGCGGCCAAAGCCGTTGGTTTGGATGTCGAATTTGAGGGCGAGGGGTTAGAGGCCAAAGGCCTCGACCGCAAAACCGGTCGCCAGTTGATTGGCGTAAGCCAAGATTTCTATCGTCCCAGCGAACCCGACCCGATGGTGGGGGATGCCAGTAAGGCGCAAGAAAAATTGAATTGGAAACCCAGCGTGAATTTTGAAGCGCTGGTAATGATGATGGCGCAAAGCGATTTGAAACGCGCGCGCGAAGAACAGGCTTGGTACTAATGACGCATATATCTTCGGACAAAACTTCTTCTTGGAAGCAAAAGGCTGGCGCGGCTTGGGTGCATATATTCACGGCTTCGGGGCTTATTCCGGTGATGTTCTCTGTCGATGCGATTTGGCAAGGCGAGGCCTATTTGGCGCTGCTGTGGTTGGCGGTGGCGATGATTGTCGACGGGCTCGATGGCCCGATGGCGCGCGGCTTGGAAGTGTCGAAACATTTGCCACAAATCGATGGCGCCATTCTCGACCATGTCATCGATTATGTGTCTTATTGTTTTATTCCCGCCTTAATCGTCTATCGGTTTGATTTAGTGCCCGAAGGCTGGGCCATCCCGGCGACGTCTTTATTGCTGATGTCGTCGCTTTATACGTTTGCCAATCGCGAGCTAAAAACGCCCGAGAATGATTTTAGAGGGTTTCCCGCGCTGTGGAACATTGTGGTGTTTTACATGATTATGTTTGAAACCGGCCCAATGACCAATCTCGCGTTAATCGGGTTTTTATCGATCATGGTTTTTGCGCCCATTTTGGTGGCGCACCCCATCCGCGTGGTCTCTATGCGGCGCATCACTATTCCGGCTTTGATTGTCTGGACGGGATTGGTTGGCGTGCATTTGTGGCATGGCCACCAAGGTGGCTTGGCCCCAGATTTGCCAACCGCCATACGGATTTTATTTTGGGGCCTGTCGTTTTATTTTGTTTTTCTAAGTGCTTGGCGTTCCGCTACACTGGCCGGACAAAAGTAACCATGAACAGCGGAATGGAACTTACGTGAACTTAGAAAACGATACTTTCACTTCAGCGGCTGAGCGTCGGCGCGGCATGATTTTGCTGTTCGTCAGCTTAATGGCGCTCGGCATGGGGCAGTCTTTATTCTTTGCTATTTTTCCCCCCGTCGCTCGAGACCTTGGGCTAAGCGAAATTCAAGTCAGCGCTATTTTTACCCTATCTGCGGTTTTATGGGTCGTGATGAGCCCGTTCTGGGGGCGGCGCAGCGATGTTTGGGGCCGCAAACCTGTTATTTTGCTGGGGCTTGCGGGCTTTGGTATTTCCACGGGTGGCTTTGGTATTTTGTTGGCTTTGGGCGACCAAGGTATTTTGCCGCTGATGAGCCTTTATATATTGATGATTTTAGTGCGCGCGATTTTCGGCCTATTTGGCTCGGGCACGCCTTCCGCTGCGCAAGCTTATATTGCGGACCGTACCTCGCGTGAAGAGCGCACCAGCGGCGTGGCCGCCATTGGCGCGGCCTTTGGCATGGGCACGATTTTGGGCCCAGGCTTTGCCGCAGCTTTGGCGGCTTATCATTTGCTGGCACCCTTTTTTGCGCTGGCCATTTTTGCCCTGGGCGGGGCCATTGCCATTGCGATGTTCTTGCCCGAACGCCGCCGACCCGCAGGCAGCTACAAGCAAGGCCCGCGATTGAAAATTTTAGACAAGCGCATTCGGCTGTTCTTATTCATGGGCGTGGCGGTTTCCACCACCAGCGCGGCGATTATGCAAGTGGCGGCTTTCTTTGTGATGGATACGATGCATTTGAGCGGGCAAGAAACCGCGCAAGTGGTAGGCGTGGCTATGATGTCTATGGCGATGGCAACTTTATTTGCGCAATTGGTGATTATTCCCCGCCTGCACGCCTCGGTCCGCAGTCTTTTGTTCTGGGGTATTTTGATCAATACCATCGGAATATCTTTGCTTATTTTACCGATGAATTCTGGCCTCTTTGCGCTGTCCCTAACCTTGCAGGGCTTTGGCAGTGGGCTTATGCGTCCTGCTGTAGCGGCAGGTGGCTCGTTGGCGGTGACGCCTGAAGAGCAAGGCGCAGTGGCGGGGCTAAACAGCTCGACCGCGGCGGTCGGGATTATCTTTGTGCCTATCTTTATTATGCCGCTCTATCTTATCGCGCCTACGGGGCCATTTGTGGTGGCCTTGGTTTTATCGGCCGTCATGCTGTTCACCACGCGCTCGCCGCAGCTCGATATGTTGGAAGCTAAAATCGACGTGGATGAAGTGGAAGAAGAAACCCTGTCGCGCCCTTCTGGCCATCAGTAAAGCCGTTTCCTAGAAAAATTTGTCTAGAAAACCTCTTGCGCTTTCCAAGCCTGCATTTGCAAAACCAAAGTCGAGGCAAAGGCCTGCGGTTGGTCTAGCAACACATGGTGGCGCGCGCTCAGCAGGTCAAAGTGCGGCGCGTCGGGGCGCAAGGACTGCATGAAAGTGATCACGTCTTGGCGACTAATTTTTTCGTAATCGCCGGCCAGCTCGCCATACATGCAAGAAAGCGGCAGCGGCAAGTTTTCATACATTTGGGACCAATCATTGCCGATCGGGAAATTGCGATACATATGGGGGTCAAACTTCCACGTCCAACCGCCTTCAACTTCGCGCAAAGAATGTGCGCCGATGTAATCGACGATGAACTGATTGGCGCACGGCTGCTCGGGTTGCAGACGGAAGCGACCGAGGGCTGTATCAAAATCTTCATAGACGCGCGTGTCCATGGTTGGACGTGGACGCAGATCGCCGTTTTCGTCTTCTTCCATGTACCATTCTTCTTGCGCGTGTGGGGGCTTGACGTAGAAGTCGCAAATCATCAAGGCCGCCAACTCTTGCGCAAACA
Source organism: Rhodobiaceae bacterium (assembly GCA_018673175.1). Lineage (GTDB taxonomy): Bacteria > Pseudomonadota > Alphaproteobacteria > RS24 > RS24 > UBA8337. Next base: position 11,480 of record JABHDF010000006.1, on the reverse strand, counting down.
TATGCGCCGTCATGAGCGAGACCATGCCGCCCATACTGTGGCCGATGAGCGCCGGTTTGGATGGGAAGTTTGCATCGCGAATCATGGTGATGACCGCTTCTGCCATAATTTCGCGCGTGTAGGCTTGAAGCCAGCCGCTATCGCCCATGCCCGGCAGGTCGAGGGCGATGACGTTATAATAGGGCGTCAGCTGCGGGGCGATGAAATCATACCAACGCGCATGCGCGCCGCCGCCATGCACCAGCACCATATTGGGGGCGTCCAAGGCGGGGCCATCCCATCTGCGGTAATGCAATTTGGCGTCTTGAAAGGCGACGTAATGGTCTTGTGGGGTTTGGGCAATCGCCTTTTGGAACCACTCTGGCTCAAAATCAACAAGTTCGCCTTTGGGCAGCAAATCTTGCTGGCCCCCATTTAACGCTTTCATCACTTGGCTCCTGATTGCGGGATAAGATGGCCAGAAATTACACCATTTCGCCGCCTTGCCAAGTCTGTTTTATCGTCCTGTGGAAGCGCGCGGGTTTGTCTGTTTGGGCCGCTTGACAGCTGGGCGCTTGTCCCATATGTTCTCGGCTTCTGGGGAACACCCCCATCTAAAACTTATGGAGCCGACGATGAAAGTCCGCAATTCGCTTAAATCCTTGCGTGATCGCCACCAGAAAAATCAGCTGGTGCGCCGCCGTGGTCGTCTATACATCATCAACAAAACGAACAAGCGTTTCAAAGCCCGCCAGGGTTAAGCAATTCCCGGTGTGGTGCGCCTTGCAAAGGAGAGCGTCATGAGTGGTCTTATTGTTAAAATTTTGGTTAGTGTTTCCGCTGTTATCCTAGTCTTGGGCGTTGGCCTTTGGCTGCATGATATTCGTGTGCGTAGCCAATTGCTGTCAGTCTTGCCCCCGCAAGGAAACTTTATCGAGACCGATAATGCCACGCTGCATTATTTGCGCCGCGATTGGGACAAGTCGGATAAGAAATCTAAAAATCAGCCGGTCTTTGTGCTTATTCATGGTTCGAGCGCCAATGCGCAAGACATGATGCTGGCTTTGGGCGAGAGCCTGTCGCCGCATGGCACGGTTTTGGCCTTCGACCGTCCTGGCATTGGTCGCTCGCTAAATAAAATAGATAATCTAGAAATGTCGGACCCGCGCAAACAGGCGCGTGAAATTCATCAAGCGGTTCGGGCTTTGGGATTTGAGCAACCCGTGGTGATTGGGCAAAGCTGGGGCGGCTCTGTCGCTTTGGCCTATGCGCATAGTTTGGGCTCTGAAATCACCGGTTCGATTATGCTGGCACCACCGATTATTCCTTGGTATGGCCCCGATTTTTGGGCCTATCGCTTGGCCACGACGCCGATTATCGGCACGATTTTTACGCATATCACGCTGGGTAAATATGGCGCGACGCAACTCGATTCGGGCGCTGCCGGCGCTGCGCACCCAGAAGTGACGCCAGATGGATATGTAAGAGACAGCGCGCTGGCTCTTATTTTGCAGCCCAATGCCTTTATCACCAATGCGGTTTACGCGTTGAACCTGCGCCATCATTTGGCCGACATGCAGACCACTTACGAAGACATGCCGGGCACGCAAGGCAAATTGATGATTTTGCATGGCGACAGCGATCCGACCGTTTCGATAAATTATAACGCCATGCCATTTTTGGCCAAACGACCGGATGTTGAGCTCATCGAACTGGTTGGCGCGGGTCATTTGCTGCACCATACGTGGAAGGCGGAAATTACCGCCCAGGTTTTGCGCTTTCTCAAAGATGGCAAAGTGACCTCGGGCAAGCATCAGCTTGCCAAAGCGCAATAGGAGCTTTTGGCGTATTGTGTCTGTTGCCTCCCAGACCCCTGCTTTCTTAACCCGTCATTTAGACGGCGATAAACGCTTTCTCATTCTTTGCGACCATGCCAGCAATCACATTCCACCAGAGTTGAACGGTCTCGGCCTCGCGCCAGATGAGTTAGAGCGTCATATTGCTTATGATCCAGGCGCTTTGCCCGTGGCCATGCGGATTTCGGAGGCTTTGGGGTGCCCTTTGGTGGCGTCGCAATTTTCACGCCTGTTGATTGACCCCAATCGGGGATTGGATGACCCGACTTTGGTGATGAAATTATCGGATGGGGCGATTATTCCCGCCAATGCCAAAGTCGACCCGTTTCAAGATAAAGCGCAATGGCAAGCGCGGGTGGCGCAATTTTATACGCCGTATAATCAGGCCATTGAGGCCGCGATTGCCGGCGCCAAAGCCGATGGCATAGCGCCTATTATTATGGCCATTCACAGCTTTACCCCGCTTTGGCGCGGGCGCGCGCGGCCTTGGCAAATGTCGGTGCTTTGGGACAAAGACGACCGCCTTAAACAAGTGGTCGACGCCTATATGGCCGAGCTGCCGGAGGTTTGCTATGGCGATAACACGCCTTATTCGGGCCGTTTGAAAGAAGATTGCCTGTATCGTCATGGCACGCGAAACGGTTTGGCGCATGCGTTGATTGAATTGCGCCAAGATGAAGTGAGCGAGCTTGCGGGGCAAGATAAGTGGGCGGCGCATATGGTGGCGATTTTACAACGCGCGGGCGCGCTGGAGGGGCTTGGGCGGCCAAGCTTTTACCGCTCCGTGCATGACGAGTAAGCCTGCCACGAATAGATGAAACACGAGCTTGCTCAGACGCAGGCATCTGCTATATTCGCGGCCATATTCAATCCTGGAGATGACTATGAGTGATGACACGAACAGCCAAGAGTGGGGCGAAGAAATGAACCGCCCTGAACACGAAAGCACCTATGAGAGCTTTCTGACTTATTCCAAATGGGGCTCCATTGGCGTCGCATTAATTTTGGCGTTTCTGATCGTATTTGTTTACGACTAAGCCCTAGTCTTGACGTCCCGTCTCGCGTTTAGCGAGCGGTTATTTTATAATTTGAGGAGATGAGTATGGCTGTAAGCCTAACTGTTTTAAAGGAAGCAACTCGCGAAACGCGCGTTGCGGCCACGCCGGAAACGGTAAAGAAAATGTCCGCATTGGGCATTTCAGTCACTGTGGAAGCGGGAGCCGGTGCGGCTTCTGGCTTTACCGACGCGGCTTATAAGGCTGCGGGAGCGACCCTTACCAAAGCTGTCTCGACTGCCTTGAAAAAATCGGATGTGGTGATGGGCGTGCGCGCACCAAGTGCTGCGAATGTTAAAGCCATGAAAGCCAATGCGGTTTTAATCGCGACGCTGAACCCCTATCAAAATGGCCCCCAAGTGAAATCCTACGCGGCGGCGAAAATTCAAGCCATGTCCATGGAGCTGATGCCTCGCATTACGCGGGCGCAATCGATGGATGTTTTGTCCTCGCAGTCAAACTTATCGGGCTATAAAGCCGTATTGGATGCGACCCATGAATATGGCCGCGCCTTGCCAATGATGATGACAGCGGCGGGCACCATCCCGGCCGCACGTATTTTTGTTATGGGCGCAGGTGTGGCTGGTTTGCAAGCGATTGCGACCGCGAAACGTTTGGGCGCCATTGTTTCGGCAACCGATGTTCGCCGTGCCGCGGCTGAGCAAGTGGAAAGCCTCGGCGGCACTTTTGTGATGGTCGAAGCCGACGAAGACGATAGCGGCGAAACCGCTGGCGGCTATGCCAAAGAAATGAGCGCCGATTATAAAAAGCGCCAAGCCGCTTTGGTAACGGAACATATCGCCAAGCAAGATATTGTGATTTGCACAGCGCTTATCCCGGGTCGTCCGGCACCAGAGCTGGTGACCAAGAAAATGCTCGAAGGCATGAAGCCAGGGTCGGTTCTGGTTGATTTGGCCGTGGAACAAGGCGGCAATTGCCGTTTGTCCAAAATGGGCACGATTACCGAACATAAAGGCGTGAAGCTTGTGGCGCATGAAAACGTGCCGGGGCGTCTGGCGGGCAATGCGTCTGAGCTTTACTCGCGCAATCTGTTTAACTTCTTGGATGCGTTTTACAATAAAGACAAGAAGTCACTTGCCCTTGATTGGGAAGATGAAATTATTGCTGGCATTGGCCTGACCCAAAACGGCAAGGTTGTGCATCCTGCGCTGGTTACAAAGCCTGCGGCCAAGGCAGACAAAAAGAAACCAGCGGCAAAGAAAAAGCCGAGCGCAAAGAAAGCGCCTGCGAAAAAAGCAGCGGCTAAGAAGCCTGCCGCGAAAAAACCTGCTGCTAAAAAAGCAGCTGCTAAGGGAGCGAAATAATGAACGCTGATGTTTTTGTCTATCTATTGAGCATTTTCGTAATGGCCGTATTTGTCGGTTACTATGTGGTTTGGTCGGTTACACCCGCCCTTCACACACCGCTGATGTCGGTTACGAATGCGATTTCCTCCGTTATTATTGTTGGCGCCTTGGTGGCCATTGGAGCCGAGGTTGGCACCAATGACATTTCGGGCCAAATGACGCGTTGGCTTGGCTTTGGCGCTGTGGTGCTGGCCTCGATCAATATTTTTGGTGGCTTCCTGGTAACCCAGCGTATGCTCGCCATGTACCGTAAAAAAGACAAGTAGAGGCCTGACCCCATGAGTGCAAATCTATCTTCGCTACTTTATCTCGCCTCTGGCGTATTCTTTGTTCTGTCGCTGCGTGGCTTGTCGTCGCCAGAGACATCTCGCCAAGGTAACTATTTTGGTATGGTGGGTATGGCGATTGCCATCACCACCACATTGTTTTTGCTGCAAAGCAAAAACATGGAAAGCTTCGGCATTATCGCAGCCGGTATCGGCATTGGTGCCCTTATCGGAGCGGTGACGGCACGTCGCATCGCCATGACGGACATGCCCCAACTTGTGGCTGCCTTTCACTCGCTCGTCGGCTTGGCCGCTGTGCTGGTGGCTTGGGCCGCGTTTTTGTCGCCAGAAGCTTTCGGCATTGTGAATGCCAACGGCCATATTCACGCGGCAAGCCTCGTGGAGATGTCTTTGGGTGCCGCGATTGGCGCCATTACCTTCTCGGGCTCCATCATCGCCTTTGCCAAGCTGCAAGGCACGATGTCGGGCGCACCGATTATGTTGCCGCAGCGTCATGTGATTAACCTTATTTTGTTCCTCAGCATTCTTGGCGGTATCGCTTATCTATGCATGGACCCAGCCAATCAACTGCCAGAGGTATTCTTGTTTATTACCGTGCTGTCATTTGTCATTGGCTTCTTGATCATCATTCCCATCGGTGGCGCAGATATGCCCGTGGTTGTGTCGATGCTGAACTCTTATTCGGGTTGGGCGGCGGCCGGCATTGGTTTCACTTTGGGCAATCTGGCGCTCATCATCACCGGTTCCTTGGTCGGCTCTTCGGGCGCGATTTTGTCTTACATTATGTGTAAAGCGATGAACCGTTCGTTCTTCTCGGTTATCCTCGGCGGCTTTGGTGGCGACGATGTGGTAGCTGGCGGCGCTGGCGCGGTGGAAACCCGCCCTGTGAAACGCGGCTCGGCGGAAGATGCGGCGTTCATCATGAAAAACGCTTCTTCGGTTATCATTGTTCCGGGCTATGGCATGGCGGTTGCGCAAGCCCAGCATGCTTTGCGTGAGATGGCTGACGAGCTGAAAAAGCAGGGCGTAAAAGTAAGCTACGCCATTCACCCTGTGGCCGGGCGTATGCCGGGTCACATGAATGTGCTGCTGGCGGAAGCCAACGTGCCATACGATGATGTGCATGAGCTGGAAGACATTAACTCTGAGTTCGCACAAGCTGACGTGGCCTTTGTGATTGGCGCTAATGACGTGACCAATCCAGCTGCGAAAACAGATCCTACCAGTGCCATTTACGGCATGCCTATTCTCGATGTGGAGCGCGCCAATACCGTGTTGTTCATCAAGCGCGGCATGGCGGCGGGTTATGCTGGCGTGGAGAACGAATTGTTCTTCCGCGACAACACGATGATGTTGTTCTCGGATGCGAAGAAAATGGTTGAGAATATCGTCAAGGCCTTCTAGGTCTTGGTGTTATTCGCGCCCAAAGGAAACGGCGCTTGGCGCCCAAAAGAAAAGCCCCGATCTTTCGATCGGGGCTTTTTTATGTGTTTAGAAAGCTAGGCTTAGTATTTGCGCTTGCCTAGGACAACGCCTTCGCGTTGTGCGGCTTTGCGAGCCAGCTTACGAACCCGGCGAACCGATTCGGCTTGCTCACGAGCCCGCTTTTCAGAAGGTTTTTCGTAGTGGCCACGGAGCTTCATTTCACGGAAGACACCTTCACGTTGAAGCTTTTTCTTCAGGACTTTATAAGCCTGATCGACGTTATTATCACGAACGGAAACTTGCACGTTTCATCACCCTTTCAAAATAGATTAGAGACGGCACAACCAAAGCTATGCCTTCACTTGATGCATTGTGTACCAAGTTGTGTGGGGTTTGTCTAGTAGGCGCGAACCCTCTTCTGCGTCTAATTGTGGCTTGTATTTCAGGTCTTGAAACTCCATATTCTGCCCATGAGCAATCAAACCCCTTATTTAGAGACGCAGCAGCAGGTTTTGGCCGCCGCTTTGCCCAATGTGGCCTTTGACGGCTGGTCCGATAAATTGCTGCAAGGCGCGATTGCCAGCTCGGGGGTGGATGAAAACATGGCGACTTTGGCTTTCCCTAAGGGTGTGGGGGGGCTGATTCGGGTGTTTTCTGCCGATGGGGACGCCCGTATGTTGGCCGCTTTGCCTGATGGCGATCGTCTGAAAATTCGCGAGCGCATTACAGAAGCGGTCTGGGCGCGCCTTCGCGTCGATGCGCAGCATAAAGAAGCCTCGCGGCGGGCCGCGGGTTGGCTGGCTTTGCCATCGCGTCAAAAGCTGGGGGCAAAATTGCTTTTTGAAACCGCCAACCAAATGTGGCGCTGGGCTGGCGATACCGCCACTGATTATAATTATTATTCCAAACGAGTGATTCTAAGCGGTGTGATTGCCACGACGCGTCTGACTTGGTTCGAGGATGATAGTGAAGATGAGGCGAAGACCCGAGCGTTTCTCGAGCGCCGCATTGAAAACGTCATGCAGTTTGAAAAACTAAAGGCCAAAGCTACGACTTGGTCTGAAAAGCTGCATGGTGACAAAGCCCCTTTTGAGGGTGTTCTGTCGAGCCTCGCAAAAATGCGCTATCGCTCTTAAAAAAATCGTTATTTATCGGCGCGGCGTTAAGCGGGTGACATGAGCCATTTTGCGGCCGGGCTTGGCTTGCGTCTTGCCATAAAAATGCAAATAAGTGGCCTCTTGCGCGGCCCAGTCTTGCCAGTCGTTCACTTCCTCGCCTAAGAGATTGGTCATCACCGCGTTAGAATGCGCGCTGGCATCGCCCAGAGGCCAGCCGGCAATGGCGCGAATGTGTTGTTCAAACTGGCCACAGTGACACGCGTCTTGCGTCAGGTGGCCTGAGTTATGCACACGAGGGGCGATTTCATTGACCAGCAGGCCTTGCGGCGTCACGAAACATTCGATGGCCAGCACGCCGATATAATCGAGCGCCTTGGCAATTTTTTCCGCCATCGCATGGGCTTGACTGGCTTGGGCTTGGGTCAAACTGGCGGGCAAAGTGGAGGTGTGCAGGATGTGGTTTTTATGCACATTCTCCAGCGCGTCATAGGTGGCGGTATCGCCAGTTGGATTGCGCGCGACAAGCAGCGATATTTCGCGCTCGAAAGGCACCAGAGCTTCTAAAATAGCGGGCTGGCCGTTGAGCTCGGCCATAATGGCGTCTAGGTCGGTGTTCGCCTTCAGGCGCCATTGGCCTTTGCCGTCATAGCCAAAGCGGCGGGTTTTTAAAATGCCTTCCCCTTGGGTGGCGTCTAGCGCGGCGCGTAAATCTGGCTCGCTCGTGATGTCATAGAAATCTGCAACCCCAAGACCCAAATCGCGCATGAAGCTTTTCTCTACCCATCGATCTTGCGCCACTTCTAAGGCTTTGGCCGATGGCAAAACAGGTTTGAGAGTTTCAATATGCGCGACGGTGGCGACCGGAATGTTTTCGAACTCATAGGTCACGACATCTACGCTATTCGCAAATCTGTCGAGCGCGGGCTGATCGTCGTAGTTGGCTTGCGTCGAGAGGCTCGCGACTTGCGTGGCGGGAGAGGTTTCCTCGGGGCAAAAAACATGCGTTTGAAAGCCCAGCTCCGCTGCGGCCAAAGCCAACATGCGGCCCAATTGGCCACCGCCAACAATGCCAATACAAGCGCCTGGCGATAGGGGAGTGGGAAGGGGCAGTTTAGGCGTCACGCGGGGTCTCTTCCACGCCGGCCGTGCGCGCGGCGCGCCAAGCCTCGAGGCGCGTGCTAAGGGCTGCGTCTTCATTGGCCACAATGGCAGCAGCCAAGAGAGCAGCGTTTTTTGCGCCTGCGTCGCCAATCGCTAAAGTGCCAACGGGAATACCGGCTGGCATTTGCACAATCGAGAGCAGCGAATCTTGGCCCGATAAAGCGCGCGATTGCACAGGCACTCCCAACACGGGCACGCTGGTCAGCGCTGCCGTCATGCCCGGGAGATGCGCGGCGCCGCCAGCACCAGCAATGATGACTTTCAGACCGCGGCCTTTGGCGGCTTTGGCATATTCATACATGCGCTCGGGGGTGCGGTGGGCCGAGACGATTTTCACTTCATGGGCAATGCCCAGCTCGTCCAAAATCTCGCTCGCAAGTTTCATCGTCGACCAGTCAGACTGGCTGCCCATGATAATTCCAATTTTTGCCATGTCGCTCATGATGTCTTCCGCCCCTCGTCAGCTTTTGGAAAGCGCGGATATAACCGCATTTAGGTCTCTATATCAAGCCAATTTGCCACAAATAACAATTCTTATCCATCGGCAGGCTGCTCAAGGCGATTATTCATTGGACAAGCGGTTGTCAAAATGACCATGCTTTGAGGGTAGTATATGGGAGTGAGTGTTTTATGAGCAAAGATGCCCGATTAGATAGTTTGCAACGCCAGCACAAACAGCTGGAAGAGGACATCGAACGCAGCCGAAACGACCTATCGAGCGACAGTCTCGATACGTGGACGTTGAAGCGCAAGAAACTTTCTATCAAACAACAAATGTCAGATTTGCAGCAACAAGCTAGTCTTTAAAGACGTCTTCTGGACGCAGCGCTTCTTCTGTTTCCTCTGCCGCCGCTGGCGTGCTGGGGATATCTGAGAATACATTACTATCGTCGACCCGTTTGCCAGGCGCGGAGGAGACAAATTCGGGAGCTGGCTCATTTTGCAGCGCCGTGGTTTCTGTCGCATCTTTTAAGACTTCGCCGTTTTTCGCAGCTTCGCGCGCCAAACGCTTCAGGCGGCGCTCTTCGCGCACAGCCGCTTTGGCGACGTTTTCATCCAACTCGATTTGCGAGCATAGACCCAAAGTTACCGGGTCGACCGGCGTGATATTGGCCATGTTCCAGTGATTGCGCTCGCGCACACTTTGGATGGTTGGCTTGGTGGTGCCGACCAAACGACCGACTTCAGCGTCATTGAGTTCTGGGTGATTGCGAACCAACCAAGCGATGGCATCGGGGCGCTCTTGGCGCTTAGAAAGCGGCGTGTAGCGCGAGCCTTTGCGAGGCTTTGGGGGGGGGATATCGCGTTTGGCTTCGGCCAAGTTCATTTGTGCGGTCGGGTCTTCTTGGCAGCGCTCAATTTCGGCGCGGGTCAATTGACCATTGGAGATAGGATCTGTGCCTTTAATGCCAGCTGCGACATCGCCATTGGCAATGCCTTTGACTTCGAGCGGATGCAGACCGCAAAACATGGCGATTTGGTCAAAAGTTAGGGCGGTGTTATCGACCAACCAAACGGCGGTGGCTTTTGGCATCAAGGGTGCAGTCATTTTGCTCTCCATAAATTAAAACTCTGTCCTATGTGCGAGCTTTTGGGATGCATGGTCTTATGCATCCTGTGGGGTCTCAAGTTATAGGATATGCCCTTTCTATAGACGAGAAAGCGCATGGCTGCAAAGTTTTTGTGCTATTGGCAATCGAGAATGATTTTACCGATATGCTGACTGGTTTCCATTCGCGCGTGGGCTTTTCCCGCTTCGGCCAAAGGCATGACGCTATCGACCACAGGCTTTATGCCGGTTCCAAGACTTGGCCATAGTTTATCCGCCACGACTTTCGTTAAGCGGGTTTTTTCTTCCAAAGGGCGGGCACGCAAAGTAGAGCCGGTAAGCGTCAGGCGTTTTAACATGACCGGTAAGAAATTCACTTGGGTCTCAAAGCCAGCCATATGGGCGATGTTGACAATGCGCCCGCCGATGGCCGTGGCTTGTATGTTGCGGTTCACATAATCGCCGCCCACCATATCGAGGATAACGTTGACGCCTTGCCCCTCGGTGAAGCTGTCGCAAGCGGTCACAAAATCTTCGGTTTTATAATCAATCGCCAAGTCGGCGCCCAAGGCCACGCAAGCGGCACATTTTTCGGGTGAGCCTGCGGTGACAATTACTTTGGCGCCAAAATGTTTGGCCATTTGAATGGCCGTCGTGCCAATGCCGCTAGAGCCCCCATGAATGAGCAGGGTCTCGCCAGCTTGCAATCCTCCGCCCTCAAACACATTGGCCCAGACGGTGAAAACCGTCTCGGGCAAAGCCGCGGCGTCGGTCAGGCTCATGGCGTCGGGTACGGGCAGGGCGTGGTCTTTATGCACGATGGCATAGTCGGCATAGCCGCCGCCCGCAACCAGAGCCGCAACGCGCTGGCCTGGTTTCCAAGTGTCGACGTTTTTGCCGATGGCGGCCACGGTGCCGGAAAACTCTAATCCCATAATGTCAGAGGCGCCGGGCGGCGGCGGGTAAAACCCGATGCGCTGCATGCAGTCGCCGCGATTGACGCCAGCCGCGCCAACGCGGACGAGAATTTCATCGTCGTTAAAACTCGGCAAAGCGATCTCTTCGACAAATAAACTGTCTGGGGTTTTGTCTTCGCCAATGGCGATGGCGCGCATCATGTCGGGTAGATTTTCGGACATCTTTTAAACTTTCGGATAAACTAACTACATCAAGCCAGACTATAGGAAGGGGTGAGAGACGATGGAAGAAGAAATTGAAGCCCCGAAGGGCAGCCTGCTGGCACAACTTGCCAAGCAAGATTTAGCCTTGCAAGGTTTAGAAGAATTGCAAGACCGCGTGGCGCTTTTGGAGCGCGAAATTAGTCGTGCCAAAGCCATGCACGAAAGCAAAAAGGGCTCCCGCAGCGATGCAGAAGCCCTTTTCAAATAACGACAAATTTTGAGGCTGATTACTCGCCCATAAAGCTGTCGAATTTCTTGTTAAAGCGGCTAACCCGACCGGCGCGGTCAACCAGGGCGCCTGTGCCTTTGGTCCATGCTGGGTGCGTGGTTGGGTCGATGTCGAGGGTCAGCGTTGTGCCTTCCTCGCCGTAAGTCGAGCGAGTTTGATAGGTCGTGCCATCGGTCATCGCTACGGTAATCATGTGATAATCGGGATGAATATCTTTTTTCATCTTTTCAATCCTTGGCCCCACGGGGGCGAAATAAAGGGCTAATAAAATCT
>JABHDF010000018.1 GCA_018673175.1 Rhodobiaceae bacterium | reverse complement strand
TCCAACAAACGTCCCACAAAAAAGGAGCAGACGATGACACTTTTTAATCTTGAAGGAAAAACCGCTATTATCACGGGCGCCTCGCGCGGCATTGGCGAGGCGATTGCGCGCCAAATGGCCGACCATGGGGCCAATGTTGTGGTATCGAGCCGCAAAGCGCCAGCCTGCGATGAGGTCACCAATTCCATCAATGAAAAACACCCCGGCAAAGCGCTGACCGTTGAGTGCAACATTGGCGCCAAAGACCAATTGCAAAACTTGGTCGACACGACCAAAGCGCATTTCGGCCAAGTTGATATTCTGGTTTGCAATGCGGCGGTAAATCCGTATTTTGGCCCAAGCCTCGATTGCCCCGATGATGCTTTCGATAAAATCATGGCCAATAATGTGAAATCCAATCACTGGCTCTCCAACATGGTATTGCCAGACATGATCGAGCGCAAAGATGGCGCGATTATCATTATTTCGTCCATCGGTGGCATTAAAGGCTCGCCGATGTTGGGCACTTATGGCATTTCCAAAGCGGCTGATTTCCAGCTGGCGCGCAATATTGCGGTGGAACATGGTGCGAAAAACATTCGGGCCAACGCCATTGCGCCGGGCCTGATTAAAACCTATTTCGCGCAAGCCCTCTGGGACAACCCAGATATTCTGGAGCAATCGACCGCCACAACGCCGATGCGTCGGATCGGCATGCCAGACGAAATTGCGGGCGCGGCGGTGTTTCTCGCCAGTCAAGCCGGCGCCTATATGACCGGCCAGCAAATGGTTATCGATGGCGGCCAAACCATCGCTTAATTGGCGACAAGCCTGTTGAGCTGACTTTAAAACCTGCCGTTTCCTCTGGAATCGGCAGGTTTTTTACGTTTTGTGGAATGTCATTTAATGCCCTTAAAGTCTTTAAATAAACTCGATGTATTTTATTTTAAACCATTGAAATAACTAAAAAAAGCGCTCTTGCAAGCGGCGTTTTATTCCTAGAAATAGAATGTGCAACGTAAGAAGTGCGCTGATTCAAATAGCCTGTGGGAAGGCGTGCGGTTTATCCCACCTACCGTATGTTTTTCTCCGCCCGGGCTGTAATTGGTGGCCGACAGGTTAAACTGTCGGCCCTTATTTTTTGCGCTTCCTTTGCCTTGCCCTTGGCTTTTTTTCTTACTTTTTTCTTGCTCTTTTTATCGCTTTTTTTGTTCTGAGCCTTGACAGTTTGTGGGCTTCTCCCTATCTGAACTATGCGTAGTGACACTCCCGACAGGTGAGTGCCCCTTTACTTTTCAAGGAAGCTCCATGGGGAGCCCTTAACCTAGGAGAAAGAAGATGAAATTTCGTCCTTTACATGACCGTGTATTGGTTCGCCGTGTTGATGAAGATACGAAGACCAGCGGTGGTATTATCATTCCAGACTCGGCTCAAGAGAAGCCTTCGCAAGGGATTGTGGTTGCTGTTGGCAGCGGCACCCGTGGCGACGATGGCAAATTGGCGCCGCTCGATGTGAAAGCAAAAGATAGTGTGTTGTTCGGCAAATGGTCGGGCAGCGAAGTAACCATTGATGGCGAAGAACTGCTCATCATGAAAGAAAGCGATATCCTGGGCATTATTGGCTAAGGCCAACCAGGTTGGATAGGAGAATATCATGGCTAAAGAAGTAATTTTTGGCGCCGAAGCCCGCGATAAAATGATGAAAGGGGTCGACATTCTTGCCGACGCCGTCAAAGTAACGCTGGGCCCTAAAGGGCGTAATGTTGTGCTCGATAAATCTTTCGGCGCGCCGCGCACCACAAAAGATGGTGTGTCTGTGGCAAAAGAAATCGAGCTGGAAGATAAGTTTGAAAACATGGGCGCTCAAATGGTCCGCGAAGTGGCTTCGCGCACCAATGATGTCGCCGGCGATGGCACCACAACCGCAACTGTGTTGACCCAAGCCATCGTGCGCGAAGGCCATAAAGCGGTCGCTGCGGGCATGAACCCAATGGACTTGAAACGCGGTATCGACCTTGCGGTCAGCGCGGCTTTGGAAGACCTCGACAAACGGTCGAAAAAAGTGAAGTCGAACGAAGAGATTGCCCAAGTCGGCACCATCTCGGCCAATGGCGAAGCGGAAATCGGTCAAATGATTGCCCAAGCGATGGAAAAAGTCGGCAATGAGGGCGTCATCACCGTCGAAGAAGCCAAAGGCTTGGAGAGCGAGCTGAACGTCGTGGAAGGCATGCAGTTCGACCGCGGTTACCTGTCGCCTTACTTCATCACCAATGCAGATAAAATGACCACCGAGTTGGAAGACCCGCTGATTTTGCTGCATGAAACCAAATTGACCAACCTGCAAGCCATGGTGCCTATTTTGGAAGCAGTTGTGCAATCGTCGCGTCCGCTGCTGATTATCGCTGAAGATATTGAAGGCGAAGCGCTGGCGACTTTGGTGGTTAATAAATTGCGCGGTGGCCTGAAAATTGCTGCCGTGAAAGCCCCCGGCTTTGGCGATCGTCGCAAAGCGATGCTGGAAGACATTGCCATTCTTACGGGCGGCCAAGTCATCTCAGAAGACCTTGGCATTAAATTGGAAAATGTGACCCTCGATATGCTGGGCACCGCCAAGCGGGTGAACATCACCAAAGATGAGACGGTTATCGTTGATGGCGCCAGCAAGAAAAAAGACGTCGATTCTCGGGTTGGCCAAATCCGCACGCAAATCGAAAACACCACCTCCGATTACGACCGTGAAAAACTGCAAGAGCGCGTTGCCAAATTGGCTGGCGGGGTTGCGGTTCTCAAAGTCGGCGGGGTGACGGAAGTCGAAGTGAAAGAACGCAAAGACCGCGTCGATGATGCGCTCAACGCCACCCGTGCTGCTGTGGAAAGCGGCATTGTACCGGGCGGCGGCACATCGCTTCTGCTTGCCACATTGGCCATTGATAAGCTGACAGATGAAAATCCAGATATCCAAGCGGGGATTAAAATCATCCGTCGCGCGCTGGAAGCTCCGGTTCGCCAAATCTCTGAGAATGCAGGGGTCGAAGGCTCTATCGTGGTCGGCAAAGTGTTGGACGGCAAAGGCAAAATTGGCTTTGACGCCCAAAACGAAGTCTATTGCGACCTCATCGCGGCCGGTATTGTGGATCCCGCGAAAGTGGTTACCACGGCGCTTCGCGACGCGGCTTCTGTGGCCGGTCTGTTGATCACCACTGAAGCCATGGTTGCCGATAAGCCAGCCCGCGCCGGTGCAGCAGCCCCGGCCATGCCAGACATGAGCGGCATGGGTGGCATGGGCGGCATGATGTAGCCTATGAGACTGCTCTGAGATATTTCTTTGAGATATTTAGAGCCAATGAAATAAGCAAAAGGGCTGTTCTTTGGAGCAGCCCTTTTTTTGCGGGGTTGAAAGCGATGCCTTTTGGCCTTTGGGGGGGGCTTGTATTGAGCGCGCGAAGCCCAAATCTACTATCTATGCTTCTCGCTAGCCATGCCGACAGGTTCTTGCTAGTTTGCTCCCGCCTGAGAGGGCAAACCGAATAAAAAGAAGAATGATGGAACCGGCAGAAAAACTGCCAAATCATTAACCAAATAGTAACGCCTCCAAGCCTAATTTGGACATCTGTTGGTTGTGTTCCAAAGAGGGGGTTTGTATGAGATTGATCGTTTCCAGCGCTCTGTGCGCAAGTTTTCTGCTTTCCGCCCCCAGCCTCATGGCTGCGAAGGATATACCCTCCTTGCCGGAAGTAATTACCCAAGCCGACACACCTCTAGCCCCTTCGAATGACGGACCACCGACGGTTGCGGCCCCAGTAACGCAAGTCGACGTGACGCCGCCCCATATTGTCGACTTGCAGCAAAAATTGCGCGACCACCCAAGTCAGCAGCGCTCCGAACAACGGGTATGCGACGCTAAATGGGGAATTATGCTCGGCAAGTCGAATTATTATCCGCGCCTCAACGCCTCGCTTTCGGGCGGAACCAAATGGATTGACCAGACCTCGAGAGCCGATGAGTTTGGTGGCTCTAATTCTAGGGAATTTGACGGCAAAGGCTTGAACGCGACCTTGAGCTTGCGCCAACATATCTATGATTGGGGCCGCAATGCCTCGATTATAGCGGGTCATCGCGAAGATCGTTTCGCGGCTCAAATTGAGCGTAGCGCCACTTTGGAAGAGCAGCTGGGCAACTCCGCCCGCCTAGCGCTGGATTATGTCTGAGGATATTAGCAGCATTTTCCCCGGCCAGGTCGCGCAAGTGGCGCTCTCCGCCTATGATGTGTCGTGCTATGGCAATCTCGAGGGCAGTGTGCAGCGCATTGCGCCCAATACGACGCAGGAAGAAAATATGCCGCCTTATTATGAGACGATGATTTCCGTGCCAGTCGCCAAATTATCGAAAAGCGATGAAGAGGTCGACATTGTGCCGGGCATGACGGTGGTGGTCGATATTATTGGTCAAAAACGCTCGGTGTTGAACTATATTCTGACACCGCTCAATCGTGGCTCGGGTGTGGTGTTTAGAGAAAACTAGATGCGGATGCGGGCTGCTAAATTACGCGCCAAACGAATGGCCGTGACGCGGCGGCGATGCCTGCGGTTTAGCCCTGCCAAAGATACAGCGCACGGGCAATCAAAACCGCGCCCACGCTCAGCAGAATCCTCTGCGTCCAATTAAAAAACGTCGCGTCTTGCATATTGTCCAGCACCCGTTTGCCGGCGCGCGTGCCCAGCACAGAAGCCGCCATGGCGGCGCCCAATAGCCAGAGGCTCGGCCAATCTTGTCGCGAGGCGGTGGCAACCAGCCCGCCATAGAAAATAATTTTCGACAAATGCCCAAGACTTTGCGCCACGGCTTTGGTGGCCACCACTTGATGGCGGGTGAGAAGGACGCGCTGAAAAAACACATCCAAAAGCGGCCCGCCGACCCCTGCCAAGAGGTTGGTGGCAACCACCACCATGCCCGCGAAAATGCCAATGGGTTTGCGCGCGACATCCAAGGCCAAGTTTTTTGGCAAAGCCCAGGCCACATAGGGCAAAAGCCCCAGCGCCAATAACACGCTGGTGCGCTCTGGCGAAAATGAAACAAAGGCCAGACCGCCCAGCGCGATGACATTGCCGATAAACAGGCTCGCGACAATCGGCCAGACGATATCGCCACGGTTCAGCCAAGCGCGATAGCCATTGGAGGTAAGCTGAATGAGCCCATGTAAAACCATCGCCGCCCCGATGTGCAAAAGGCTGGCCAAGAGCCCCATGAGAATAAGCCCGCCCAACATGCCAAAAATACTCGACAAAAAGGCGGTGCCGAGACTGGCCAGCACAATGATAAGGAACGACATGGATTATACTACAGCACTGATAAGGTGCTCATAAAGCGCGTTGCGGCTTTTATAAACAAAGTCGAGTTTGGAGACACTGGCTTGTGAAAACCCCTTTTTCAACATGGCTTCAATGAAGGCGTCTTGGTTTTCCCGTGGTAATTGAAAACCGTAGAAACTGCCGCCCGTCGAGGTTG
>JABHDF010000033.1 GCA_018673175.1 Rhodobiaceae bacterium | reverse complement strand
GCCGACAAAATCACTTCTTTATTGGCATAGACGGTATGGCTTTTTCCGTTTTTCAAAAACTCAACCGCCACCGCGCGCTTGCCTTCAAACACCACGACATCCACCGTCACTTCGGTTTCTGTGTGCAGGTTTTTGCGTTTCAAAACCGGGTGTAAATAGCCCACCGCCGCGCTGCACCGTTTGGAGCCGCGAATGGTATGCTCAAAGCGCGAGACGCCTTCTTGTTGTTTGCCATTGAAATCTGGCGTGAAAGGAATGCCCGCCTGCTGGCCCGCTTCGACAAACACATCCAGCAATTCATCATTCGGGCGGTCCGATTTTTTCACCGACAAAGGCCCGCCCTTGCCATGATATTCTTCGTCGCCATCGCCTTCAAAATCTTCTGCCCGCTTAAAGTAAGGCAGCACGCTTTCGTAAGACCAACCGGCATTTCCCAATTGGTTCCAATGGTCATAATCGGCCGCATTGCCGCGAATATAAACCATCGCATTGATAGACGACGAGCCGCCCCAACCGCGCCCGCGCGGCCAATACATTTGGCGCCCTTCGAGGCTCGGTTCGGCTTCGGTTTCAAACGCATAGTTTTGGTCGTTGCGCTCTGGCACGATTTGCGAATAACCGGCCGGCATATGGATGAACAGATTTTTATCCTTCTTGCCTGCCTCCAATAGCAAAACGCTATCGGCGCTATTTTCGCTCAACCGATTGGCCAGCACACAGCCGGCGCTGCCAGCTCCCACAACAATATAGTCCACCCGTTCTATCATCACTTATCCTATTACTTTCAAATCGCGTTTATAACGCTGCCAATTTTCAACATAATGAGCGGCCGAGGCAATCATCATTTGCTCATTCTCTTCACCCAATTCTCGGACGATTTTTCCAGGCATGCCCAGCACCATAGAATTATCTGGAATCTCTTTGCCCTCGCCCACCAAAGCATGCGCCCCGATGAGGCAATTTTTGCCAATTTTAGCGCCGTTTAAAATCGTCGCCCCTATGCCCACCAATGAGTTATCGCCGACGGTGCAGCCATGCAGCATGGCTTGGTGACCCACGGTGACATTTTTGCCTAAAGTCATAGGAAAGCCGACGTCTGTATGCAATATCGAGCCATCTTGCACATTGGAATTTTCGCCAATGGTGATGGTCTCATTATCGCCGCGCAACACGGCAGCAAACCAAACACTAGCGTTTTCTTGCAGCACAATATTGCCCATCACTTGCGCATCTGGCGCAACCCAATAATTACCGCTTTCTGGCAGACGAGGAGAGCTCTCCCCCAAGGCGTAAATAGGCATGGTTTCCTCCGGCTTGGTGTGAATAATCGCTTCTTCTTTAGCGTTGTCCTATGGTAAACACTCAAAATCTGCTGTCGAGGAGAAACAAGGATGAAGCGCTTATTGTCGCGGGCAATACCCGAACATGAATGGCCCGTTTGGAGCCTGCCTCTGATTGTGCTTATTGGTTTTTTCTTCAGCGGCGTGGTGGTTTATTTTGCTTATTTCGGCCCTGGCCTGCGCGACTTGCAAGGCGTGTCATACAGCCCCACCAAAGACCCAGCCCGCGTTCGGGTAGAGGTCGGGGGAACTTTGTTTGCCGTGCCAGCGCATTTTACGCGCAATGGCCAAACCCGCAGCCGACGCGAATTATCTCATGCTGAGCTACACGCGCTCTTGCCAGACTTACAGCCATGGCAGCCCGAATTAGCCAAAGAGTTTTCGCGTTCAGACAAACAGACGGCTTTGATTGTGATTAATTTACGCGCAGGCAAAAGACGTTTTCCCGAGGCGCGCGTGTTTGACGCGCTGTACAAACCCTATCTCAAGGGATCTGGCGCCGTGCGAAAAGATGGCTTGCAAGGGTTTAACTTTCAGCCCAATTCGCCCTACGCCAATAAACAGATTTTCCGCGCCCTGCCCGCAGGCTCCAAAGAGGAGCGCGAAAAAGCGCCGCTGTTTATTTGCGACACCAAACAGCATCCCAGCCCGTCTTGCGAAAGTCGGTTTGACATTGGCAAATCGGCGCAAGCCAGCTTTGTGTTCAAGCGCACGCATTTATCAGATTGGGAAAATATCGACACGCGCATCAAGGACATGATCCGCAGCGCAAGAGCTTCCGCCCGCACGCAAAACTAGAGCCAGTAAATTTAGGCGCTCGGTAGGTCGAACTCTAAAATGGCCATGTTGAAATCGTAGGACACTTCGCCTTCGTCTTCATCGCGAAACAACGTGCCGATAAATTCATCGTCGAGAAACACTTCGACCATGTCTTCTTTGCCACCGCGTTTTAACGTAACGGCATCATTTTCAAACTTCATACGCATGTATGCCTGCACGCGTTTCATCTCATCACTCGTCATCACTATCTCCGTTGCTTAAAATCTAGGGGCAACCTATTGAGCGGTGAAGCCGCCGTCAATAACAAGCTCCGACCCGGTCATCCATTCGGCCTCATCAGAGGCCAAAAACACGACCCCATTGGCGATATCCATCGGCACACCAAGGCGGCCGGCGGGGGTGGCCTCGGTCAGGCTTTCGATGGCTTCGTTCTCGCCCGGCATCATGCCCGCCTCGACGGCTTGTTTTAATCCACCGCGCAAAAGCTCGGTAATGACAAAGCCCGGGTGAATGGAGTTGACGCGAATTTTATAGCCCAATGTGCCCATCTCTGCCGCCATGCCTTTGGTCAGCAGGCGAACCCCGCCCTTGGCGGCATGATAGGCGGCTTGGCCCGCAGAGCCGACAAGGCCGTAAATCGACGATACATTGATAATGCTGCCGCCGTTTTCTTTCATCGCCCGCACCGCGTGTTTGCAGCCAAGAAACACAGCATCCAAATCAATAGACGTTACTTTGCGCCATTGCTCCAGCGACGTGTCCTCGACGGGCGTGCCATCATGGGTAATGCCCGCGTTATTGACCAGAATGTCTAGGCTGCCAAAAGTCTCAATGGTTTTGGCAATGGCCGCCTCCCATTGCGCTTCATCGGTCACATCATGGGACATAAATTCAATATTTTTATGCTCGCTCGCAAAGGCGATGCCTTCGTCTACCAAAATATCCGTCACCATAACTTTGGCGCCTTCTTCATGCATGCGCCGCGCCATTTCTGCGCCAAGCCCACGGGCACCGCCAGAAACAAAAGCTGTCTTGCCTGTCAAACGTCCCATATCGCTCTCCTGTATGCGTCAATTATATGCGTGAATTTGGGTTAACTCTCGTCCTCTTCCGAGGCGAGACTATGGTCCATTTGCCGCGAAGGCTCTGGGGTCGATACTTTGCCGACGATTTTAGCGGGCACGCCAACGGCCGTGGTATAGGCGGGCACATCGGTTAGCACGACGGAGCCGCCGCCAATTTTGGCGCAATCGCCAACCCGAATATTACCCAGCACTTTGGCACCCACCGAAATAAGCACCCCATTGCCAATTTTAGGGTGACGGTCGCCCCCCTCTTTGCCGCTGCCGCCGAGGGTGACACCATGCAACATAGAAATATCGTTACCCACACTGGCGGTTTCGCCAATCACCACACCCGTGGCATGGTCGATGAAAATACCTTTGCCAATGGTGGCCGCCGGATGAATATCGGCTTGAAACACTTCTGACGCGCGGTTTTGCAAATATAAAGCCATGCCACGGCGCGCGTTATGGATCAGCCAATGCGCGGCGCGATGGGTTTGCAGCGCCAAAAACCCTTTGTAATACAGCACCGGATCGAGATGCGTGCGGCAAGCGGGGTCGCGGTCGAAATTGGCGACAATATCGGCGCGAACGCTGCTGCTGAAATTTTCATTGCCCGCAAAAGCCTCTTCAAACACTTCGCAAAGCGTGCGCGCGCCAATCTCAGAATTGGCTAATTTTTCAGACAAATGAGAGGCGATGGCCAGTTCCAAATTTTCATAATTCAAAATTGTGGCGTGCAAGAACCCCGACATAGCCGGCTCGCGCGCAGCCAAAGCTAGCGCCTCTTCTCGAATACTCGACCACACCGGGTCTAGCGTTTGCATTTTCTCTGCCAGTTCGCTCATCTTAATCTTCCTCAAAAGGCTCTCGCCTTTCCCCAAAGGGCTTTAACAGCAAGTCTTGTCGCGTTAGGGTTAGGTTAACACCAGCCCAGATTCTCTGGCAAGCCCGTTTCAACCCAACTGAGTTACCCCATGCCCCATACCTCGCTTCACGGCCTCCCTTTTTATTATGAACAAGCCGGCCAAGGCCCAGATGTGCTGGTGATCAACGGCTCTGGCAGCGATATGCGCATCACCCCCAATATTATGCAAAGCCCGTTGACCAGCCATTTTAAAGTCACAAGTTTCGACCCGCGCGGCCTCGGCCAAAGTGCCAAACCCGAAGACGGCTACACAATGGCCGCCTATGCCGACGATGCGGCCGCACTCCTCGACGCGCTAGACATAGAGAGCGCCATGGTGTTGGGCATTAGTTTTGGCGGCATGGTGGGACAAGAATTGGCCATTCGCCATAGCGCCCGCGTGTCTCGAGCGGCACTGTTTTGCACCGCAGCAGGTGGCAAGGGCGGGGCTTCTTATCCGTTGCACGAGCTGGCAAACTTGCCCGAAGCCGACCTCTGGCCGATGAGCTTAAAGCTGAACGATAGCCGCATCGACGACGCCTATATCGCCGCCAACCCAGAGGTTGTGGAGGCGGCCCGCCAACGCAATGACCTATCCGCCTATGCGCACGAGCCCAATTGGGCGCTGGGTCGCGCAGGACAATTGGCGGCGCGTGCCGCCCATAATTGCTGGGATCGGCTGGCCCAAATTGACTGCCCCATCTGGTTGGCAGGCGGCAAATATGACGCCATCGCCACCCCGAAAACCATGCAAAACATGGCCACTCAAATACCCCAAGCCAAACTCGATTTTTATGAAGGCGGGCATTTGTTTATGGTGCAGGATGGCAAAGTGTTCCCAGACCTCATCGCATTTTTTAAAGAAGGCATCCAATGACCCATCCCTCTCTGCTCCCCGAAGGGGCCATCGCCATAGACACAAAAGCTGCGCGCCTTGTGGCGGGTTATGAAACAACGGCCCATGGCAAAATCGGCCATTTGCGGTTTAATTTACCCGATAAGCACAACGTCATCGACCTCGAAGGCTGGCAGGGCATCGCCTATGTGATGCAACAACTGGCGGTTGTAGAAGACATAAGGCTGATTATTTTGCGCGGCATCGGCGGTAGAACTTTCGTGGCGGGTGCCGATATTTCTCAGTTTGAGGAAGTGCTGGCAGGCCCGGAAGGTACCGAATTTGACATTGCCACCGTCTCGGCCTTTGACGCCATCGCCGAGTGTCCTATCCCTACTTTGGCGGCCATCGAAGGCTATTGCATTGGCGGCGGCTTGGGCCTGGCTGCGGCTTGCGATTTGCGTCTGGCACGCGAAGACGCCCGCTTTGGGGTTCCGGCGGGCAAATTGGGCTTGGCCTATCCAGCCAATGCGACGCATTATTTATCGCGTTTGGTTGGCCCTGCGCACGCCAAGCGAATTATTTTCACGGCTGACAGATTGGCCATCGACGAAGCCGAACGCATTGGCCTTGTGCAAGCTCGCGTGAGCGCTGAGACTTTTGAAACTGAGCTGCAAACTTTGGCCGCCACCATTTGCGCCAATGCGCCGATGAGCTTGCAGGCCAGCAAATTTATCATCGACCATCCCCAAGCGGATGCGGCACATGTGAAAAAACGCCTTGCGGACTGCCTCGCCAGCGAGGACTATGCAGAAGGACGTCAGTCTTTCATGCAAAAGCGTATCCCCGTATTTAAAGGAAATTAGGAGTTCATTCATGAATTTTTCAGATCAAGTCGCCATCGTAACCGGATCTTCATCAGGCATTGGCCAAGCTGCGGCTATTGGCATGGCTGAAGGGGGCGCTAAATTGGTGATTAATTACTCCAAAAACGCCGAGGCCGCCGAGGCCGTTGTAGCCTCGTGTAAAGCCGCTGGCGGCGATGCGATTGCTGTTCAGGCCGATGTTTCCAAAGACGCCAATTGCAAAACTCTGGTCGAAGCCGCCATGGACAAATGGGGACGGCTCGACATTTTGGTAAATAATGCCGGCACCACGAAATTTATGAACCATGACAACCTAGAAGGTTTGGACGCGGCTGACTTTGAACAAGTTTATGCCCTCAACCTCATTGGCCCTTATCAAATGATAAAGCACGCGCGGCCGTTTTTGAAACAAGCCGATTCACCTTCCGTGGTGAATATATCTTCGATAGCTGGCGTGCGCGGCATTGGGTCTTCCATTGCCTATGTGGCGTCTAAAGGCGCGCTCAACTCTGCCACTCTGGCATTGGCCCGCTCTTTGGGACCGGAAAACATTCGCGTCAATGCCGTCTGCCCAGGCTTTGTTGGTACCGATTGGTTCCGCAATGCGTTTGGCGATGAAGTGTTTGAGAAAATTTTTGCAGCCCAAAAACTAAACACCCCGATGGCACGTGCCGGTGGGCCAGAAGATATTAAAGGCCCGATTTTATTTTTCGCCAATCGGATGAGCGCCCATGTTACCGGACAATTGATGGTGGCAGATGCCGGTCTGCTTTTGGGCATGCCGTTTGAAATTGGCTAGAAACAAGTGAGGAGACGCCCATGAGTGCCGAGCTAAAACAACAAGTCTGCGATATCATCGACGCCATGGCGGGCGAGCTGGTGGAAACCAGTCACGCCATCCATGCCAAGCCCGAAGTGGCCTTTGAAGAGGTTTTCGCGCATGGGCTTTTGAGCGACAAAGTGGAAGCGGCAGGCTTGAGCGTCGAGCGCCAGGCTTGTGGGTTGGACACGGCCTTTATCTCTGAGTTCGGCGTCTCTGAGTTCGGCGCGCAAGATGCGGGGCCCTTGGTTGGGGTTATCTCAGAATATGACGCCCTGCCTGGCATCGGCCATGCCTGCGGCCATAATATTATTGCCACCACGGGCCTCGGTGCCAGCTTGGCGCTTGCCAAACTGGGCGCCAAATTACCCGGTCGAGTTCGCTATTTGGGAACGCCAGCCGAAGAAAGTGGCAATGGCAAAGAGCTGATGGCACGCCAAGGCGCCTTCGATGGATTGGACGCCGCCATGATGGTGCATCCGGCAGGCCTCAACCTGATCACCATGCCCAGTCTCGCGGTCAATGAAGTGCGCGTCACCTATACGGGCAAAGCGGCGCATGCCTCGGCCATGCCCTTTGCCGGCATTAACGCGCTGGATGGTCTAGTGATGGCCTATCAATCCATTGCGCAATTGCGCCAGCACATCAAACAAAGCGAACGCATTCACGGCATTTTTAATGAGGCCGGATTGGCGCCCAATATCGTGCCAGACCGCGCCGTCGGCACGTTTTATGTGCGCGCCGCCAATGGGTTAGAACTCGCGAACCTAAAACAACGGGTACAAAATTGTTTCGAAGCGGGCGCTTTGGCGGCCGGCTGTGAGGTGCAAATCGATTGGGCCCTAGGCGATTATTTAGAGATTAAAGACAGTTGGCCCATTGCCGAGCGGTTTCAGCAAAATGCGGAAACGCTGGGGCGCGAGTTTTTCCCCTTGGAAAAAATGCCGGGCAGCGGCGCGGGCTCCACCGATATGGGCAATGTGAGCCACCGCGTGCCATCCATTCACCCCATGATTGCCTGCGCGCCGCCGAGTGTCGTCATCCATAATCCGGAATTTGCCAAATGGGCGGGTTCGGAAACTGGCGACAAAGCGGTCGTCGATGGCGCCAAAGCCTTGGCCATGACGGCGATTGATGTGATGTGCGACAAAACCCTAATGCAGACCGCTCAAGCAGAATTTGACCAGACGGCAGAGTTCTCTTCGCAGTCCTTGCTCGCCGCCTGGCATGGCCAGTGCGGGCACGAAAACGGGGACGCCAGCCTAGGCGGCTGTGGCTGCTGCTAGCGCTTGCGAAAGCGCAAAACAGCGGCTATAGACTGCAAGCAGATTAGGTAAGTTTAGGAAGTGCGATATGGCTCAAGTGGGCAAACCAAAAATCAGCAATGAAGCGGGCGCAAGCGAAGTGTTTATTCCCGTGCGCGCTTTCGAATGCATTGGCGCGGAAAGCCCCAATGACCACCCGCACGTTTATTTAGATATGGGCGATGAGGACGAAATTATCTGCCCCTATTGCTCGACCCGCTACCGCTTTAAAGCCTAGGGCTGCACGCCCCTCTCTCTCCTCCCATGGCAGAATTTATCTTGTCGTTGGGCGCGAATATCTTCACTGTAGAGCCTAATTAAAAAGGCAACCACATGCTTGGAGGCTGAAGGTTTTGGCACGCATTTTTGGAAATTTACTGATCGGGTTTTTCGTCGTCCTCGTGTTGGCTTTGGTCAGCTCGACGTTTCTGATTACGCCCGATTTATTGCGCCATGATGTGATTGCGAAATATCGCAGCGAGACCTCTTTCCTTTACGAATTGCCCTCGGGCGCGCAAGCGCATATCCGCGATGAGGGCAACCAACAAGGCCCGCCGCTTTTGCTCATTCATGGCTCCAACGCCTCGCTGCACACATGGGAGCCTTGGGTGCGCGAGCTGGGCGCCGACTATCGCCTCATTAGCTTCGACCTCCCCGGCCATGGCCTAACGGGCGCAACGCCAGAGGACGAGTATACGGTAGAGGCCATGTCGCGCTTTACCGGAGAGATTGCGGACTTGTTTGGCTTGGACAAAGTGTTCCTCGCAGGCAACTCGATGGGCGGTGCTGTGGCCTTACAATTCGCTTTGGACAACCCCCAGCGCGTGGCAGCGTTGATCCCCGTTTCTTCGGCGGGCATGACGCAAGACCCGGACGAGGCCAGCGTCGGGGCGTTTAATTTAGTGGGCTCTTCGTTTGGCCGCATGATGATGCGCTATGTGACGCCAAGGTTTGTGCTCGCCTCCACCTTGCGCGGCGTGGTGGCCGACCCAGACACGTTTGTGACTGAGGAAATGGTGGAACGTTATTGGGAAACTTTGCGCATGACGGGCTCGCGCGATGCAACGATTAAGCGGTTTGCGGGCTATCCATCTCGCGCGTCGTTAGAGCCACAGTTAAGCAAAATTAAAGTACCGACACTATTATTATGGGGTCAGCAAGATCCATTGATAAAAGTGAAATACGGCATTCGAATGAACGCCGCGATTTCGAGAAGTCATTTGATTATCTACCCGCAAGCCGGTCATTTGGCGCACGAAGAAATACCCGTAAAAACAGCCGCCGATGCGCATAGGTTTTTGCAGGATGTTTTGGGGAAGTAGGAAGAATTAACTTTTGCGTTATATCGGTTACAGCGAGACAGACGCGGCTTTATAAAACTGTGCCTAACTAAAAATAATAATAGAGAAAACCATGCCCAAAGGATTCATGTTCCGCGCAGCCCCGTAGTCGGGTGTCCAATTAATCTCATTTTCCATTGGAGCCATGGTGGCCTCGGACGGACTCGAACCGTCACGCCCATTCGGGCCGCAGATTTTAAGTCTGCTGTGTCTACCGATTCCACCACGAGGCCATGCTGG
>JABHDF010000023.1 GCA_018673175.1 Rhodobiaceae bacterium | reverse complement strand
AGCTTCGCCGCTTCGCAGCCCGCTGGCAAGAGAGGAAGCGACCCCGAGAGATAAGAGATAAAGAGAGCCCTGAAAGATGCAACACCCCGGCACGGAAAAAATCGACCCGCAGCTTTGCGAAACGCGTTTGCAAAATGTGCAGGCCGAAATAGAGGCGGCCACAATCGCGGCCGGACGCGCAGCGTCTGAGGTAACGCTTTTGGCCATTTCGAAAACCAAGCCAGCGGCCCTTATTGAGGCTTTTATGGATTTGGGCGTGCGCCATTTTGGCGAAAACCGAGTGCAGGAAGCGGCCGAAAAATGGTCTGCTTTGCGCGCCAATCGCGAGATTGAGCTGCATCTTGTTGGGCCCCTGCAGACCAATAAAGTCAAGCAAGCGGTTGCGGTTTTTGATGTCATTCAGACCCTGGACCGCGAAAAACTGGCGCGGGTTTTGGCGCAACACAAAGACGCGCCGGGTTTTCCAAAGCTCTATATTCAGGTTAATAGCGGCGCCGAGCCGCAAAAATCAGGCATTTTACCGCAAGATTTGACCGAATTTTACGCGTTTTGCACGCAACTCGGCTTAACCATTGATGGAGTCATGTCCATTCCCCCAGTCGATGCGCCGGCAGAACCCCATTTCAAGCTTTTGGCGGAGCGGGCGGCGCATTTCGGCCTGTCCAATGTGTCGATGGGCATGTCGAATGATTTTGCCTCCGCCATCGCATGTGGCGCGACCCATGTGCGGGTTGGTACCGCTCTTTTTGGCGCGCGCGAGTCCAAATAAAGGCCTTGAAACATAACTTTGAAACATGACCTTGAAACGCTGGATAAACGGCTGCTTAGGCGTTTCGCGCGATATCGACGCGGCACCCAGGACGCGCGTGCCGCAAGAGGAAGGCCATGCTACGCCAGCTCACCGCGACACAGCCCAGGGTCGGGTTGAAGTTGTTTTTTTGTAAATGTAGAAAAATGGCACTGCCCTCTCCCGCGATGGGATTTACATCATTGTATCCAAGCTCGAAAAAAACATCATAGAGGCCGTCGCGGCGCCATAATCGCTCGTGTGAGGCCGCAAAAGGGCGCTCGATTGGCCGATTGTAAAACCGGCTTTCGGGGGCATCGCACCAGCCGCTTTTTGGCGAAATATAGTGAATGGGGAAGGCAATTGGGAAAGCCATTTCGGGCGCCCTTACCCGGTCTTGGCGCATCCAAAGGCGACGCAATTCGAATTCGCCGATGGGGGTTTTTCGATCGCCCTCCGTTTTGTGAGCGGTTAGCCCACCCGCGCCCAAAGCACAGCTCGCACGATGCGGCCCGAAGCTCAGATCTGCCATTGTGTTTTTAGGGTTGGCGCCACGTCGCTCAATTACGTTAATCATTTGTTTAAACATCGTCTTTAAGCTGGGGATATTCGGTGCATATCGCAAGTGAAAGCCTGCTTGCGGTGGTTTGCAAACTTAGGCACATTGATTATTTATTGCCTATTGATAGGCCGTTTGAAAAAAAGGACGGATATATGTCTGCTACCCATCGCATTTTGCTCGTTGAAGACGATGATATGCTTGCGGAATCTCTCGAGGAGCAATTGAGCCTGCACTCGGAATTTGTCCTTACTCGTACGGAAACCGCCAAGCAAGCCTTGGAAGCGGTCGAGAAAAGCAACTTTGATTTAATTCTCCTAGACGTCGGCTTGCCCGACCAAGATGGTGGCGAGACGTGCAAGATTATGCGTCAAAAAGGCATTGAAGCGCCGATTGTTATGCTCACGGGTGCCAGTACAGATGCCGACACAATATTGGGCCTAGATGCGGGCGCCAATGATTACATTACCAAGCCGTTTCGCTTCGGCATTTTGCTGGCGCGCATGCGGGCCCATTTGCGCAGCCAACAAAATTCGGAAAACGCGGTTCTCGCCATTGGGCCTTACGACCTTCGGGCCGCCGTGAAAACACTGGAAGTGCGAGACGGGGGCGAGAAAATTCGCCTCACCGAAAAAGAAACCAATATTTTAAAATTCCTCCACCGTGCCAATGGCTCGGCCGTGCCGCGCGATGTTTTGCTGCACGATGTCTGGGGCTATAACGCGCAAGTTTCGACGCATACGCTAGAGACTCATATTTATCGCTTGCGCCAAAAAATCGAAACCGACCCGTCGCACGCGCAAATCTTGCGTACCGTCGAGGGCGGTTATTGTTTGCAATTATAAAGCTGTTTTGGCGGCAAAGAAATCTGCTGCCGCGGCATCGACGCGATAGCCCGTGGCGTAAGCGGGCGCCATACGACAGGCTTTGGCGGTGGATAATTTCATCGCCGCGAATTGGCTCATGCCAAGGGCCAGCGTCTTGCCACGTGCCTCGCTTATCATTTGAAAGTGCCGCGTCAGTTTAAGGCGTGCGTCATTGCCGGTTATCCATGTGGCGATGTGAACGGTGTCGCCAGCCAGGGCTGCTGCGCGATAGTCTATTTCATGGCGGGTTACCACAAAGCCGCAATCTTCGGCCTCATAGGCGGCAAAATCGAACCCGAGGGCTTGCGAATGCGACCAAGCACAGCGCGCCATCCAGCCCACATAGACGACATTATTGACGTGTCGAAAGGCGTCAATATCTTCGTCGCGCACGGCCACGCTTAAAATATGCTGTGGCGGCACAACCCAACCGGGCGCTTCCTGGGCGCGCGCGGCGGCAGATGACTTGGGGGGATGGTTTTCCATAGCGCTTAGGTTAGCAAAGGGGAGCTGCGTCGGCCACTTGTGTTTATCTCTTGGCCTGTCTATCTTGACGTTATTGGAATTTTAGCGTCAGGCGCGCCTCGTTTAGGGGGCGCCTTGGAGGGGTATCATGGAGCATACGAAAATCGACATCGAGCGATTTGGCACAGCCCGTGATGGCTTTATTACGCAGGCAAGTGACTGGCCGCCGAATGTGAAGGCGGCCGATGAAAAACCCTCCCCCAGCTCGGCGCATTTAGGGCTAGAGCTTTTGGCCGTCGACCGCGAAGGCGGCAGGGTCGAGATGGCGTTCAATGCGTCCGAAGCTTTGTGCAATAAATGGGGTGGCATTCAAGGCGGCAACGTTGCGGCCATGTTGGATGATGCGATGGCTTTTGCCATTGGCCTGAATTTGGATTGGGGGCAAATTTCTCCCACGCTTGAGTTAAAAGTTTCCATGATGGCGCCCGCGCGCCCCGGTCGGCTGTATGCCAGCGGACGGGTGGTGCGGCGCGGCCGCTCGGTCGGCTTTGTCGAAGGCGAGCTATATAATGACGAGGGGCACTTGCTGGCCGCAGGCTCCTCGACGGCTAATTTTGTTACTTTGAAAAAACGCTAGATAATCAGGAGTTCCCATGGCGCATTTACCCCACGCCCCCCAAGACAAGTTAGATGAAGTCAGCGAAGAGATGGCTGTTGCTGCAGCGATTATGGGGTTTGAACCCAATTCGTTTAAAATCATGGCGCATCGGCCAGAGATTTTGCGCGGCTTTCTCGCGCTGAGCGCGGCTGTATTGGGGCCAGAGTCCAAGCTTGACCCTGGCCTTCGCCAGATGATTGCCTATATCGCGAGTGCGGCGGCTGGCTGCAATTATTGCCAAGCGCATACCTCGCACGGAGCCCATGCCAGGGGCGTCTCGAGTGAAAAAATCGAAGCGCTTTGGTTGTATGAAACCAACCCGTTATTCTCTGATGCCGAGCGCGCAGCGCTGCAGTTGGCGCAAAGCTCGGCCAGCGTTCCCAACCAAGCGACGCAAGCCCATTTTGATACCGCCAAAGCCCATTTCGACGATGCCCAAGTCGCGGAGATTATCGCCGTGGTTGCGACCTTTGGGTTTTTGAACCGCTGGAATGACAGCCTAGCTACCGATATAGAAGACAATCCTTTGGCTTTTGCCGAAACCCATTTGGCGGCTACCGACTGGACGCCGCCCAGCGATCGTTAAGTAACTTAGAGGTTGAGTGAGAGACTGTGAGCCAAGATAGTATTCTGCGTCCCATGCATAAATCGGAGTGGCGGCTTAATCAGGTCACGGATGAGCTGAACGCGCGGCCTTTTCCACGCTTTGGTTTGCCGACGGCTATCTTTCGGCTTTGTCTTTCGGGTGCCAATAGTTTTGCTTCTTTGCGCGCCGCGCTGGCAGATCAGTTACCCCAAATCGATTGGGATGCGGAGGCGCCGGCTCGCCTGATGCGCGCCAGTCATAACAACATTCAATTTAATATTGAGCGCCATACCGAATTTATCTCGCTGACGATTATCGACGAAAAAGGCGATGGCGGTTCGGCGGCGCAGCATTTACCCGAAGATTGGTTGTCCAAAATGGATGCCAATATTGTGGTGGCGGTGGATTGTTATTGTGCAAAACGCGGTCAGCCGAGAGAGAGCTGGACCTGCGCCAGCCAGCTGGAAAAAGGCTTGGCCGATTTGTTTTTCGACTTCAAAGTGGCGGAGGACGGACACACAAAAATCGCACTCGATTTCGACCCGCAAGCCGATGTCCGCGACATTGGTCGCATTGCCTTGCAAGTCGTGGAGATTGAAACCTATCGCTCTTTTGCTGCCATTGGCCTGCGCCGCGCGCGCCAAGCGCAAGCTCGCCTCGCCAATATTGCCGATCGCGTACCCGCGGATATGATGTTGAATGAAGACGAGGGCGAAGATGGCGCTCGCTTCATGGAGCTGAGCCGCTTGGCTGGCGAACTTGGGGAGATTTGGCGCAAAACCTCATTTCGGTTTTCGGCCTGTGAAGCCTATTGGGCTTTGGTGGAGGCACGCCTTCATTCGCTAAATGAAGCGCCGCATGACAATCGCATTACGGTCGGCGGATTTTTGCAACGCCGCCTCTTGCCAGCCATTGCCACCTATCAATCGACCGAGAGACGGCGCCAAGATTTGGCCGAACAAATTGGCAATATGACGACCCTTTTGCAAACCCGCATTGAGCTGGGCTTGCAGCGCCAAAATGCCGACCTTTTGGCCTCGCTGAATAATTCGGCGGCGCGCCAATTGCGTCTGCAACACACGGTAGAGGGGGTATCTACGGTGGCGATTTCTTATTATTTGGTGAGCTTGCTAAGTTATCCGGCCGATTGGCTGTTATCCCAAGTGCCAACGCTAGACGCCAATATGTTACGCGCCAGCTTGGTGCTGATTACGGTGCCTTTGGTATGGCTGGCGATCCGGCGGCTTTTGCGCGCGAGCATTCACCGGCGTTAAAGCCGTGTTGTCACCTTATTTTTACGAAGAGATTTTCTGGAGCGGGCGATGAGATTCGAACTCACGACCCCAACCTTGGCAAGGTTGTGCTCTACCCCTGAGCTACGCCCGCGTCACAGAAACTGTCGCTTACACGACGAGGGCGTTATGCACCAATGGGCGGGTTTTGACAAGATGCTTTTTCCCGCTTTGCGTTTTTATCGGCTTTGCCCTATTTATCGGCAAATTTTACCCTATATATAGAGTAGCAAGAACGCGGTTCCCCGCTCTTTTGGGGCTCATGGGAAACGCGAAAAATAGGAAGCTTTATGGATACGCCCACACAAACACAAAGCCCGCTTCAGGCCGCTGACACGAGCGCCGTGATTGAGGTAACCACCCAAAGTTTTATGGCGGACGTTATCGAAGCCAGCCAAAGCCAATTGGTGCTGCTGGACCTTTGGGCGCCATGGTGCGGGCCGTGCAAACAGCTGACGCCAGTTCTCGAAACGTTGGCCGAAAATGCCGATGGCCAAATACGCCTCGCCAAAATGAATATTGATGACCATCCAGAGGTTGCCCAGCAATTAAAAGTGCAATCCATTCCCGCCGTTTTTGCGTTTAAAGATGGCCAGCCCGTCGACGGATTTATGGGCGCGCTGCCCGAGAGCGACATCAAAAAATTCATCGAAAAAAACCTCGATGGAGAGCTTGGCCCCTCGCCAGCGGAAGCTCTGCTCGAAACCGCCGCCGACAGCCTGGCCGCCGGCCAACTTGATGACGCGATGGAATGTTATGCCGCCGCGCTCGAGCAAGACCCTGAAAATGTAAAAGCCATGGCCGGTCTGGCACAGGCCCATTTGGCCTCCTCCGCCGAGGCTGCAGAAAAAATTGCCGCCGCCCAAGCCGCCCTGTCGGGTGCGGGCGCGCAAGATAATGACCCAGATCTGGGAGCCGCGCGAGCGGCCTTGGCGCTGGAGATAAAAATGGCCGACAAGCCACGCGAAGCCGGCGCGGAGGATGCGATTGCCCCTCTGTTGGCAGCGGTCGCACAGAATGAAAAAAACCATCAAGCGCGGTTTGATTTGGCTTTGGCCTATCATGGGGCGGGCCAGCGCGAATTGGCGTTGGAGGCTTTGCTGGACAGCATTGCGCTCGACCGGGCTTGGAACGAAGAAGCTGCGCGCAAGCAATTGGTTGAATTATTTGATGCCTATGGCGCCACAGATGCTTTGGTTGTCGCAGCGCGGCGGCGTCTATCGTCTATTTTATTTAGCTAATCCATTGGGCGCGGGCGCTATCGCACGCGAGAAAGGCCGACGTGATGTCGCAAACTTATGAGTCTACTGACGAGCTGCCAGACACCCTTCCGGTGTTTCCGCTTGAGGGCGTCTTGCTTTTGCCGCGCGGGCAATTGCCGCTGAATATTTTCGAGCCGCGCTATTTGAAAATGTTTGAAGACGCGCTCGGCAAAGGTCGCCTCATCGCCATTTTGCAACCGCTGGAGCCGCAAGAAGATGACGGCCAGCCGCCGCTGACCCAAGTGGGATGCCTTGGGCGCATCACGTCTTTTAGCGAAACCGACGAGGGGCGCATTATTGTCTCTTTGACGGGCGTAACCCGCTTTCGCGTGGCGCAAGAGCTGGACGTGATGACCCCCTATCGCCAAATCAAAGCCGATTACAAACCCTATGAAAGCGATTTGGTCTCCGAAGTGGGCAGCTTTGATGTGAACCGCGATGGCGTGCTAGATGTCTTGCGTCGCTATCTCGACATAAATGGCATGCAAGCTGATTGGGAAGCCATCGAGAGTTCGGGCAATGAAGCCTTGGTTAATAGCCTTTGCATTATCAGCCCCTATGGCCCGCAAGAAAAACAGGCCATGTTAGAAGCCGTCACTTTGGGCGAGCGCGCAGAAATATTAATCGCGCTGACCGAAATGGTACTGGCCCAGCTCGGCCAATCGGGCGGGTCAAACGATAATTCGGTGCAATAGAGCCGCCACATGAAGGAACAGACGATGAGTGATGATACCCAGCCGCAAGCCAGCTTAGACCCCAGCCTTCTCGAGCTTTTGGTCTGCCCGGTCAGTCATGGGCCTTTATCTTACGATGCCAAAGCCAATGAGTTGATTTCCAAAGATGCCAATTTGGCGTTTCCCGTGCGCGATGGCATTCCCATTATGTTGCCGGAAGAAGCCCGCAAAATTTCATCCTAAACAGCTAGGCGTCAAATTTTTCGCCACGCATCAGCCGCGCCATGGGTTGCCCTTGTTCGGTGACGCTCAGGCCGCTATTGGCCTGTGCGTTCATTTGCTCGCGCAAGCTCGCGTCTTTCGACACGCGTTGCCCGGTGATGGCCAGGCCCAGCTGGGCTAATTTTGCCATCGGCCCGGAAAATAAATTTGCCAACCCATGCGTTGTGGCGGCGGTTAATTTAGCGTCGGCGCGGCGGGTTTTTTCATAAGTGTCCAACATGGCGCCATCGCCCACAGCCAAGCCGAGTTGGCGGGTCTCGTATAAAACCTCGGCCAAAAGACTGGCATCGCGCAGAGTTAAATTAAACCCTTGTCCGGCCAGCGGGTGCACCACATGGGCACCATCGCCCAGCAAAACCACGGGGCCGTCGACAAAATTTTCTGCTAGCTGCAAATGTAAATCTTGCACCGCCAAGGCGCCTTCAACGGCGAAAGTGCCAAAGCGGCCATCCGTGGCTTTTTGTAATTCATGGGCCACAAGGGCGGGGTCTACCTGAGCCAAAGCCTCGGCGCGCGCTTTGGGCAGCGACCAAACCATGGCGACGTTTTGCGCCGCCTCGCCGGGTAGGGGCAAAAGCGCGAGCGGGCCGCTGGGCAAAAAGATTTGTTGTGCCAGATTGGCGTGCGGGCGGTCGCGGCGCAATTGCCCAACCAAAGCACTGGCTTGATAATTGTGGCGCAGCGGACGCGCCGCCGCTTTTTGCCGCCAAGGCGTCGCAGATTTTTGGGTGTCGATGAGAAGATGTGTTTTCACGCGCGTGCCGTCGGCTAGGGTGGCCAATTTATCGAGCGGAGAAAAATCGACAATCGGTGCGGTCAGACGTCGGATGCGCCCGTCTTGAATTTGTTTTTCTAAGGCGCCAGATACCGCGCGCCCAAGACTGGACAGACTGGTGATATGGGCCAGAACTTCAACCGCTTCCCCGGCTCGGTTGTTTGGGTCTTTGGGCGTTCCAAAACCAAGACTGGCAGGAAACAATAAGGGGTCTGGCGAAATATCGCTGGCGCGAGCATAGACTTGCATGTCGGTTATCGGCGCGCTGGGCTGATCTAGGTTTTGCCAAATATCCAGCGTCTCAAGCATTCGACGCGAGGCAGGGCTAAGCGCCAAAACGCTTTGCCAGTCGGGTAAATTTGGCGCTGGCGCATCATGCAGGGCGACGCCAAATCCAGCCGCGGCCAAACAAAGGGCGGTTATTTTGGCGCTATTGCCGCCACCATGCACAAGCAAGGGAAGGGTCTCCAGAGATGGCTCTTGAGGCGAGGCGGCGGGCGCAGAAGCGGAAGGCGCGGGTGATTTCATCGCGCGACAGTGCCAAAAAACCGAGCCCCCGTCTAGCCCTGTAAAGCGACCGTCACCTGCCTAAATAATGGGCAGCCACAGGTGCGGCGCCTAGAATTAGGGCAAATAGCTAAAAATAACTAAGAAAAGCCATGGCTTGTGGCGCCATCTAGGGGGCAGAGGCGACGCAAACCTATTTGGCACGTTTATTGCATAAATATGGCAGATATATCTTTGGGGGTTCTGTAATGGAAAACAATCTGGTTGGCGGCGACGTCTTTTTTATTCTTATGGGTGCGATACTTGTCTTCGCGATGCACGCGGGCTTTGCTTTTTTAGAAGTTGGCACTGTGCGCCGCAAAAACCAAGTCAATGCGATGGTTAAAATCTTGTCTGATTTTGGCGTGTCGACGCTGGCCTATTTCTTCGTCGGCTATTCGGTGGCTTATGGTGTCGACTTTATGTCTTCCGCCGCCACCATCAGCGGCGCGTCGGGCGATGGCAGCTATGGCCCACAAGGCCTCTCGCTTATCAAGTTTTTCTTCCTGCTCACTTTCGCGGCGGCCATTCCTGCCATTATCTCTGGCGGCATTGCTGAGCGAGCTAAATTCGGCCCCCAACTGTTGGCCTCGGCGGCGATTGTCGGCTTGGTTTATCCGTTGTTTGAAGGGGTGATTTGGAATGGCAACTTTGGCTTTCAAGACTGGTTGGAAGCCAGTTTCGGCGCCTCGTTCCATGATTTCGCAGGCTCGGTTGTGGTCCACGCGGTCGGCGGATGGCTGGCGTTTTCGGCGGTAATTTTGCTCGGCGCGCGCCTTGGGCGCTATGGACCAAAGGGTCGCCCGTTTCCGCCTAGCTCCATCCCTTGGTTGGCTTTGGGCAGCTGGTTGCTGTGCATCGGTTGGTTCGGCTTTAACGTGGTCTCGGCGCAATCCCTCGAAGGGGTGTCGGGTCTGGTTGCGGTAAATTCTCTCATGGCGATGGTTGGCGGATTGTTGGCCGCGCTATGGTTTGGCAAAGGCGATCCGGGCTTTGTTCACAACGGTGCCTTGGCAGGTCTGGTTGCGGTATGTGCGGGCTCTGACATTATGCATCCTGCGGGCGCTTTGGCGACCGGAGCGATTGCGGGTGTCTTGTTTGTTTACGCCTTTATTTTTTGCCAAGAAAAACTGAAAATTGATGATGTCCTCGGCGTCTGGCCCTTGCACGGTTTGGCCGGGGCTTGGGGCGGTGTGGCTTGCGGTATTTTCGGTCAGGCAGCCTTTGGCGGCTTGGGCGGGGTAAGCTTGGCCTCGCAAATCATTGGCACTTTGGCGGGCTGTGCTTTTGCCGCCCTGTGTGGCGCCATTATTTACGGTCTTTTGAAGCGCACCATGGGCATTCGCTTGAGCGAAGAAGAAGAGCGCCAAGGCGCAGACTTATCGATCCATAAAGTGGCTGCCAATCCAGAAGTTGGTTTTGGCGGTTAAACTGCCGGTTTTCAAGCCGCGTCTTTTGCGCTCTTTAACTTATGCCCTTTGACCCGCGTGACGGGGCTGGGTTAGTGTAGGGACGCCTGATTCGAACAAACCCGAGTGGGG
Organism: Rhodobiaceae bacterium; assembly: GCA_018673175.1. Lineage (GTDB taxonomy): Bacteria > Pseudomonadota > Alphaproteobacteria > RS24 > RS24 > UBA8337. Next base: position 29,645 of record JABHDF010000023.1, on the reverse strand, counting down.
CGAAAAGCGCCGCTCGGGTTTCTTTTTGGAGAGACGACATGTCCCATGGGCCCTTCGATGCCCTCCCCGCTTCCCCTTTCGCGCGCCTTCGAGCGCTGTTGGATGGGTGCGAGCCAGGCGGTGCGCCGGTTTCTCTGGCCATTGGCGAACCCCAACACGCGCCCCCTGCCTTTGTGTTGCAGGCTTTGCAAAACGATATGGCGGACTATGGTCGCTATCCCCCGATCGGCGGCACGCCAGCTTGGCGCGCCGCGGTGGAAGGCTGGCTATCGCGCCGCTTTCACCTCGACCTAAATACGGGGCTGTTAGATCAGCCATCGCAAATCTTGCCGCTCAATGGCACCCGCGAGGGGCTGTTCATGGCAGCCCAAATTGCGCCGCTCAAAGCGCAAGGTCAAATGGCTATGCCCAATCCGTTTTATCAAGTCTATGCCAGTGCGGCTCTGGCGGCAGGGGCAAGCCCGCTTTATCTGGATGCGCCGGCCGAAACTGGATTTTTGCCAGACTTGGAAAGCCTTACGCCGGAGATTTTATCTCGGTTGCGCGCGCTTTATTTATGCTCGCCCGCCAATCCGCAAGGGGCGATTGCCAACAAAGCCTATCTTCGCCGCGCCTATGAGCTGGCCAAAAAACACGACATCTTATTATTGGTCGATGAATGTTATAGCGAGATTTACGACACCGAATTTGAGACCAGCCCGCCGCCCTCTATGCTGGAAATTATGGCCGAAGCGCAAGATGACGACGCGCCTGTGATGGTGTTCCACTCTTTGTCCAAACGCTCCAACTTACCGGGGTTGCGTTCGGGCTTCGTTGCGGGCGGCAAAAGCGTCATGGCGCGGTTTCATAAATTACGCATGGTGGCGGGCCCGCAGTCTCCCTTGCCCGTTCAAAACGCGGCCGCTCTGGCGTGGGCCGACGATGCCCATGTGCACGAAAACCGCACGGCCTATCGGGCCAAATTAGATGTTGCCGAACAGGTTTTTGGCAGCAGCTATGGATTTTATCGCCCCCAAGGCGGGTTCTTTTTATGGCTGAAAGTCGGCGATGGCGAGCGCGCCACCCAAACACTATGGCGCGAGGCTGGCTTGCGGGTTTTGCCCGGCGCTTATCTGACCCAGCCAAGCCCCACGGGCGAGAATATTGGCACGCCTTATTTGCGGCTCGCTTTGGTGGCCTCTTTAGAGGAAACTCGAACGGCCTTGCCTAAGGTGAAAGCGTGCCTCGATGCGCACCCCCAACAAGAGGTAGCCCAATGAGCCGACTGCAAGATTTTCGCCAACGCTTAGGGCCTTTTTTGCGCCGCCTCGTGGCCGTTCTATGGCTTCGGGTTTCGGCTAGCTTGACGCTGGTTGGCGTGGCTTACGTAAGCCTGGCCCTTTTGGGTTTTGATGCCCAAGACGCCAGCCTAAACACCAGCAACAACCAAACCCCCAATAATTGGCTCGGCACATCTGGCGCCTTTTTGGCCGACTTGATCATGCAAAGCCTTGGCCACGCGGCATGGTTGGTTTTATTGCCGGTCGGCGCGCGTGCCGCTCGTCAATTGTGCGGCGTTGATATCACGCACCCTAATTTGCGCTTCCTCGCCGCGTGTGGCGCGCCTTTATTGATGGCTCTCACTTTCGCGCTCATCGGCCGCGAGGCTTCGCCTTACGATCCGTTTCACGGCGGTGCCTTCGGGCAGCTTATGGGCGCCTGGGTAGAGATGCTTTTGGCGGCTCTAAATTATTATCCCGGCCGAACTGTGGAGCTGGTTTTGGCGAGCCTGTTCGGGTTTGTCGCCGCTGTGCTGGCCATTTATGCCAGCGGGTTAACCCGCGCGGTGATGGCGTGGGGACTGTTGGCAGGCAAAGACTTGCTGCGTGTGGCCAAACTTTTGTTGCGTCCCAAGCCCCAACCAAACCAGCTATTTGCCAAACTCGCCACCCTGGGCCCGAGCGTTTCCAAACGCCTGACGGGGTTGGGTTCGGCTCTTGGCGCGCGCTTTTCCAAATCCAAAATTTCTAGTTTAGAGCTAGAAACGCAAACCAGCGTGCCGCCGAAATCGGCGCCAGATAGGGACGCTGATTTAGACGCAGAAACATTTGTAACGCCCGACCCATTTGCCGACCCGCATGCCAACACAGCAGATGGCCCTGCGGTCGAAGTTACCGATAAAAAGCCTGCGCCCAAAAAAGGCCGCCGCGCGACGCGCGAACAGCAACCGCGTTTGGCGTTTGAGAAAACCAGTAAATATCAATTGCCCCCTTTGCGCTTGCTGACTGAGCATAAGCCGCCGCGTCAAGCCAGCACCCTCAGCAAAGATGCGCTCGAGGCCAACGCCCGTATGTTGGAAACCGTGCTGCAAGATTTTGGCGTGCGCGGCACCATCGGCAAAGTGCGCCCGGGCCCCGTGGTGACCTTGTATGAATTAGAACCCGCTGCGGGCGTTCGTTCGTCGCGCGTGGTTGGCCTGTCGGACGATATCGCACGCTCCATGAGCGCCGTCTCGGCTCGCGTAGCACCCGTGCCGGGTGCCAATGTCATCGGTATTGAATTGCCAAACCAAACACGCGAGCTGGTGTCTTTGCGCGAATTATTATCGAGCACGGATTTCGAGAATGGCAAAAGTAAATTGACCATGGCGCTGGGCAAAGATATCGGCGGCGCGCCGGTTATGGCAGACCTCACAAAAATGCCTCACCTCTTGGTGGCGGGCACCACGGGCTCGGGTAAGTCGGTGGGGATCAACACGATGATTTTATCCATCCTCTACCGCATGTCGCCAGCCGAATGCCGATTGATTTTGGTCGACCCGAAAATGCTCGAGCTGTCGGTCTATGACGGTATTCCGCATTTGTTGGCGCCGGTGGTCACGGAGCCGAAAAAGGCTGTGGTGGCGCTGAAATGGGTCGTGCAAGAAATGGAAAACCGCTATCGCAAAATGGCCAAAATTGGCGTGCGTAATATCGAGGGCTTTAACGATAAAATGCGCGAAGCGCAAAAAACCGGTGAGCCATTATCGCGCCGCGTGCAAACCGGTTTTGATCCGGAAAGCGGCGAAGCGATGTTTGAAGAAGAGGTCATTGAAGCCGAAGTCTTGCCGTTCATTGTGGTGGTCATCGACGAGATGGCGGACTTGATGATGGTGGCGGGCAAAGATATTGAGGGCGCGGTGCAGCGCTTGGCACAAATGGCGCGCGCGGCTGGTGTGCATCTGATTACCGCCACCCAGCGCCCCTCGGTGGATGTGATTACCGGCACGATTAAAGCCAACTTTCCAAGCCGAATTTCGTTCCAAGTGACCTCGAAAATCGACAGTCGCACGGTTCTGGGCGAGCAAGGCGGCGAGCAGCTTTTGGGCCAAGGCGACATGTTGTTCATGGGCGGCGCGGGTCGGGTGCAGCGGGTGCATGGGCCTTTTGTTTCTGACGATGAGGTCGAAAAAGTTGTGAGCTATCTGAAACAACAAGGCGAGCCTCTTTATCTCGAGGAAGTTACCAAAGAGTCAGAAGACATCCCCGATGGGGAGGTAAGCGTCGCCGAAAGCCTTTATGATCAAGCGGTGGCTATCGTCACTCGGGATGGGCGCGCTTCCACGTCTTATGTGCAGCGGCGCCTGCAAATTGGCTACAACCGAGCGGCGGGCCTTATCGAGCAGATGGAAGAGCAAGGCGTTATCAGTCCGCCGAACGGTTCTGGCAAACGTGAAATTTTGGTGAGCAAGCACTGATGGGTTTCTCTCGTTCCATAAGAAAGCGCCTCTGGCTTGCTTTTGCCTTTGGGTTTTTGAGCTCGATGGGGGCCCCGCTGTCGGCGCAAGAGACCCAAGCGCTTGTGCCTCTGAGTGAGATTAATGTGGCGTTGAAAAATATCTCGCCGCAAAGCGGGCGCTTTGAGCAGAGCCTGCCCAATGGCCAGCTCGCGCGCGGCACTTATTTTATGCAATGGCCCGCCCGCTTGCGCTTCGCCTATGAAGGGGAAAACCAGGGCGGCTCTATCGTGACCGTCAAAGGCAAATTTGTGGCGGTACAAGAAAAACCAGGCGGAGAACCCAATTGGTTCCCCGTGAGCTTGACCCCGCTTTCGGTTTTGCGCCAAGCGGTGCGCGATGGCATAAGGGACGCCATGGTGCGCACCCGCAAGGACACAAGCACCACCATCGCCTTGACCTTGCAAGACCCCAGCGGCGACCTGCCTGGCGAAGTGACTTTGTATTTTACCCGTTCCAATTTAACGCTTTATGCTTGGCGCTTGGTCGATGTGCAAAACCTAGTGACCCAAGTTCGCCTCACCGAGATTGTGCCGACCGACAAATTAGACGCATCGGTTTTCACCATCGACTATGATGAGCCAGACGAGAAATAATAAATCTATGAGTGATACCGATGAATGGCAGCCCGATGCCGAAAACCTTATGGCGCTGGAAAGTGAAATTCCGGTGCTCTCGGCCGTGCGCGAATTTGCCGAACGCGCCGTGCGCGCCAATTGGTTCTCCGAGCTGGGCGACCCGATAGACGAAAAAACCGCCTATTTGGCTCGCAGCTACCTCGACATGTTGGGCTTTCCAGACGCCGATGCCATTGGCGTGATGAACTGGGACGATGCGCTAGATGCCTCGGCCAGTCTCGACCTCAATACGGAGGCTTGGGAGGTTGAGGAGCAATTGCGCGCAGGCCTTATGGAAGAGGCCTTGACGGGCGTCAGCGAAGAAGGTTTGGGCGTTATGTTGGCGCATTTATCGGCGCAATTGGCGGAGGTCTTGCCCGAGCTTATCGATGAAGCCTTGATGATGGCCGATGAATTGCCCGATACCATTCGCGACTTGGCCGTGGGGGCTGCGCAACAAGCGGCGCATGGCGGCGCGCTGGCTTTGGTGGTGGCGGCCGTTCAAGCGGGCAATTTAGACGATATGGAAGCTGGCGAAGAAGCCCTGAACCACCCGCTTATGCTGCGTTACAGGCTATTTGAGCTCGGCCGTTGGCCCTTGGCGTTGACCGGGCGCACGCTTAATTTATTTTAATCTAGAAACGATTTACAAAGTAGGATTTTACGAACATGCGGATTGTCTCCTGGAATATTAATTCGGTTCGCTTGCGCGAACCCCTCGTGCTGGATTTGATCCAGCAGCTAAAGCCAGATGTTATTTGCCTGCAAGAAACCAAATGTCCGAACGACAGCTTTCCCGAAAAGGCCTTCGCCAAGGCAGGCTTTCCCCACATCGCGAAAAACGGCATCAAGGGATATCACGGGGTCGCCACGCTTTCGCGGCTGCCTTTTGTCGAGCAGAGCTATGTAAATTATTGTGGCAAAGAAGATGGCCGCCATATGCACACAACCATCGAGCATAAGGGCCGCCCGATTGCCATTCACAATTTTTATGTGCCCGCGGGCGGCGATGAACCCGATCGCGAGATAAATGAGAAATTTGGTCACAAGCAAGATTTTTTGGCGCAGATGACCAAGAACTTCAAACGCCAATCGAAACAAAAAGACGCGCCCGCTTCGGTTCTCTTGGGAGATTTAAACATCGCCCCAGGCGAGCATGATGTTTGGTCCTCAAAGAAGTTGCAAAAAGTCGTCAGCCATACGCCGATTGAAATTGAGACTTTGGCCAAGCTGCAATCCACTTTGGATTGGGAAGACGTCTCGCGCCGCTTCGTGCCAGCGGAAGAAAAATTATATAGTTGGTGGAGCTATCGGGCGAAAGATTGGGACGCGGCCGACAAGGGTCGCCGCCTCGACCATATTTGGGTAACGCCTGACTTATCGGATGCGGTGGAAAACTATGGCGTCTTGCGCGACGCCCGCGGCTGGGAACGCCCCTCCGATCATGCGCCCGTCTATATTGATATCGCCTAGCTGTTTGTTGGTTGATTTGCCGTTGGTTTTTCGACAAACTCGAAAAAAACCAAGCCTTAAAAAAAGGAGAGGCACCTATGACCGCGCGAGCCGACAAACAAGTAGAGTTTAAAAAAGACAAAAAATTTGCCGCCAGTTGCGCCGCCGCACAAGCCAGTGCGGAGGCCACCGAAGCGGCGCGCGCTTTGGCGCCAGAACTGGCGCGCCAATTGGCCGATGCCGGCATGTTTTCTATGTTCGTGCCCAAAGCCATTGGCGGGGCACAAATGACGCCAATGCAGGGCAATGCGCGCCTGCAAGTTTTGGCGATGCACGATGCCGCCAGTGCTTGGGTGAGCATGATTGGCGCTACCGCAGCGCTAGGCTCGGCTTTCATAGACCGCGAAATCAGCCAATCGATGTTTGCCGCCCCCAGCCGCATTACCTGCGGAATTTTCGCTCCCAATGGTCGCGCCCTGCAAGATGGCGATGACTATATTGTGTCGGGGCGCTGGGCTTGGGCGTCGGGTTCGGCCAATGCAGATTACCTTGGGCTGGGCTGTTTGGCGCAGGCCCCAGAAGACGAAAAGCCAAGCGTGCGGCTTTTAATGATCCCCCGCGAGCAGGTTATTTTTCACGACACATGGCACACGATGGGGCTTTGCGGCACCAGCTCGGGCGATGTAGAGGTCGACCAGATACGCGTGCCTGTGGCCCATAGCTATTCCATCGCCACCGACACGCCTTGGATTGACGACCCGCTTTACAAAATGCCTTATTTTGGATTTTTGGCGACCGGCGTGGGCGCGGTGGCTTTGGGCAATGCGCGCGCCGCGCTCGATGATTTTATTCAACTGGCGAGTGCCAAAAAACCGATGGGCAATGCGCGTACGCTAGCCGAACGCAGCGGGGTGCAAGCGGCGCTCGCCGAGGCCGAAGCCTTATGGCGCAGCGCCGATGCGTTTTATTGGCAAACATTGCGCGAAACCTGGGACGCGGTAGAGGGCGGCCAAGAGATAAGCCCCGAACAACGCGCAGATTTGCGGCTGATATCGACCCATGCGGTGCGCGTTTGCGTGCAAGTGGTGCGCCAAGTTCATGATTTAGCTGGCGGCACATCGGTCTATAAAACCAGTGCCATTCAACGCCGCTTGCGCGACAGTGAAACCATGACCCAACATATGATTGCCAATGCGGCGACCTATGAGTTGATTGGGCGGGTCAGGCTCGGCGGCTACAATAAAACTATGCAGCTTTAACAACGTTTCCTCGCAGTAAATGTCGCAGACAACAGGCTTGCGCGAGGCCGCCTGCTGTGGCTAACATCTCCTCAGATATATATGGGAGCTACGTATGCTTGGAAATTACACATCCCCTTGGATGACAGAAGACCTCACCATCTTTGAAGATGCGGCGAGTAAATTCATGACCAATGAGTTCGTGCCTCTGGCCGACAAATGGACCAAACAAGGTATCGTCGATCGCGATGCTTGGACCAAAGCGGGCGCAGCAGGTTTGTTGTGCACATCGATTCCGGAAGAATATGGCGGCGGCGGCGGCGATTATCGCCATGAAGCCATTCTCACCGAAGTGCAAACACGCCTTGGCGTGGCGGGGTGGGGCCAGTCGGTGCACTCGCTTATCTGCTCGCATTATTTCCTCGCTTACGGGACCCAAGAGCAGAAGCAAAAATATCTGCCGAAAATGGCCTCTGGCGAAATGGTTTGCGCCATTGCCATGACCGAACCCGGCACGGGCTCGGATTTGCAGTCGGTGAAAACCACGGCCGTGAAAGATGGCAATCAATATTTGGTCAATGGATCGAAAACCTTCATCACCAATGGCCAAACTTGCGACATGGTTTTGGTGGTTGCTAAAACCGATACATCGCAAGGCGCCAAAGGCATCTCGCTGGTCATCGTCGAAACAGGCGACGACACGCAAGGCTTTGCGCGCGGTCGCAACCTCGATAAAATGGGCCAGCATGCGGCCGATACATCCGAGTTGTTTTTCGATGACGTAAAAGTGCCGGCCGACAATATTTTGGGCGGCGAAGAAGGCCAAGGCTTTTTCCAACTGATGCAGCAATTGCCAGCCGAGCGCCTGGTCATTGCCAATCAGGCGGTCGCTTCCATGGAACGTGCAATTGCGTTGACCTTGGATTATACGCGCGACCGCAAGACCTTCGGAAATTCGATTTTCGACTATCAGAACACGCAATATAAATTGGCCGAATGCAAAGCCACGTGGATGGCGGCACGCGCCATGGTCGATCAGCTATTAAGCCAACTGCTGGAAGGCAAGCTCGACGCCAACAGCGCGGCGGCGGCTAAGTTTTGGTGTACCGAGCGTGAAAACGAAGTCATCGACGATTGCCTGCAGTTCTTTGGCGGGTACGGCTATATGGACGAATATCCGATTAGCCGCATGTATACCGATGCTCGCGTGCAGCGGATTTATGGCGGTTCGAACGAAATTATGCGCATGCTGGTAGCCCGCGCTCTATAATTTCTGTCGAAGTAAAAATATTCAAAACGCCGTCAGTTTTTGCTGGCGGCGTTTTTTCTTTGCGTTACTGTTTTCCTCAATAGGAGACCCTTATGTTCATAGTCGATGCCACACCCCCCTCCCGCTTGTCCCAAGTCGCTAGTTTTGGCGCCCTCATAATTGCAGGCCTTTTGCTGCCAGACATCAGTTGGGCACAAGATGGGAGTGCGCCGATGGCGCCCACACAGGGTCCAGGTTTTTTCGGTCTTTTGTTTTCCAAAGGCGGTCTCGTCACTTGGGTCATCGCCCTTTTATCCGCCGTTGGGCTGCCTGTGGCTGGGGTCAAGATTTATCAATTCTACCAGATGGATATTTACCGCCCGCAGTCCTTAGACGCGGCTTTGGCCGATTATCGCGCCGGCAAAATTGATGGCCTCGCCAAACGCCTAGATAATTACGCGCATCCAGCCGCACCGCTTATCGGCTACGCGATAACCCAAGCCCATGGCCGTGCGATGAACGCCAATATTTTGCGCGAGGAATTGGCGCGGCGGGCACAATATTTGGTTCGCCACTTAAGCAAAAACATTTGGGTTCTCGAGCTTATCGCCGCATCGGCGCCGCTGTTTGGCTTGCTGGGTACGGTATTGGGTATGATTGTGGCTTTCCAAGGCGTCGGCCAAGGTTCCAGCGGCGCCGATACAGCTCTTTTGGCTTCGGGCATTTGGGAGGCGCTTTTGACCACAGCCTTTGGGCTGGGCGTGGCTTTGCCGTTTTCCATTTTGGCGGCGATATTTAACAATGCGGTCGATGACGTTCGCGATACGGTGGAAGATGCGCTGACTGAAATATTGGTCCGCAGCGATTCCAACGCCAAGGCTTAGGCTGCCTTTTTGTTATGTCGCAAGCGCTTCAAATCACTCGTGCGAGACGCAAAAACCCGATGATGGGGCTGACGCCCCTTATCGATATGATTTTTTTGCTGCTGCTATTTTTTCTGCTCGGGTCAGATTTTGTGAGCTATGGGCAAAGCCGTTTGGCGCCGCCGCGTGGCACGGGCGGCAGTGAAAGCGCCAGCCAGCCAGCAATTGTGACCTTGAGCGCGCAAGGGGCCTTGCAATGGAATGGCGCTCCGATAAGCGCCGAAAAATTGGCCAGCGATGTCGCCACTTTAGTCGCCCGCCACGACGACCAACTTATTGTGTTGATGCCAGCCGGCGCGGCCGAAGTTCAAAAAGTATCGGACACGCTCGACCTTTTGGTTGCGGCAGGGGCCGCCTCGATAACGTTAGAGCGCGATGTGTTTGATATTGATTTGGCTGATTTCTAGGGGGCGCGCGCAATGAAACTTAAGAGCCAACGCCGGGACCTAAAATCGATTGATTTGCTGCCGCTGATCAACGTCGTGTTTCTGCTCATTCTATTTGTTTTGATCGCGGGCCGCCCAACCACCAATCACCCGCAACAAATCGAGGTGGCGACCTCGACCCAAGATAGCGCCTATACGGGCGCGGCCTTTGCCATCTGGCTCAAGCAAGATGATAAGCTTTACTTGTCCGAGGGGGAAAACGTGACTTTGGGCGAAATAGCCGATTTTGTGAAATCGGCAGGTATTGTCGAACAGGGCTTGCCGGTCGAGCTGATTGCGGACCGGCGCGCCCATGCCAAACCACTGCTCGCGTTTCGCGCCGCTATGGCCAAGGCGGGCGTCGGGGAAATCCGTCTCAAAACCCAATACGACGGGTCCCCGAAATGACCAGCAAAACAATTCCAGAATCACAGAAAAGCGGCTGGTTAGGCCAATTGCGCAAGCGCCTCATAGGGGTTCCGCGCCGTGTATGGATTGGGCTTTTGGTTGGCTCCGCAATCTTGCATGTTGTGGCTGTGGGCTTTGTTTTACTGCTGCTTTTCGGCGGCGAGCGCGGCAGCGGGGCCGAGCAAGACAGTGTGGTCATCTCGGCCGGCGAAGCGGGACCCGAGGAATTAGACCTGACGCTGGATTCGCAAACCCCGCCAGAGACCTTTCGCGAGGCGGAAGCGGCGCTCGATTTATCTGAACTATTGGAAGTGCCACTCGACACAGATTTTAACGACCTGATGATGGACAACGCCAATATGGCCGCCATTGCCCCGGCCATGCCGCTACCCACAGCCGCCGTTACGCAGCGCGCGTTGCCAGGCGGCGGGTTGATATCGGGCGTACCGGAAACTTTTGCCGACTATATCGAGCATCTGCAGAAGACCGGCATTGATGTGGTGTTTGCAATTGATGCCACGGGCTCGATGGTCTGGGTACACAAAAAAGTGCACGAGCGGATGGAGCAATTGGCGACTTATATTCGCAATCTCGTGCCCTTGGCGCGCTTCGGCATTATTGCGTATCGCGATTACAATGATTTGGAATTTGTGACCCGCATCACCCAGCCGAGTTTTGATATTGTGAAATCGCGAAATTTTATCGCGGCCATTGATGCGGTCGGGGGCGGCGATTATCCAGAAGCGGTGACGCAAGCCTTGCGCGATGCCGAGACCAAAATTGCGTGGCGGCCCGGCGCGCAACGGGTGGTGATTGTCATCGGCGATGCACCGCCGCATTCGCATGAAGCGGGTGAGGCGGCTGAAATTGCCGAACGTCTGAAATCGCGCGGCGGCCGCTTGTCCTTACTCGACAGTCGGGTCGAGGCCAATCGCGCGATGTTGGGTCGCGCGCGCGTCGCGTCGACGGGTCGGGCGGATTTGCTAAAGCAAGGCACGATGCCCCAATTCAAAAGACTAGCCCGTTTGGGCGGTGGTACGGCAGCCACTTTGGCGGCCGAACGACAATTGATGAAAACGCTGGCGCTGCTTATTTTCGACGATAAGTTCCACGACGAGCTGGCACCCTTTTTGGCTAATTTGGAATAGGAGCGCAGATGGGTTTCCCCTTACACAGCCGCGCCATAGGACTGGTTTTTTGGCTTGCTGTTTTAGCCCCGATGGTCTCAGGAGCCGCGCGCGGTTGCGAGGCACCGCCGGCTTTATTGACGCAAGCGCCGGAAAAAATTCTCGCCGGCTTGGGCCAAAACCCTGCACCTTATCTCGCCGCCGCCGATGGCTATTCCATCGGCATGGAGGCGTGTTATGACAGCGCCTTCGGGCCGCTAGAGCTTGCGCCCTTCGTTCGCCAAGCGAGCCAAGTTTCAGATACGATGGCAGCCCTTCGAAAACTTGCCGAAGAAAATGTCCGCCATAATGAATTGTCGTTTGAAGCGCTTTTGTCGTCTGATTTATGGGGCGACATTGAGGCTTTGCGCGTGGCCGGTGCCTATGGCTTGGCGTGGGGGCAATTGGCCGCCGCGGTGCGCCATATTTCGGCGCAAGAAAAAGCGCAGGCCATGCGCGTGGCGCTGCGCGCGATGCAAGGCCTGACGTTCGAATTCAAACATCCCGTATTGGTGCAGCGCGCCATGTATGGATTGGCGACGACGCAAATTGAGGCGGGCGATTTGCCAACGGCAATCTCAACTTTGCAGCGCTTGCAGCAATCGTTAAAACGCGGCGGCGCCCCAAGTTTCGTAAGCGCTGTGGATGATTTTTATGCCCGCATCCGCTCGCCAGATTACCGCCCGCCCGTGGCTTTATTCGACACGCAAAAGCCCCCGCCTACCGCGCCTAGCTCTAGCCCGATTGCCAGTGGCGACGCACTTTCGCTGGCTCGCCAAGCGATGCGCGAGACGCGCTCCGCCGACGAAATTATTGCGCTTTTGCGGCCCGTTTTCCAAGGCGGTGGCGACAGCTTAACCGCAGCGCTGGATATCGTGGCGCGCGATCAGTTGCTGTTGGATGCCATGGACTATGAACCAGGCCTTTCTTTGCGCGTGATGCGTCGGGCTTTCGCGTCGCAAAAATATGGGCAAATTGTATCTGCCTGGGCGGGCGTCAAACCGTTCCATTCGTACATGCCCGTTGGGCTTAAGCGGCGGGTTGATTATCATATGGGTGTGGCTCGATTAAATTTGGGTGAGTATAAACGTGCTGTGGCACATCTTTGGGCGGCGCGCGATGGGTTGCCGGAAGCAAGTGCCACGGCGGCTCGACTGAATAAATTAATCGCTTTGGCCCAATTATCTTTTGATAAAACGCCAGACGCCGCCATGATTACGCTGGCGCGCGCGTTCCAAGACGTGGCCATTCCAAACCAAACCGTTTCCTCAGATACGGTTGTGGCGCCACCGGCGCTGGATGTTTTGCTGGCGATGCGCGCGCGCGTGGTTTTGGCGCGTGATGCCACGGCGCGAAAGCAATGGGCTGAAGCCGATAAAATTCTCACCGGTATTGGCCCTGGCACAGCCGCCTATCCATTGTTTTTGGGCATGCGTGTGCGCCTGCTGGCGCAAGCCATCAAAGCGCGCCGCAAGCAAGAAAGCCCTGCCGAGCTGGCCGCTACGGCGCGGGGCGCCATAACCCTTTATCAGCTATGGACGCGGGTAGAGTGTCCGCCTGGGTGTATTGCCGGAAATCAATTGGCCGTGCATCGCGCGGGCATTGAGATCGCGTTGAGTGCCGATTTGAGCAGTCCTAAATTTGGCGCCGCTTGGGGCAGTTTTGTCGAGGCGGGCGGGGATGTTCGTCCCTTGGTGCCGCGCGCTTTGGCGTATCTGGTTGCGCAAAACGACAGCGAAAGATTGACCGCTCTTTTAGAAGCGCCCGATGAGGCTTCTGCCGCTTACCTTTTGGCGCATTGGAAGGCCTATTTAAGGTTGCCCCAAACGCAGGCTCGCCTCGGCGCCACCTATGGCTGGCTGACCCAGGAATTAGAAACCCTGCAGGGGCGCCCGCGCGCCGTTTTATTAGAGACCCTTATCGATTTTGATTTGGCGCGCAATCAACCCGAAGCGGCTTTGCCCTTGGCTGAAAAATTAGCCAGCGAGTTTCCGCGCCGTCCCTCGGCTTGGTTTTTGCGTGCCGCCACTTTGCAGGCCAATGCGCGGGGCATAGAGGCGGCCCGAGCTTTGTCGTCTCTGGCGCGACGCACGCCAGCCGATGACCCCGTTGGCATGGGCGCGCGGCTTGGACTGGCGGCCATATTTATTGAGTTGGAACGCAAAGACCAGGCCTGTGCCATGCAGACCAAAATTTTCTCTCGCACCCAAGCTCAAGCCAATTGGAAAGAAGCTTTAACAGCCTTCCCAATTTTGCAAAATTGGCAAAAAATCACGCAAAAAACATGTGGCTAAACGACGAGCTTAATGGCGGAAATGGCGCATGCCCGTAAACACCATTGCCAGCCCCGCTTCATCGGCGGCGGCAATGACTTCGTCATCGCGAATGGATCCGCCGGGCTGAATAATGGCTGTGGCACCGGCTTCGGCCGCACTTAGCAAGCCATCCGCGAAGGGGAAGAAAGCGTCCGAGGCAACGACGGAGCCTTGGGCCAAAGGCACTTGCGCCCCACAGGCTTCGGCCGCATCTTGGCTTTTGCGGGCGGCAATGCGCGAGCTGTCGAGGCGGCTCATTTGGCCCGCGCCGACACCTACAGTCGCGCCGTCTTTTACATAGACAATGGCATTAGACTTCACATGTTTGGCTACGCGCCACGCAAACAAGAGGTCGGCCATCTCGTCAGCGCTAGGTTGGCGTTTGGTGACGCAGGTTAAATCGGCCTCGCCGATATGACCGTTGTCGCGATTTTGTACCAAATACCCCCCCGCTACGTTGCGAATGGAAAGCCCAGCGGCGTTGGCTACCGGCAGACCGCCGGTGATGAGCAGACGCAAGTTTTTCTTTTTCGAAATGACTTCGCGTGCCGCCGCATCGGCGTCGGGGGCGATAATCACTTCGGTAAAAATTTCGGTAATCGCGGCGGCCGTGGCCGCATCCAGCGTTTGGTTCATGGCGATAATGCCACCAAACGCCGAGACCGGGTCGCAACGCAAAGCTTTCGCGAAAGCCTCTGGCAGCGTGGCACCCGTGGCAACGCCACATGGATTTGCGTGTTTGATAATGGCGCAAGCGGCGGTTTGGGCGGCGTCAAATTCGCCGACCAATTCAAATGCGGCATCCGTGTCATTGATGTTGTTATACGACAGCGCCTTGCCTTGCAGCTGCTCGGCCGTGGCCACCCCAATTCGCGGCGTGTCGCCGACATAAAAGCCAGCCTGCTGATGGGGGTTTTCGCCATAGCGCAAAGCTTGCTGAAGCTTGCCCCCGACCGCGCGGTAGGGGGGCATATCAATATCGAGTTGCGCCGCCATCCAGTTGGAAATCGCTGCGTCATAGGCGCCGGTGCGCGCATAGGCTTTTTGTGCCAAACGCTGGCGCAATGGCAAATCTGTGCCGCCTGCGTCGAGCGCGGCTAAGACCTCGTCATAATCTTCATTGTCGACCAGAACCGCCACATCATTATGGTTTTTGGCCGCCGCGCGGATCATCGCAGGCCCGCCAATATCGATGTTCTCAATGCAGGTCGCATAGTCGCCCCCTGCCGCCACGGTGGCCTCAAACGGATAGAGGTTCACCACCAGCAAATCAATCGCCAGAATGTCATGCTCGCGCATCGACGCTCGGTGTTCGTCATTATCGCGAATGGCCAGTAAGCCGCCGTGGACATTGGGGTGCAGGGTTTTTACCCGGCCATCCATCATCTCTGGAAAGCCCGTCAGCTCCGAGACATCGCGGCAAGCAAGGCCGGCGTCTTGTAATAATTTGGCCGTACCGCCGGTCGATACCAGCTCGACACCTTTGGCCGCTAATTTGTGAGCGAAGTCGACAATGCCGGCTTTATCTGACACGGAAATCAGGGCGCGGGTCATGCGTTTTACATCTGACTTGGAAGGGGAGGTGGAACTAGACATTGGGTTTTCCTAACTTCGTCTTTTACTAAGATCTGCGTTTTCCGCGCCGTCCTGCATATCGCAAGGCCCAGCGTATCAGGGTATCGGTATGGCCCAATTGCCCGCGAATGGCAAGTTGCTGGCTGCGTTGGGGCACGCCGTTGTGCCCCATATACACGCTTTCTTCTAAGCGTAATTGGGTCGGACTATCATTGCCGGTGCGAAACTGCCAGCCGTGTCCGCTTGGGGTTAGCAGCAAAACCGCATCGCCGCCGCTTTGCAGGCTGGCGGTTACCTCCGGGTGCAAATGGAACCGCAAGTGAAATGGGGCGCCCTCGGCTGCATCATGGTTCATATCGGCAAGCAGCAAATCTTCGCCGCGAAAATCTTCGCCGCGCGCATCGATAAACAACCGACGATTGTGGCGCACCCCATGGGTTTCCAGAAAAATGCCATGGCTGGCTTCAAACCAAATGCCGGTTTTATCTTCGACGCGCCGCGCCGTTACCTGCCAATCGTCGGCCTTTAACCGCGGCCCCAAGCGCCGCGCGGCATGGCCGCTGCGCAAAAACGGGTCTTTAATATCTTGGTCAAACGACAAAGTTGAATGCGCCGACAGCCCACGAGCCGCTAATTTCCAATCTGCGCCATGCACTAAATTAGGGCCACAATTCACAATCAACCGATCGCTGCCATGGCTCATTTCGAACGCCAGTGGAGCCGGATGGCTTTTCAAACTATGCGGGCCGCTCATCTCGCCGCCGGTATCAACCAAAACGGTGGTCTGCTCCGCATCTAGGCGCTGGTAGCCGCTTTTTGGGGCAAAACTCATGGGGGTTTGATCTTTTTTAGGTAGAACCGCCTCCAAACTTGGCACATCGCACTCGATCCCACCTTGGAAAACGGCGAGCCTTTTATCTCGATGGCGCAACATGCGTACCATGGCTTGCATGCGCGTTAAGGTGATGGCGAACAGGTTGGGAGGCGCGATTTGACGGGCGGCGAGGCCCGATTCAATGGCGATTAGGTCGGCCAAAAGGTCGACCAGAATATCTGGCGAGCGGCTGATATGGCCGCCATCGGGTAAAATTTGGCGGCGTAATTCGCGAATAAGCAAGTCCATGCCTTGGCGCAAAATCTGCCCCTCTTGCGGCAAGCTCAAGCCAGCCAGCGTCAGTCCAATGGCAGCTTCAAGGCGATCTGGTCCGTCAGGAATTTGTCCAATGGTCCGCGCCAGCCAGCGCGCTTGATGCGTATAACAGGCATTTATGCGGGCCAATTCTTGGCTATCAAAACCCGCTTTCAAAACCCCAAGCGCCAGATTCCATCTGGCCAAGCGACGGCTAACCACAGGGGGCGCCATAAATTTTTTGCGCCCCATATACCCCGCTTGCACCCAGTGCAAAATCATATCGCGGCCCATTTGGTGGCCTGTGGCGTCTGGCAAGGCCAGCAAATCACACAGCCAATGGAAGCTATGCAAGCCGTCGCGCCATTCGGCATTGGGCGGGTTTATTTGAAAAGGCAGCAGATGATTATCTGTGCCACGGCTATCTCTAACAATGGCGCCTGGCAAAGTATAATCGCCCGCCAGCCAAGCTTCCCCGCGCGCCGGATTTCCCGGGCGCAGGCCAGGCGGAATGCCATAGGCCACCGTGCCCGTCGGCCCCTGCCAGAGACGGCGTCCGGGGGAGACCCGCAAAAACGTATTTCTCAAATTATTGCGAAACGCAGCAGCATCGGCGCGCAAGGCTTCAAAGCCTATCGTCAGCCGGTGTGCACGCCCCATTTACTGCCCCTTGGCAGTCCGCAGAGCGGCTATATTGTCGGCATAAGCGGTGGGGCCGCCTTTAAATGTCGCCGTTCCCGCTACCAGCATAGAGGCACCTGCCTCGATGATACTAGCCGCATTTTCGCGGTTTACGCCGCCATCCACCTCTAGCTCAATGTCTCGACCCGAGGCCGTAATCATCGCGCGGAGGGTGCGGATTTTATCCAATTGGCTTTCCAGGAAACTTTGGCCCCCAAAGCCTGGGTTTACCGACATCACCAAAATAAGGTCAATGTCGCCCATCAGATGATCGAGCACGCTGACCGGTGTCGCAGGGTTCAGCGAAACGCCAACTTTGCAGCCAGCCGCCTTAATGGCCTGCGCGGTGCGATGCGGATGGGGCCCCGCCTCGGGGTGAAAGGTGATGATATCGGCGCCGGCGTCTGCGAAAGCAGAAATATACGTATCGACAGGCGCAATCATCAAATGCACGTCGAGCGGCTTGCTAGCGTGGGGCTTGATGGCTTTGACGACATCTGGGCCAATGGTAATATTGGGAACAAAATGTCCATCCATCACATCGACATGCACGAAATCGCAGCCTGCCGCGCAAATGGCGGCCACTTCCTCGCCCAATTTGGCGAAATCAGCCGATAGAATGGAAGGTGAAATCTTAACGTTGCTCATGCTTAGCACCCTTAAAAACTTGCCTAGCCCTTATTTGTAGGGGGTTTTGCGCGGGCTCGCAATCGTGTTGGAGTTTTTGGGCTGGATTGGGGAGCTTTATGCACCTGTTTTTTGAAACACTTGGGCAAAGAACCCATCCATGCCGCCTTTTTCGATATCGCCGAGGTACCGGCTTTGCGCCAAAGGATGGTCGGCCGGGGTCGAGCGGAACGCTTTTTCGTGGCACAAATGCGCCGGTAGGTTTTGTGGGCTCACGACCTGAAAATCATCATGTGCCGCCAGAAAAGCTTGCGCTTGCGCCTCGCCTTCTTCGGGGTCGAGCGAGCAAACCGCATAGCACAAAAACCCGCCTGGTTTGACCCAACCCGTCGCACGTTCGAGCAAGTGCTGCTGAAACTCGGCCAATTTGGCGATATAGCCTTCGTGACGATTGAGCACGAGGTCGGGGTGGCGGCGCATGGTGCCGCTGGCCGAACAAGGCGCGTCCAATAAGACCGCATCAAATTGCTTGGGCGATTGCCAATCCAGCGCATCGCCTCGAACCAAATTGGCTTTCAACTTGGTGCGCTTGAGGTTTTCTTTCACCCGCGCCAAACGGCTGGCAGAAATATCCAAAGCCGTCACGTCATAGCCGGCCGCCGCCAATTGCAAGGTTTTGCCACCTGGCGCGGCGCATAAATCGAGAACGGTCGCGGGCGTCTCGGGCGTGGACGTTTGCCTTAATTCGGCGTCCAATAGGCGCGCTGGATATCCGGCGGCGACATCTTGGACAAACCAATCGCCCTCCTTAAAGCCGTCCAAAGCGCGCACATCGCCCGAACGCTCGAGGCGCACATGGGTGTCATTTAGGGCTTCGGCGCCGTCATTGGCGGCTACAAAAGCAGCCGCTTTTTCGGGCATTTTGAAACATAAATCCAGTGGTGGCGTGCGCGTATGTTGGGTCACAATCGTGTCCAAAGCCTCACGCCCATAGGCCGCCTCAAAGCGGGCTTGCATCCAATCGGGTAGGTTTTCTAGCGGGGTCGGACTGGGTGGCCCATCGGCTTGAATATCTCGCTCAATCTGGCGCAGAACCGCATTGATGAGCCCGCGGAAAGGCTGCTCGCGCCGCCCGGTCGCGGCCACGGTTTCATGGATGGCGGCATGGGCCGGCACATTCATGTAGACCAATTGTGCTACGCCAATGCACAAAAGCCCATGCGCGATGTGCGGGCGCAAAGGCAGGGCACGTTTTAAATGTTTGGAAGTCAGCGCGTTAATCTCGCCATAATGGCGCAAAGCCATTTGCACCATGGCATCGGCTAGATTGCGTTCGCTATCGGGCAAATCGGAGAGCCGGTCGCGCGCCTCATCCAGCGTTTTGCCGCGGGTGATGGCTGCCAGCATGGCGCCCGCCACACGGCGCGTGTCGCCTTTGCCTCTGCCACCTTTTTTGGGCCCGCCTTTTTCGGGGGCACGCTTTGGTGCGTTGGCGTTTTTACCGTTTGAATTATCTGCTTGCGAAACCATGTCGCGGTTACACCACCTTGGCAATCATTCGTAAAGCCCCCATATTGTTAATATGAAAAAATCAATTCCGCCCCTCGACCCGAAACTTGTTGCGTCGCAACGAAATGCCGCTCAGCAAAAAGCGCTGGAAGAAGCTGCCGCACGCCGTGCCGCCCATGTGGTGCGCCAACGCGCCAGTGAAAGCGGTGGCCAAGAAGGCCCCGAACCGACCCGCTACGGCGATTGGGAAAAGGGCGGTATTGTTTCCGATTTTTAATCGCATTTTTTACAACCATGAGTGACTGGCGGTGCCCCCGCAAAACACGCTAGCCTGCCCCTCGTCAGTATGAGTTGCGTGAGGGGAAAATATGCGCCTTGTTTGTTTTGTGATTGCGTTCAGTCTCGGCCTTGCTTGGAGCGCGGCTTTTCCTGCCACGGCGAGTGCCGCTCAAAAGCTTGAAGGCCCGTTTGAATTTAAAGTTTTAAAAGTCATCGACGGCGATACGTTTCGCGCCCGCGTGACGATTTGGCTAGGCCAAACGGTAGATGTGAAAATTCGCCTGAAGGGCGTCGACACGCCAGAGATGAAAGGCAAATGCGCGGCCGAGATAAAATTGGCGCGCGAGGCCAAGGCCTTCGCTGTCCAATGGCTGCGCCAAGACGCGCTGAGCCTGACCCAAATTCACAATGGCACCTATGCGGGGCGCGTGCTGGGCACGGTGCAAACGACAGATCCAGCTGGAGCCAGCCAGACATTATCGGGCGCCCTATTGGAGGCGCAGCTTGCCAAACCCTATCGGGGTCGGCGAGCCACTTGGTGCCCCTGAGGGAAGCTGAAGGAAGCTGAGGGAAGCAGAGCTAACCTTTGTTTTGTCGGTTGCCGATTAAATCATCGACCACACCCGGGTCTGCCAAAGTAGAGGTATCGCCAAGATTGGAAAAATCATCTTCGGCAATTTTTCGCAAAATGCGCCGCATGATTTTGCCAGACCGCGTCTTCGGTAGGCCTGGCGCGAACTGCATGAGGTCTGGCGAAGCAATCGGGCCAATTTCTTTGCGTACCCATTTTACCAGCTCGCCCTTCAGCGCGTCATCGCCATCGAGGCCAGCGTTTAGCGTGACATAGCAATAAATGCCTTGGCCCTTGATGTCGTGCGGATAGCCCACCACGGCGGCCTCGGCGACTTGGGGATGCGAGACCAAAGCGCTTTCCACCTCGGCTGTGCCCAAGCGGTGGCCGGAAATATTCAGCACATCGTCGACGCGGCCAGTAATCCAATAATAGCCATCTTCATCGCGACGGCAGCCGTCGCCAGTGAAATAAGTGCCGGGGTATTGCGAGAAATAAGTTTCGATAAAGCGTTTGTGGTCGCCATAGACCGAGCGCATTTGTCCGGGCCAGCTATCGCGAAGGCACAAATTGCCAGAAGCGGCGCCGGTCAGCTCGTCGCCTTCGGTGTCCACCAAAAGCGGCTGTACGCCAAAAAACGGGCGCGTGGCCGAGCCTGGCTTCAAATCTGTGGCGCCGGGCAGGGGCGAAATTAAAATGCCGCCCGTTTCGGTTTGCCACCAGGTATCGACAATCGGGCAGCGCTCGTCGCCCACGGTGCGATGATACCAAAGCCATGCCTCGGGATTGATCGGCTCGCCGACCGAGCCCAAAAGCCGCAAGCTCGAGCGCGAGGTGGCTTTGACGGGCGCATCGCCTTCGCGCATGAGCGCCCGCAAAGCGGTGGGGGCGGTGTAAAAAATATTCACCTGATGTTTGTCGCATACCTGCCAGAAACGCGAGTTGTCTGGATAATTCGGCACGCCCTCAAACATCAAAGTCGTGGCGCCATTGGCCAGCGGCCCATAGACGATATACGAGTGACCGGTCACCCAGCCGACATCGGCCGTGCACCAGTAAACCTCGCCTTGTTTATAATCAAAGACATATTCATGCGTCATCGAGGCGTAAACCATATAGCCGCCAGTTGTGTGCAACACGCCTTTTGGTTTGCCCGTCGAGCCAGAGGTGTAAAGAATGAACAGCGGGTCTTCGGCGTTCATTTCTTCTGCCGGGCACTCTGGGGAAACTTCTGCTTTGGCTTCGTGATACCAGATATCGCGGGTCTCGTGCATGGCTACGTCGCCATGCGTGCGCGCGACCACCACCACGGTGGTGACATCTGGGCACTGCTCAAGGGCGGCATCTGTATTGGCTTTGAGAGGAATTTTTTTGCCGCCGCGCACGCCTTCGTCAGCGGTGATGAGGCAGGTGCTTTCGCAATCCAAAATGCGCCCGGCCAGAGCTTCCGGCGAGAAGCCGCCAAACACCACCGAATGCACAGCGCCAATGCGCGCGCAAGCCAGCATGGCGTAAGTGGCTTCGGGGATCATCGGCATATAAATGGTCACGCGGTCGCCTTTTTGCACGCCGCGCGCTTTCAGCACATTAGCAAAGCGGCAGACTTCTTCGTGCAGTTGCGAATAGGTAATCTGCGCGTCCTCGGTCGGCTCATCGCCTTCCCAAATAATCGCCGTCTGGTCGCCGCGCGTGCCTAAATGGCGGTCGACGCAATTGACACAAGCGTTGAGGGTTGCGTCTTCGTACCATTTTATCGAGACGTCGGTATTGGAGAAATGGGTGTTTTTGACTTTGGTATAGGGCGTCATCCAGTCGATGCGTTTGCCGTGCTCGCCCCAAAACGCGTCAGGGTCTTCAAGGCTTTGGGCATACATGGCCACATATTTGGCCGCATCGATATGCGCTTCCGCGGCTGTTTTTGCCGGTACTTCAAAAATTAACTCATCCAACCCAGATTTAGACATCGCTTTTCTCCCTCGCGTCCCAAGGGGTCACTATAAACGCGGCTAAGAGCTTTCGGCAAGCGAGCGTTGTTGAAGGCGCGCTAAATCTCGGTGGTATAATTTTCCGGCCATAAAGTTTAACGGCAGCGCCAGCATAGAGACAAGCGTGAAAGCAAATAGCGTCACCGTATAGGGGCTCTCATAACCATTGTTGGCCAGCGCATCGATCATAATGCCGCCGCCAGTAATGCCAATGCCAAGGCCGATGAAGTTCAGCACGAGGATATAAAACGCGACCACGGTGGCGCGAATTTTAGCCGGCGCCAATTCCTGCACAGTGGCAAACGTTGGCCCGTAAAAAAGCCCAAGCTGAAAAAACCCGAGTAAAATTCCCAATTCAAATAATAAATGGTCGCCCGGCACCAGCCGATAGGCCAAGCCGAAAGGGGTCAGCAATAGGCCCGCCCAGAAGAGAAACATCGGCCGCCCCGTTTTAAACCGAGACTGCCACCAGTCGCCCAAAAGCCCGCCCGATAGATTTCCCAAAATTCCGCCAGCCGCCGCCAGCCAGCCCGCTTTGACGGCAATTTCAGCGCGCTCAAATCCGCGCTCTTGCACAAACCACAATTGGTCAAAGGCGGCCGCGCCAAGAATAAAATGAAACACCACGCCGCCGGCAATCACACATGTCAGCGCGGGCGAGTTTTTCAACGTATCCCAAAGTAGCGCGAGAACCTCGCGAAACGCCATGCGCTCCACCTCGCCATCCGCTTTTAGCACCACCCCTTTGCGGGGCGTCTCGCGCAATAGCAAAACACTCATCGCCACCAAGAGGCCTAACCCGCCGAGCAAATAGAAACAATTGCGCCATCCAATCGCGGGCCCCAAATAGCCTGCGATCAAAAGCGATATGGCCACGCCAACCGGCACGCCAAGATAATAAAACCCAGCCGCAAAACCCAATTGGCGGGCCGGAAAGCGGTCGGCCAGAATAGACATAGAGGTGGGCGTGGCAACGCTCTCGCCAATGCCGATGAGCATGCGCGGGATCAGCAGCGAGACAAAGCCGCGCGCCGCGCCCGAGGCCAGCGTCAAAGCGCTCCACATCGCAAGGCCAAAGGCCAGCAGCCGAGGGCGGTTTACCCGATCCGCCAGCGCGCCCATAAATAGGCCCATGAACGAATAGAAAACAATGAAGCCAAAGCCAGTCAAAAGACCAAATTGGGTATTGCTCAGCTCTAAATCGGGAACAATGAAATTGGCAAAACTTGCGAGCAATTGTCGGTCGACAAAATTCAGGACGTTAATAAAAGCGAGCAACCCCAGAACCGCGTAATCGCTGCGTCCGGCCGAGAAATCTTGTTCTTGTTGTTGTGACATCTTGCCCCCCCCGAAGGTTTCGTGTCTCTTGGTTTAACTATGACCAGCCGACCCCTCCAGCACAAGCCTTGGTTTTGCATCGCGCGCTACCACGCGGATATCTAATCTGGTGAGGGCGTCGCCTTGGCAGGGGCCAGACGTGCAATCGCCCTCGGCGTTAAACCGCGCGCCATGGGCCGAGCAGATGAGCGTGCGGCTATCTTTGGATAAAAACTTGTCGGGAAATGTCTCGAGCGGTAGGCCGAGGTGCGGGCATTTATTTTCAAAAGCGCGCACATCTTCGCCGTCTCGCCAGACAATAATATGCAGCGGCTCGCCATCGGGCATTGCCACTTCAAATCCGCGGGCGCCACGTTCGGGCATTTCGTCGAGGCCGCATATGTCGATGCGGCTTGGGGTCGGATTTGTCTTAAGGTTTGGCATTTTCCGCCACATTGGCTTTGGTGCGTTTTGGGTCGAGGCCACAAATTTTGCATACGAACTTCCATTCGCTGGCGCGCACGGGCTGCACCGAGAGACGCGAATTATTGACCAAAATCATCTCTTCCAATTTTGGCTCGGCCTTAATCTCCGCCAAAGTGGCTTGATGCGTCGCCGTTTCTAGGGCTTGAATATCGACCATGCCAAAGCGGCCTTTCGGGTCGGTGTGGTCGGGGTAATGGGTCTTGATAATCTCGACCGTGCCAACAATGCACTTTTCATTGACCGAATGATAAAAAAAGCCGCGGTCGCCCAGCTGCATTTGTTTCATGTTTTTATTGGCGAGGAAATTCCGCACCCCGTCCCAATGTTCGCCCTTGGCCCCACGCGCGACCTGGTCGGCCCAGCCCCATGTATTGGGTTCAGATTTAAACAACCAAAATGCCATATTATGTTCCTGCCGCTCTCTTGTGGGTTAGGCGTTGGGGTCAGCCAAGCCGCCGATGAGGTGTTTCCAAGGCATAACCTCGACGCTCTCAAAAAGTCCCGCTTTATTATACGGGTCCTTGGCGGCAAAGGCTTCGGCCTCGGCGCGCGTGGCGACATCTAAAATTAGCAAAGTGCCAATCATGGTTTCGCCATCCTCGGCCACAAAGGGGCCTGCGGTTTTGACGTTTGGGTCGGCCAAAACATAGGTCACATGGTCGGGGCGGTTTTCCATCCGCACGTCCACATGGTTCGGCTTGTCTTTACAAATCACACAATACATTTTGCTCTCCTTTATGCGGCGCCCTGTAAGCCCCGCGTCGATATATTTCGGCTTTCGCGCCCGCTAGTCAACTTCTGCCGTGAAGGGGCGCGCCATTAAAGAATGAATGGCGGCATCGGTTTCGAGCGCGCCCGATAAGACGGCATCGACGGCGGCGCAAATCGGCAGCTCTAAGTCGTGGCGTGCGGCCAAAGCGGTGACGGCTTGAGCGCTCATCGCGCCTTCTGAAACCGAGCTGCGTTGCGCCAAAACCTGCGCCGCGCTGGCGCCCTCGCCAAGCGCGCGGCCAAGCGAGAAATTGCGCGATGTGTCGCTCGAGCAAGTCAGGATAAGATCGCCCAATCCCGATAGCCCGCCCAAGGTTTCAGGCTTCGCGCCCAGCGCCGTGCCAAGGCGTTGCATCTCGACAAAGCCGCGCGCGGTAATGGCGGCGCGCGCACTCTCGCCGAGTTTTTTACCGGCCACGATACCGCAAGCAATGGCCAAAACATTTTTAAGGGCGCCGCCAATTTCGGCGCCAATCACATCGCTCGACAAATAGGGGCGAAAGCCAGCCGAGCCGATTTGCTCGCAAAGATAAGCGCCCCGCGTTGCATCGGTGCAGGCCAGCGTGACGGCGGTGGGCAGACCACGCGCGACATCGGCGGCGAAACTTGGGCCCGATAAAACCGCGATTTGCGCTTCGTCGATATAATCGCTGGCGACATCGGACATGAATTTCAAACTATCGCGCTCGACCCCTTTGGCGCATAGCACAAGGCTGGCGTCCGGTTTTAAGAGCGGCGCGATATCGGCGATGACGCGCCGCGCGAATTGCGCTGGCACGACCATCAGCACAAT
Organism: Rhodobiaceae bacterium; assembly: GCA_018673175.1. Classification (GTDB taxonomy): domain Bacteria; phylum Pseudomonadota; class Alphaproteobacteria; order RS24; family RS24; genus UBA8337. The sequence continues at coordinate 4,375 of JABHDF010000023.1, read as the reverse complement.
CTCGCTATCGGCCAAATCGGCCAGCGCTGTGGTGGCGACAATGGTTTCGGGCAAAGTCAGGCCGGGCAAAAATTCTTTGTTTTCGTGCTGCGTGTTAATGGCGCCAACGGTGCTGCTTTCATGCGCCCATAGTTTGACCGGCGCTGCCGATGCGCCGCGGCGTTGGCTGGCCAGCGTGACGGCCAAGGCGGTGCCCCAAGCGCCTGCGCCCAACACGGCGGCTTGCGCGAGCTGGGGGGATGCGGGCTTTGTTTGTTGTGCGTCCGCCATGGAGGTCTCCGTCAAATTTCTACTCTTCTGGTCATAACCGTCTGGCCTTCGGGATGCAAGTTTTGCACAAATAGGCGAAGGTGCCGCAGGGTGACGAATGAATATTTTGTTGATTATTCACTCTATCCTAGCTACCTTGTGAGCATGTCTGAAGCAGATCTCATTCGGGAAAAAATCCTTGTGGCGGCGCGCGAGCGCTTTGCCCATTACGGATATCCCAAAACCACGATTGCCGAATTGGCCGATGATTGCGCCATGTCTTCGGGCAATATTTATCGGTTTTTCAAAGGGAAAATTGATATTGCGGTAGAGATTGCGCGGCGCGAAGCGCTGTCGGCGGTGGAGGTTTTAGAGAGTGTTCTGGCCTGTCCGTATCGCAGTTCGCGCCAGCGCCTCGAAGAGGTTATTTTTGCCGATTTGCGCCACACCTATCATCTGTTGGAAAACCAGCCGAAGACGGTGGAATTGGCGCAAGTGGTGGTGGCCGAGCGGCCGCAATTTCAAATTGAAAGCCTGCGCCGCGAGCGTCGTTTGTTCCAGCGGATTTTGCACGAAGGCGCCGCCAGTGGCGAGTTCGCAACCGATAGCGTGCCAGCGACCACCATTGCCTTGCACGGGCTGACCCTCAAATATCGCTATCCGCAAGTGTTTACCAAGCAATCTTTGGAAGAGCTGGAACGTGAATTGGCGCATGTTTTGAGCCTCGTGATGCGCGGCCTGATGGTGGCGCAAGATGGCGCCCCCGTGCCAGCGACAGAAATTCCAGAAGAAGACGCCTCTTTGACGCTTCGCTAAACGGTTTTTCGAGAAAAAACGTATTTTTTTAAATAAAAAGAGCCGGTTCTGGAGAAAATCCGGGGCTTTAGCGGCTCAGATTTCATAATTATACAATAAAGTCAGATAGATAGAGATATTTTGAAGTATTTATAAAAATAATGAATAATATTGAGAATATTCATTGTTTTTTGTTTCCACATGCGCTATATAATAATTATCGAGACGGAAAAACCAGTTCGCTTCCGTTAAATGTAATTGAGACCAAAAGAGAGAGCATGATTATGACACAAACATTCACAGCCATCCGCCGCATCACATCTGTTCCGGCTTTGGCATCCGCCGTTTTGGCACTTTATGGTGTGGCTTTGATCACCCATTCTGTCGCCGGCATCGCAATCGTTTAACGGCCTCCTCCCGGCCCTCCCACGAATTTTGCGAAACAACGAATAAAGACTTTCTCCCAAAGACTTTATTCTGGCCTTTTTGAAAGGCCTAAAAAGGCTCCGATGGTCCTCCCCCATCGGAGCTATTTTTTTGTCTTTATATAGACTGCCCTTTGGGCGGATAATATAGAGCGCCCTTCGGGCGAATATTATAGAGCGCGTTTTAGGCGGATAAATCGGCAAGCGGCCAGCGCGCTTTGGCGGAGGTCGCCATGGCGTCCGCTTCTGACTCCGCACTGGCCATTCGCTCGGCACTGGCCATTCGCTCGGCGCCGGCCCAAGCAATCATCGCCGCATTATCCGTGCATAAAGCTGGCGGCGGCACGCATAGCGCATAGCCTTGCGCGCTGGCTTCCATGTCTAGGCGCGCGCGCAAAGCCTGATTGGCCGCCACGCCGCCTGCGACCACCAGCGGAATTTCACCCGATAAATTATGCAGCATCCGAAACACATGCATGGCATTGCGCGTGCGGTCGGCCAAACAATCCAGCACGGCGGCTTGAAAGCTGGCGGCTAAATCGCGCACATGCGTGTCCTTCAGGGGGGCCAGTTTTTCGGCTTTCTGGCGCAGCGCGGTTTTCAATCCGGAGAAAGAAAACTCGCAAGCCAATTCTGCGCCAGACCCCGTATCTAAATTATGCCGATCGATCAGCGGGCGCGGCAACGGATAGGCTTCGGGGTTGCCCTCTCGCGCCCATCGCTCAATCTCTGGCCCGCCGGGATAGCCGAGCGATAAAAGCTTGGCCGCTTTATCAAACGCCTCGCCAACGGCGTCATCCATCGTGCTGCCTAATTCTTGATACTGCCCGAGGCCTGTGACGCCCAATAATTGGCAATGGCCGCCTGACACCAGCAATAAGAGATAGGGAAATTCAACGCCTTGCGTCATCCGAGCGGTAAGCGCATGGCCTTCCAAATGATTGATACCGATAAAACGTTTCTGCGCAGCCAAGGCCAAAGCCTTGCCCGTGGTCAGGCCAATTAACACGCCGCCAATCAGGCCTGGCCCGGCGGTTGCAGCAATGGCGTCGAGTTGCGCAAGGCGCATACCCGCTTCTTCAAGGGCTTGTTTTACCAATCCATCCATATGGGTGATATGGGCGCGCGCAGCAATCTCTGGCACTACGCCGCCATAGGGCGCGTGCAACTCGATTTGGCTTAAGACTTGATTGGAGATAATTTCGCCCGCGCCCGCCAATTGTCCTTGGGTATCCAGCGTCAGGCGCACGATCGCGGCTGCGGTCTCATCACAGCTCGATTCTAGCCCCAGCACAGTTATTTGGCGCGTGCCCATGCAAACTCTCCCTAAAATTAGGCCGAATAAATTATGGCCAGCCCGACACCATAGCTCTATATATACCCCTTATAGAACGACATTCGTGCCAGAGATAGACCAGAGATAGCCGAGGGGTGGACAATCGATAGACATCATCCCGCCCCCTCATTGCAACTAAATATTTTAAAGGAACCGCCAGTGCAAACAGCCGACCCCAAGCGCCAAATTCTCCTCGGCACGCGTGCGTCGCCATTGGCTCTGTGCCAAAGCGAGATGGTCGCCAACGCTTTGGGCGCGGCGCATGGCTGGTCGCAAGGCGCGATTGCGCTTGAGAAAATCATCACCAAGGGCGACCAAATCCTCGACCGAAAATTGGCCGAGATTGGTGGCAAAGGTCTGTTCACCGAAGAATTAGAAGCGGGCTTGCGCGATGGCTCGCTCGACCTTGCGGTGCATTCGTTGAAAGATTTACCGACCGTTAGCCCACAAGGCATAACGCTGGGCGCGATTTTGCCGCGCGAGGATGCGCGTGATGTTTTAGTGCCTCGCGCTGGGCTCGCCTTTTCAAGCCTTCAAGATTTGCCCCAAGGCGCGCGCCTTGGCACGGCCTCCTTGCGGCGCGGTGCACAGCTTTTGGCCTTGCGCCCCGACCTGCAAATCGAACCCTTGCGCGGCAATGTCGGCACGCGCATGCAACGCCTCGAGACGCAAGGTTTACAAGCCACTTTGCTGGCTGCCGCCGGTCTCAACCGATTGGCGCTCACCCCGCAAGGCGCCTTACTGCTCAACCCCACACAAATCATTCCCGCCGCCGGACAAGGCGCTTTGGCCGTCCAGTGCCGTAGCGATGACCCCAACATGCTCGACTGGTTGCGCGCGCTGCATTGCGCCGATACGCATGATTGCGTCACCGCCGAACGCAGTTTTCTAAACGCTTTAGATGGCTCGTGCCGCACCCCGATTGCCGCCTATGCCACTTTGGCAGGCGACACGCTTAGCTTGCAGGGGCGCCTGCTCAGCGACGACGGGCAAGACGGCGTAGAAGCCACAAGCTCGGGCCACCGCCAAGACGCCTTCGCCATGGGGCAAGCCCTCGCCGCCACTTTGTGCGAGCAAGCCCCGCATTTGGTGCGCTAATGCGCCTCTTGCTCACGCGCCCGACAGCCGATGCCGTGCCGCTGGCCGAACAATTGGCCGCCCAAGGCCACGATGTTCTCATTTCGCCTGCCATCCATATTGAGGCCAATGATACGCCGCTGCCCGCCTCCGACACGGTGCAGGCTTTGGTTTTCACCAGCGCCAATGGGGTAAAGGCAATGGCCGCACGCTTCCGCGATAAACGCGATTATGCGCAATGGGCCAGCAAGCCAGCCTATGCGGTGGGGCCGCAAACCTGCGCGGCGCTGGCTAAATTGCAATGGCCGACAGTGCATCAAGCGGCAGGCGATGTGGCCAGTTTGGTGACCCGCTTGCGGGACACGCTCGAGGGCGAGCGGGTTTTGCATATCGCGGGGCGCCATCAGGCGGGCGATTTGGCCGCGAGCCTGGCCGAGGCGTCTTTCGAGATAGATAAATTAGTGCTGTATGAGGCGGTGGCCGCCGAGGCTCT